>NZ_AWFA01000011.1 GCF_000682675.1 Hyphomonas pacifica | reverse complement strand
TCAATTTCGCTCAGGATGAGTGGGGTTCTTGAAGACCAAATGTTCAGCGGCACCGAAACATATGCCGGGCTTTGGGAACTGATGTGGTCAAGGTAGGTTGTTAGGCTAGGCCCTGGGGAGACTGATTTTATGATATCCAACCACTTGAAGAGCTGGCTGGGGCGCGTGCTGTTGGCGCTGTGTCTTGTCATGTCTGAACCGCATGCGCTGGCCCAGTCGCCCGATCAGGTCGGACCGGAAGACCCGCCCTCCATCATCCAGACGCCAGACCCGGCTGCGAGCGATGCAGACATTCAGAAACGGATTGCGGCCATCTTCCAGGAAATCGACAGCCTGAAAGCCGTCACCGTGGAAGTGCGCGAAGGCGTGGTGACGCTGCGCGGGGATGTGGCCAATGCGGCTACTGCCAACCGAGCCGAGCAGATTGCCCTGCGTTTGCAGGGGGTCGTGACGGTGGAAGACCATATGCAGAGGACGCTGGCGGTGCAGGACAATGTCAGTCCTTTTTTGGATTCCACGTCCAGTCGCCTGAAGAATTTCTACCGCGCCCTGCCCCTTTATGGTGTGGCGCTAGCCGTGTTTCTGCTGATCAGCCTGTTTGGCCACTTGCTGGCATCATGGAAAACCTTCTGGCGCGTACTGATGCCAAATCCGTTCCTGTCAGAGCTGGTCGCCGGGGCGTTCCGTATCATCATGCTGTTGATCGGCCTGGTGGTGGCGATGAATTTTCTGGGGGCAACAGCCATCATGGGCACGGTGCTGGGCGGCGCAGGCGTCATCGGCATCGCGGTCGGCTTTGCAGTGCGTGACACGCTCGAAAACTATATCTCGTCCATCATGCTGAGTGTGCGCCAACCCTTCCGGGCGAATGAGCATGTCGTGATTGATGAGCATGAGGGCAAGGTGGTACGGCTGACGTCTCGCTCCACCGTGCTGATGACGCTGGATGGCAACCATCTGCGCATTCCGAACTCCACCGTTTTTAAGGCCGTGATCCTGAATTATACTCGCAATCCGGAGCGCCGGTTCGAATTTGATCTCGGCGTCGATGCGACGGATGACCCAGTGGCGGCGATGCAACTGGGCCTCGACACGCTGAAGGAGCTGCCCTTTGTGCTGGCGACACCGGACCCGGAGGCGTTTATCCAGACGGTTGGCGATTCCAATATCGTGTTGCGCTTTATGGGATGGGTGGATCAACGGAAGACAAACTTTGCCAAGGCGCGCGGCCTGGCCATCAGTGCAGCGAAGGATGTGCTGGAAGAAGCCGGCTTCACCCTGCCCGAGCCGATCTATCGTCTGCGCTTTGACAATGGCCCGGACTTGAGCGTCGGCAACCCCGCCCCGGCAAAGCCCGAGCCGAAACCGAAATCATCCGTACCGGTCGATACCAGCGAGGCAGCTGATGTGAAACCGGATGAACATATCGACCAGAAGGTCGCCGAGGAGCGCGCCGGGAGCAAGGAAGGCGACCTGCTGGATGAGAACCGACCGGTCGAGTAAGGGGCGCGCTAGCGGAAGACCACATCCAGATGGGTCTGTGTACGGCTGACAACCCGGCAATTGGCCGTCAGGCCATCTGAGCGAATGTGCAGGCGAAACTCGTTTGGCACGTTCGTGGTGGTTACCAAATCCAGCCCTGCACCATCCTGACCAAGCTGGCGGACCGTGCAGTCAATATTGGCGGCATTGCCAGCGAATTGAATCTGACCGGATTTCAGCACACGCCGGCGCAGCACGCGCTCGGGCAGCTGTTCATCGCCATAGGCTACACAGCGGTTCCGCCCGGTCTGCTTGGCTTTGTACATGGCCGCATCGGCCTGCTCCATCAGCGTTGAGAGATCATAGTCCCCATGCACATTGGAGGTGATGCCGAAGCTGGCCGTGACACCAACGGTTTTGCCGTCGAATTCAAAACGCAGCAGGGAAATGGCCATGCGCAGCTTCTCGGCCACCTGGGTGGCGCCTTCATGGTCGGTTTCCTGTAGCAGGACAGCGAATTCCTCGCCTCCAAGCCGGCCGAGCATGTCACTGGTGCGCAGCGTTTCGGCGCAGCTTTGGGCGACCTTCTTGAGTACCTCGTCCCCAGCTGCGTGGCCATATGTGTCGTTGATCGATTTGAAATGATCAACATCCAGACCAATTATCGAGACATTGTGCCTATGACGCGAAGACAGCTGCAGTACCCGACGGGATTCCTGCTCAAAGGCGCGGCGGGTCATCTGGCCGGTGAGGCCATCAATCGAGGCCAGCTTGCGCAGCTCGAACAGGTCTGACGCAACGCGCGCGACATCCTCAAGGGAAGTCAACTGGTTGGGCGTCAGTTTGCGCGGCTGGGAATCCATGATGGAGAGCGTGCCGATGATCTCCTTGTCATAGGAATAGATCGGGACTCCGGCGAAGAACTGGACGTTGCTGTAGATGTCGTCCTGCGGCAGGGCCGAGGAGGCGAGCAGGTGCTCGTGCTGTCCGTAAGCGATTGAGACTGTGACGGTCTCGACCATCAACATACTGCGAAGCAGCGCAATGATGTTGTCGAAATTGGAAGAGGAAGGCCCTTCCTGATGGATAATGTCCGTGTTGGAATCTGCCTCATCAGACGCATTTTCTGCGGAAGACGGAGCGTCCGATTTTTGTCTCGCCTGGGACTGGGCCAATAGGGATCACCACATTTTTCGCGCGACCACCCCCATGGTCACGTTGATTGATTACCCCTGCCCTGTTCAATCTGATACAAGAAATGTGTTAATTTGAGATTTCTCCATTGTGGAGAATTTCCGGCGCCACATGAGAGCGCCGGAAAATGTTTAGCGCGCAAACTTCTTGAATTTCAAGCGCTTGGGATTAACAGCATCTTCGCCGAGGCGACGCTTTTTATCCTCCAGGTAGGAGGAGAAGTCACCCTCGAACCATTCAACATGGGAGTCGCCCTCGAAGGCCAGGATGTGCGTCGCCATACGGTCCAGGAACCAGCGATCGTGCGAGATGATCACGGCACAGCCCGGGAAAGCATCCAGGCCCTCTTCGAGTGCCTGCAATGTTTCGACATCAAGATCGTTGGTCGGTTCGTCAAGCAGGAGGACGTTGGAGGCCTGTTTCAGCATCTTGGCAAGGTGCACGCGGTTACGCTCACCCCCGGACAGAAGGCCCACTTTCTTCTGCTGATCAGAGCCCTTGAAGTTGAAGGCGCCGACATAGGCACGGGAGTTCACTTCCACACCGCCAAGGTCGATGACGTCCGTGCCGCCGGAAATCTCTTCCCAGACATTCTTGTTGTCGTCGAGCTTGTTGCGGCTCTGGTCGACATAGCCGAATTTCACCGTGTCACCGACGCGAAGCGTACCGGCGTCCGGCTCTTCCTGGCCGAGGATCATCTTGAACAGGGTGGATTTACCCGCACCGTTGGGGCCGATCACGCCAACAATGCCACCCGGCGGCAGCTTGAATTCGAGATCTTCGATCAGGAGGTTGTCGCCAAAGCCCTTGCGCAGGCCTTCGGCCTCCAGAACCACATTGCCGAGACGCGGGCCCGGGGGAATGCGGATCTGCGCGGTTGAGACCTTTTCCTTCTCGGCCTCGGCTGCCTTCTGTTCGTAGGACTGGATACGCGCCTTGGATTTCGCCTGACGGGCTTTTGGGCTGGAACGGACCCATTCAAGTTCCTTGGCCAGCGAGCGTTGCTTGCCGCGCTCTTCGCGGGCCTCTTGTTCCATCCGCTTGGCCTTCTGCTCAACCCAGCCGGAATAGTTGCCCTGGAATGGCACGCCGCGGCCGCGGTCCAGCTCAAGAATCCAGCTGGTGATGTCATCCAGGAAGTAACGGTCGTGGGTGACCAGGATGACGCAGCCCTTGAAGTTGATCAGATAGTTCTGGAGCCACGCGACCGTCTCGGCGTCGAGGTGGTTGGTCGGTTCATCCATGAGGATCATGTCAGGCTTGGACAGCAGCAGCGCGCAGATCGCGACACGGCGAACCTCACCCCCGGAGAGATTGTTGACGTCCGCATTATCCGCCGGGCAGCGCAGGGCTTCCATGGCCATCTGGATCTTGGAATCGATGTCCCACGCATCTGCCGCGTCGATCTGCTCCTGCAGCGCGGTCATCTCTTCCATCAGTTCGTCGGAATAGTCTTCGCCCAGCTTCCCTGAAATTTCGTTGAACTTGTCCAGCATCTGCTTTTCCGGACAGGAGGCGGCGATATTGTCGAACACGTTCTTGGACGGGTCGAGCTGCGGCTCCTGAGGCAGGTAGCCGACTTTCACGCCATCAGCGGCCCAAGCCTCACCGTTGAATTCCTTGTCCTGACCGGCCATGATGCGCAGAAGGGTGGACTTACCAGCACCGTTGACGCCGACGACACCGATCTTGGCATCCGGCAGGAAAGAGAGGTGGATGTTCTCGAACACCTTCTTGCCGCCAGGATAGGTCTTGGAGAGACCCTGCATATGATAAACGTATTGGGGACCGGCCATTGGAAGCGTCTCCTGAAACTTAGGGGGAATACGTCGCCTCAGTTACGCGGGCGCGGGGGAAAATCAAGCGGGCAGACGCAATGCAGGCCGAACGCATTTGACAATATAAGCAGATTGGCACAGCGATGCGCGTAATCAGAATGGCCTGCCATTCTCGCGGGGAGCCAGATGACAGAACCAAAACAACCCGTCTCCAAGGAAAAAGCCGCCGAGCGGCAACCGGACCTGGACGACATGCTGGAGGATGTCTTCGGGCTGAACATTCGCGCGGCAAACACCGTGTGGGACCTGTTTCGTAGCCCCGCCAAAGTATTCGCGGCGGCGCGGACTCCAGGATGGATGAACGGCACTTACACACCCTCTTTCCGCGTCTACTTTTCGCTGATCGCCATCCTGTTCCTGTTCAAATTCTTCTGGGCCAGCGAGAACACAATGATGCAAGTGGCCTTCGAAACCACAGCGCAGCAACTTCGTGAGGTGGAGCCCCGCCTTAACGTCAACGCGATGGTTGACGACATGATGGAGAAGAACTGGCTGGTCTATCCGTTTGCCGTGGGCTTCTGGTGTACCCTGACGGCCCTGCTAATGCGCATCTGGGGCAAGGGCACGCCGACCATCACGCGCATACGCCTGTTCTTTGCGGCCATCATTCCCAGCACAACGCTGCTGACGGTGCTGATGATCACCACGGCCAAGCTGCCTTTCTCCCTGATGATGGCCGTCGCGGGGCTCTCAATGCTTGTGACCTTCGGATTCGACGCCCTGACCACATGGCGTGGACTGAAAGGCGTGCACAAAAAAGGCGCAAGGCTATGGCGCGCCCTGCTTCTGGGCTTCGTGACATCATGCGTCGGTATATTGGGGCCGACAACCGCTTCCATGGCAGCAGGCTTCTGGGTTGGCCAGGATGTCGGCCGGGCGCTGAATGAACTACATGAGCAGGATGCGGCTGCTGCGACGGCGGAGCGATCAGACGAACCTGCCCTGGAAACAAACCCGGAATAAGCTGAATTGCAGGATAATCAGGCGTCGGCGCGGCGGCGCTCTTCTTCCGTCATGACGATGGCCAGACGCTCCAGCTCGTTCGCGGCACTGTGGCTGCCCATATCATGCGCGCGGGAGAACCAGCGCCAAGCCTCGACATAGTCCGGCTTCTGGCCATGACCTCCCGCATTGGCGATGCCCAAATTGAAGGCGCAGCGGCTATCCCCCAGATTTGCGCCCTTACCCCACCATTCGCGCGCGGCGTCATAGGCCTGCGGGCCACCGGCCCCAGTCATCAGCATAGCGCCCAGATAAGTGATGGCATCAACAACGCTCATTTCCGCCGCGCGCTCAAAGTGTTCGCGGGCTTTTTCTTCATCCTTCACACCACCCAGGCCGTGAAGATACATGAAGCCGAGGTTGAAAATAGCTGTCGGGAGTCCTGCTTCAGCGGCCTGCGTATAATAGGCGCGGGCCGCAGCGAAATCCTGATGGACGCCGCGTCCATGATGCAGCATGGCCCCGAAATTATTGGCCGCAGCGGCGTGACCTTCGTCAGCGGCACGGCGCATGAGCGCCGAAGCCTTCAGCAAACTCTCGCCCCCCTCGCCGTCTATCAGCAAGGCAAAGGCTTTTTCAAACAGAGATTGCCCATCCACCATGAGGGGTACGATATGGAAATCGATGCCCTTGCCTAGCGCGAATTCGCAGTTTTGCAGCTAAAAAAGCTAAATCGTGTCATCAGACTGGATGACATGACCACCCAAACCGGTAAGCTCCCCCACATGAAAGCATCACTCCTGAATATCGCTCAAACTGCTGCTGCGGCTACAGGATTGGCCCTATTTTCCAGTCTCGTCGCCGCGCCAACATTCGCAGATTCCTCTCCCGCCAAGGCAGTATCCCGACCCATGACAGATTTGACCCTTGAACGCCTTTACGCCTCGCCATCGCTGAATGGCTCCTCGCCGATGGGGGTAAAATACTCCCCAGATGGCAAGCGCGTGACGTTCCTGAAGGCCAAGGAGACTGACCAAGCCCGCTATGATCTGTGGCAGTTCGATGTGGCGACGGGCGAACAATCGCTTTTGGTCGACTCGCGGCTGCTGGAACCGGAAGATGTCGAGCTGTCGGAAGAAGCAAAAGCCCTGCGTGAGCGCAAGCGGACGGCGGGCAAGACCGGCATTCTGGATTATTCCTGGGGCACGGCGGACACGATACTGATCCCGCTGGGCGGCGATCTGCATCTGGTTACCCTGACGCCGGATGGCCCGCAGACCAGGCAGCTGACCGACACTGACACATTCGAATATGACGCCAATATCTCGCCCCGCGGCAAATATGCGAGCTTCATTCGCGATGGCGCCCTGTGGATGGTCGATCTGGCGAGCGGAGAGGAAAAGCGCCTCTCCCCTGAAGCCGAGCCCGACAAGGCCGTCTCCTATGGCGTAGCAGAGTTTGTCGCGCAGGAAGAGATGAGCCGCTATACTGGCTATTGGTGGAGCCCGGATGACCGCTATGTCGCCTATACGCGGGTCGATGAGAGCCCGGTGGATGTCGTGCCCCGGTTCGACATTGCCGCAGAAAATGTGACCGTCATCGAACAGCGCTATCCGCGCGCCGGGCGGCCGAATGCGAAGGTGGACCTGTTCGTGCTGGACATCAAAACGGGAGAGACCACGAAACTCTATTCCGTGGGGCCGGACACTTATCTGGCGCGGGTCAACTGGAGCGATGATAGCATCTGGTTCCAGACCGTGAACCGCGACCAGACCGAAATCCGCTATCACCGCTCTGACGGCAAACCATGGCGGGTGTGGAGCCCGTTCAAGGAAACGCAAAAGACCTGGGTGAATCTGTCCAGTGACTTTACGGTGGTCGATGACCGAATCCTTCAGACAACGGAGAAGACAGGATATCGGCAGGTCTATGAACTGCGCCCTGAAGGCGGGGACATGATCCCGCTAACCCGTGGCGACTGGGTGGTGAGTGCGATTGAGGGCGTCGATACGGACGCGGGCCTTGTCTACTTCACCGGCTACGCCGATACGCCGCTGGAGAAGCATCTCTACAGCATTCCGATTGCAACGCGCAGCGACGAGGTGGACACGAACGCCGATGGCGACCCCGCCCGCCGGCCACTATCGGAAAGCAATTGCATCGACCTGATGCCGATGGCTGCCCTGATGAAGGTGGAATGCCCTGCGCCGCAGCGCATTACCGAAACAGGCAAGAGCTGGTCCATCACCATGGCCCCGGACGGCAGAAGCTTTGTCGGCACCTCCTCTGCGCCGGACCAGCCGCCCCAGACGGGCCTGTACAAAGCGGATGGCACGCTGATCGCCTGGCTGCTTGAGAACAAGCTGGACGAGAGCCACCCCTATTATCCGTATCTGGAGCAACATACCGTGCCGGAGTATGGCACGCTGACCGCAAATGACGGGCAGACGCTGTATTATTCCATCCAGACGCCGCCGGATTTCGATGACTCAAAGAAGTATCCGGCGATTATCGAAGTCTATGGCGGCCCACACGTACAGACGGTGGACCGGGACTGGGAGAGCCTGTCTGATCAATACCTCTCCCGACAAGGCTATATCGTGTTCCGCCTGGACAATCGTGGCAGCTGGAATCGCGGCAAGAAATTTGAGGATGTGATCTATCACCAGACCGGAAAGCATGAAGTGGCCGACCAGCTGGAGGGCGTGAAATGGCTGAAGGCGCAGCCCTTTGTGGATGCCGACCGGATTGCCATTCAGGGCTGGTCTTATGGCGGCTACATGACGCTGATGACGGTTTTACAGGCCCCGGAAGGTACGTTCGCAGCCGCAGTGGCCGGTGCGGCCGTGACCGACTGGAGCCTCTATGACACATTCTACACGGAGCGTTACATGGGCACCCCGGAGAACAATCCGGAAGGCTATGACGCCTCAAGTGTGTTCCCCCATGTCGACAATCTGGAGACCCCGCTGCTGCTGGTGCACGGCATGGCGGATGACAATGTCACGTTCGATAATGCGACACGCCTTATGGCAATGCTGCAGGAAAAGGGGAAACTGTTCGAGCTGATGACCTATCCGGGCCAGCGCCATGGCGTTCGCGGAGAAGCCCTGCAGGTACACCTGATGAAAACGCGGATGGAATTCCTGAACCGCCATTTGAAGGCTGGCGCGGAATGATCAAGCCGTGGAAAATTCTTGAGAGCCGGCAGACCTTCAAGGACAAGTTCCTGTCAGTTCGAACGGACAAATGCGAGCGTGAGGATGGCCATATCGTGCCAGCCTATCATGTGCTGGAATTCACCGATTGGGCGACAATCATTCCGATTACGGATGAGGGTAATGTCGTGCTGATACGGGAATACCGCCATGCAGGCGAAATCGTGCTGCTGGGCGTACCGGGCGGCGTGATGGACCCCGACGAAAGCGATCCGGAAGGCGCGGCGGTGCGCGAGCTGCGGGAGGAAACCGGCTATACTGCGCGTGAGATGCTGCCTGTAGGCACCTGCTATCCGAATCCGGCGGTGCAGGACAATCAATTGCATTATTTCCTGGCGCTGGGCTGCACGCTGACCCATGAGCAATCCCTGGACCCGAACGAGGAAATCGAGGTGGTCGAGATGCCTTATGAAGACTTCCTGGCCTATGAAAATCTGGCCGCCCAACATGCGCTTCACGCAGCGGCACTGCTTTACACGGAACGATATTTCGGCAAGCATCCTCATCTCAGACCCTAGAGGAGCGCCCCATGCCTGCCTTCCAGCCGACCGCCGACCAGTTCCGTGCCTTTCGGGATGACCCGTATGACGGCCCCATCGCGCAGGTGAATCTGCTGAAATTCCGCGTGAAGGCGGAATACCAGCCGGACGACCCCGAACACGGGAATGACGAGCCGGGGCGCGATGCCTATCAGCGCTATGCCGATGCCTTCGGTGTGGCAGCGGCGGACGTGGGCGGCACCTGCCTGCTGATGGGCAAGGCCGAGCGTTATTTCATCGGCAATGGTGACTGGGATGCGGTGATGGTGATGCACTTCCCGAAGCGGCAGGCTTTCATCGCCGCGCTTAACCACAAGGATTACCAGTCCATGGCCCGGCACCGGGAGGCGGGCCTGCTATGCCAGGAACTTATCACGACACGCGTTGAGCGCGCAGAAGGTATCACAGGGTGACGGCCTATATTGCGCTGCTGAAAGCGGTCAATATCGCTTTCACGAGTAACCTGGCCGCAAAGGATCTGATCCAACAAAAGAACATAAACGGGAGGGTTATATGAGCCATTATGAAGTCTACGGAGCAGTCGGCTCCCCCTATTCCATGAAGGTACGCGCCGCGATGCGGGCCAAACGGCTGGTACACACATGGACAGGCATGACAGCGCAAGACCGCCAGCAGGTAATGCCGAATGTGAAGGCGCCCGTGATCCCCGTCATCAAGCGTCCGGATGGCAGCTGGACGAATGACTCGACACCCTTCCTGCTGAGCCTTGAACAGGAAGGCCGTGGCCTGTTGCCGCCCAGGCCGCTGGAGCATTTTGCCTGCCTGCTGCTGGAAGACATGGCAGACGAATGGTTCATGAAAGCAATGTTCCATTATCGTTGGGCCTATGAGGACGATGCCGAATGGTGTGCAAACTGGCTGATGTTTGACAGCTTGCCCAATGCGGGCCGCGCAGGCGTGGAAGAGGCCGCCGAAACGATCCGTGAACGGCAGATCAGCCGCATGGCGCTGGTCGGCTGCACGTCCGTCACAGGGCCGCTGATCGAAGCAAGCTGGAAACGTGTCTGCGGGCATCTGGAAACCATGGCGACCGGGCCGAACCGCTTCCTGTTCGGGAACCGGATCTCGCTCGCCGATCTCGGCTTTTACGGGCAGCTGAAAGTGATGAGCGTGGACCCGACGCCAATGGCCTGGATGCGCGCGGAGACGCCCTATCTCTATCGCTGGCTGGACCATGCCGATGATGCCAGCGGAATTGAAGGTGACTGGGCAGACGGCCTCAGCCAGCCTGTTCAGGACTTGCTGGCCATTGCTGGCGACACCTACTTGCCCTTCCTGAAGGCCAATGAAGACGCGCTGAATGCCGAAGAGGACAGTTTCTCACTGGAAATCGAAGGCGGCCAGTATGAGCAGGGTGTGTTCAAGTATCAGGTAAAATGCCTGCAAACCCTGCGCGCCGCTTGGCGTCGGCTGGATGAGGCGACGCGCAAACAGGCGGCGGAACGGATCGGGCCGAATGCCAAAATCCTGGAAGCCAGCGCCGGATAAGCTCGGCTCTGGATTTGTGCCGCAAGCCGCGTATAGTTCCCGTTCTCCTGGGGGACGGAGGACTAGACGCATGGGCCGTACTCTGCAGATACTGAGATGCTGGGCCGTTAGCCTGGCAGGCGCGCTTTTGCTGCTCGCGGGGTCTGCCTTTGCCGAAGACGACGCGCCCGAAAAGCTGGCCTTGCTGATTGCGAATTCAGCGTATCTTGATGACTATGTCGGAACCCTGCCGGGCGTACCGCACGACCGGGAGAAAATGGAGGCTGCCCTCAAAGAGATCGGCTTTCATGTCACGGTTCTGGCCGATGGCACACAGACGCAAATGCAGGCGGCGTTCGCGGATTTCCGACAGAGGCTGGCGGACGCCCCAGAGACCTCCACCGGCTTTATCTATTACACAGGCCACGGCATAGGCAGCGGCGCGGGACAGGATTATTTCATCCCGATTGACCTGGACATTACCCAGATCAGCCGGGGCCAGAGCATGACATCGCAAAGTGTTTCTGTGGAAGATGCGCTGGCTCAAATGGTGTTTGACGGGCCGCGCCAACTGGTGCTCGCCTTTGATACAAACCGCGCCTATATCGGCCAGCGCTCCAAGGGCATCGGCCAGCGCGACAACCCGAAAGAATTAAGGCAGCCGGAAATCTACCAGCTGTGGGCAACACGCATTGGCGACTATGCCTATGAGACGCCGGAGGGGTCTTATTTCAGCCAGGCGCTGGCAGACGCGCTGCGCGAGCCGGGCCTGACGGTGACGGAGATTTTCGCGCGCGTGCAATCGGAAACCATAAAGGCGTCAGAGGGCCAGCAATTTCCGGAGGCGATCATCAGCACGTCCCGCTCGCTCATTTTGTTTGAGGGCGAAGGCGAGAAAGACACGGGCAGCGCGGCCGCGCCGACCAAATCTGTTCCGCTCGTGCAATCCAGCGCGTCCGGTGGGCCACGGGCCGAAAGCATGTCACAAGATCTCGCCCTGGAACTTGCTGTATGGCAGTCCGCCGTCAGCCTCAACTCGATTGAAGCGATGTCTGACTTTATAGAGAAATTCCCTGACAGCGTTCTGGTGGATCAGGCGAGGCTGCGCCTGAAGGCCCTCAGCCTGCGCGCGCCTGCAGGGGCAAAACCGCAAGCAGGGCTTGAGCATTTCATGCCGACGCGGAAAATGGATGGGCCAGCCCGGATCGCGCTGCTGATCGGCAACAGGAATTATGCACCAAACCTGACCGATTTGACCAATCCGCACAATGATGTTCAGCTGATAAAAGACCACCTGATTGATGCGGGGTTTGAAGTGTTTCTCTACCGGGATGCGGACGCGAATGAGATGGGGTTATCTCTCTCCAGTCTGGCGACGCGCCTGTCAAAGGAGCCCCAGGAGATGCCGCCAACGGTGTTCTTCTACTATTCCGGCCACGGATTTTCCCCTGACCCGAACGGGCCCAACTATCTGGCACCTGTGGGCATGAAGCTGACCTCGGAAACGGACCTGATCCGCGCACTTTCGATTGAGAAGGTGATTGAATATGTGCAGGCGTTCGAGCCCTCCTTTGCCTTCTATGTGCTGGATGCCTGCCGCAATGATCCGGGCCTGCCCGCAGGCGACGGCACGAAGAGCGTGAGCGCCAGCAAGGGCCTGTCGCGTGTGGACTGGGTGGGCGGCGCGCTGGTCGCCTACGCCACAGCGCCGGGCGAGACCGCGTTCGACGCGCCAGAGGAAAATGTCGGCCCCTATGCCAGGGCGCTGGCCGACGCGCTGAGCCAGCCCGGCATGGATGCAACGGATGTGTTCAAAACGGCGCAGCGCACTGTCTACTTCGAATCCCGCAAGACGCAGACACCGTGGATTTCCGATGGATTGATGCAGGATTTCTATTTCCACCCGGCGGAAGACAGCGCACAGTCCAGCGCATCCAACTGATCCGACTCGCCTGAAGGAGAGACTGCCCATGACCTGGAAACCCTCTGCCATTTCCGAATTGCTGCATCACCGCGCGAGAGGATTGTCCAAGGGAGACCCGGTGGCCCTGCCGATCATGCCGAGTTCGACTTTTCTGCTGCCCGGCGATCCGGATGGCAGCCACTTCTATGGCCGCAATGGCAACCCGACCGTGGAAAGTGTCGAGGCGGAAATAGGCCTGTTGGAAAATGCTGAAGCGGTGCTGTTCCCATCAGGGATGGCAGCGGTGGCGGCGATCCTCCACACGCAGCTGAAGCCCGGCGACAAGGTACTGGTGCACTCTGACGGCTATTACAATGTGCGCGCCCTTTTGCAGGAGTATTTCGTTCCGCGCGGCGTGATCATGGAGACCTGCCCAACGGCAAAAATGGCAGAAGCCGACATGACGGACTTTCGGCTGGTCATGATCGAGACGCCCTCCAATCCGGGGCTGGATGTATGTGACATCGCCGCCGTGGCAGACCGGACCAAGGCCGCAGGCGCGCTGCTGGTGGCAGACAACACGACGGCCACGCCGATCTGCCAGCAGCCGATGGATCTGGGCGCGGACATGGTGCTGATGGCGGATACCAAAGCCATGGCCGGACACTCCGATGTGCTGTGCGGACATGTTGCCAGCCGGGATACGACGCTGATCAACCAGATCCGCACCTATCGGAGACTGGGCGGGGCGATTGTCAGCCCGTTTGATGCCTGGCTGCTACATCGCGGGCTTGAGACGCTGGAACTGCGCGTTTGCCGGGCAAACCAGAATGCGCTCGCTGTTGCGCAAATGCTGGAAAAGCACCCCGCTGTGCAGTCTGTGCGCTATCCCGGCCTGCCGCGTGATGCGAGCCATTCTGTTGCATCTCACCAGATGCGGACATATGGCCCGATTGTCAGCTTCACTCTGAAGGATCGCAAAACGGCAGAAATGTTTATTGAAAACAATGCGATGTCTGTTCCCGCAACCAGCTTTGGCGGGGTTCATACCTCCGCTGAGTGCAGAATCCGCTGGGGCGATCAGGTGGCAGAGGGATTCGTGCGTCTGGCGTGCGGGATTGAGCCTACAGAAGACCTTGTTATTGCGACAGAAAAGGCATTGGAAAGTCTGGACTGAGCTGCAGTCGTCACAAGTGACTTTCAGGCCCAACTGGTATAGCGTTTGTCCAATATGGGCGGGGTCTGATTTATGAAGCGTGTGAGTATAGTTGTTTTCTTCGTTCTGCTGGCCGCAGGCGTATTGGGCTGGTTTCAGCTGAACAAGCCCGAGGAGCCTATGGCGCAGACAGAGCCGCTGCGCATTGATCAGGGCGTTATTACAGGCGGAATCGACCGGGATAATCCGGAGGTTCAGGTCTATAATGGCATCCCCTACGCCACCGCTCGCCGCTGGGCCGCCCCGTCTGCCCCGCCGCAATGGGGTGCCATCAGCCGGGATACGAGGGAATTCGGCCCGCAATGCCTGCAACAGACCGGGGGTCTTGGAGACTTTATCGGCCGGATCACCGAGGGCGTCGGCATGCCATGGTGGAAGCGCGCGCTGGTAGAGCAATATGTTGCATCCCAGCCCGCCCCGAAAGAAGTGGAAGACTGCCTGTTCCTGAACATACGCACCGCCAATCGCGGCAAGCCAAAGCTACAGCCGGTCATGGTGTGGATTCATGGCGGCTCTCACCAGACAGGTAGCGGTGCGATGGATTTATACCAGGCCAATGGCCTGGTCGAACATGGCGTCGTGCTGGTGACGATCAATTACCGCCTTGGTCCGTTCGGTTATCTGGCCCACCCCGCCCTGACGGAAGAGGCCGGGACATCCGGCAATTACGGCCTGCTGGACCAGATTGCTGCGCTGGAATGGGTTCAAAGAAACATCATTGCGTTTGGCGGAGACCCGGACAATGTTACGGTCTTCGGCGAGAGCGCAGGGGCACAATCTATCAGTGAGCTGATGGCTTCTCGCTTGGCTGACGGCCTGTATCAGAAAGCCATCATGCAAAGCGGTGTCAGCAGCTATAATGCGATCCATCTATCGCGCTCGCCCCTGCCTGGTGTGCGCAGCGCAGAGGATGTGGGAGAGGAATTCCTGTCCACACTGGTCGATAGCACCGCGACTGCAGACCGCCTGCGGGCCATTCCCTCACGCGCAATTGTTTCCCGCATCGACAGCCGACCGGATCTCACGGCCTATTTCCTGCCGAATGTGGATGGCAAGATCCTGCCGCAAGCGATTGGCGTAGCGATCCGGGATGACAGGATCAATAATGTGCCCATGCTGGTCGGCTACAATTCAGACGAAGCGACCCTGTTCTACGACGCCTTCAAATCCCCCACCATCCTGCGGCCAAACATTACAGGCAGTCTGGAAGAGCGCGAAGCGGCGTTGGCGAGCGTGTTCGGTCAGAACTCTGCCAAGGCCCTGCAAGCTCTCTACGGAATGACAAGCCTAGCCGCATGGGACAAGGGTGCAACCGACATGCTGGGCGATGATTTGTTCGGCGTGCATACGCGCTTCATGGCGCGTCATAATACGGAGGCTGGCCAGCCTACCTGGATTTACCAGTTCACACGCACACCGCCAAGCAAACGTCAGACACTGGGCGCCCACCACGCAGCCGAAATTCCTTTCGTGTTTGGCAGCCATGGCGGCCTGCTGCCGGCCAATGATGATGACATGCCACTGACCGAGGCGATGCAGACCTATTGGACCAATTTCGCAAAGACCGGGAACCCGAATGGAAAAGGCCTCCCCGAGTGGCCGCAATATGATCCGGACCGCGATGTCTGGCTTGAGCTGAACCACGAGATCAAACGGATTTCCGGCCTGCGTGCCCGCAAGCTGGACATTCTGGAAGAGACCCTGAATGACCGTCTGGACCTGATTGCAGGCACCGACCTGCCGCTGATGGCGGATGAGACCTCTGGCCTATCCGCCCAAGACGCATCAGGCGGTGAGGAGCCCCTGACAGACAGCAACTAGACCGTCACGGTCGATCTCGTCGAAAGCATCGTGCTCTGTTGAGTCGATGTCGAGGACAGCCGCCAATCGGCCCTCGCCATCGAACACTGGCACAACAATTTCGGAATTGGTCGCGGAGTCACAGGCAATGTGGCCAGGGAAAGCGTGCACATCCGGCACGATGATCGGCTCCTGCGTAGCGGCGACATGGCCGCAGACGCCTTTGCCAAATGGAATGCGCAGGCAGCCGAGAGTTCCCTGATAGGGGCCGACAACCAGTTCGCGCTCCTTCAGCGGGTCCACGACATAGAAACCTGTCCAGAAAAATCGCGGCTTGAAGGCCTGCGCGAGAATGCAGGCGGCTGTGGCATATCGCGCCGTGATCGAGGTCTCACCCGCCACGACCGCATCAATTTCCGCCTTGAGATCCCTGTAGAGTTCTGCCTTGTCCATATCCTGCCTCATCTCTGCCTTGAGGGCGCTATATCGGCATCCCAGACCCGTTTAGCAATAGGCCGTTGAAGCCGCCCGCAACCTCTGAAATAGTCAGGAAGAGTCAGGGCGGTAGGCGCCGCCACAATGTGGGGAGAATTTATTTGAACAGGACCGGACGCCTCTGCGCCGCATTGCTGATCACTGCAGCCATGAGCTTGCCAGCAACAGCTCAGCAGGGTGAGACACCGAGCCTGCATGATGATCCAGTCTACGCCCCCGCAACGGATGATGACTACACCTATGATGAGTATGACGACGGTAATGAACCGCTTGCGACAGACCTGAACGCGCTGGAGCGGGCGCATCGGGACTTTTTGCGAAATGGAGAGATGCAGCTGGAGCGGCCCGAAGCCGAGCAGATCGTACCGCCTGATATAAAGCCGCCCCCGCAATGGCTGACGAGTCTATTGAATTTTCTGAGCCATCTGGGACCGGTTTTTCAGTTCCTGTTCTGGGCCATTATTATAGCCATTGTGGGCGGTGTTTTATACTTCCTGTTCGGCGAAGCACTGCGGGTGCGCTTTGGTGGTGATGGCAGCAGTAAAGACAAGGATGGCGATGATGTCATTCCGGACTATCGCCCGGAAGCGGCTGTGGCGCGCTCTTTGCTGGAGGAGGCGGATGCCCTTGCGCGGCAAGGCAAATTTGCCGAGGCGGTCCACCTGCTATTGTTTCGCTCCATTGAAGACATCCAGACCCGCCTGGAAGGCGGCGTGCCGCGCTCTCTGACCGCACGGGAAATCGGCAGCCTGCGCTATCTGCCGGACCGTGTACGCGCTGCGCTGAATCCGATCATCCGCATCGTGGAGCACAGCTTCTTTGGCGGGCGTGACGTAAACGAAGCCAACTGGAAAACGGCCCGAGCCTCCTATGAGGATTTTGCCTTTGGCGGGGAGTGGTCATGAGCCGGAAAGCCCAGACGGAATCGCCCTTTTCCGCGCGCGTCGTCGGCATTCTGCTGGCAATCGCGATCCTGTCCTTTGGCGGCATTATGGTGCTGGCCGGCTGGTCCCCGGAATTGCGGGACCGCAACAAGGCCGGGGACCACCCCTTCTCGACGTCTGCGCTGGGATATAATGGCTTTGTACAGTTGCTTGAGGCACAAAACTATCCGGTGATGATTTCACGCTCTGAACGCACACTGACGGAAACGGATTGGGGCGTCCTGGTGCTGACCCTGTCGGCACGCGGCATGAATGACGCACTGGAGGACTATACGCCAGACCGGACAACGCTGGTCGTGTTGCCTAAGTGGACGGGCCAAATGGACCCGACAAACCAGAAATGGCAAAGGGATGCCAAATTTGCCCGCGCGACAGATATAAATGATCTCTTGTCGGATCTTTCCATTGAGGCAGAGATCGGCCGGATTGATGTGCCATGGGAAACCGAAACACCTTTCGGCAAAATGGCCCTGAAACCCGACAAGAAAATGCAGATCGTCCGGAGCGACAATCTGGAGCCAATTGTCAGCGTTGGGAACGGATACCTCTTCTCAAAAGTGCCGGACAAGCCAATCTACATCCTCAGCGATCCGGACATGATCAATACGTTTGGCCTGTCCAATATAGCCAATGCGCGCTTTGCCATGCAGATGATCAATTATCTGCGTTACGATTATAGCGAACCCATCATTTTCGACGCGACCCTGCATGGCTTTGTGCGGTCTGAAAATCTGATGCAAATGGTGTTCGACGTTCCCTTCATTGGCGCGACGCTTGCCGCCCTGGCCAGCGCGCTTCTGCTCGGCTGGGCGGCGCTGGTACGCTTTGGCCCGCCCGCCCGTGAAGGCCGCACCATCGCGCTGGGCAAGCAGGCACTAGCGGACAATTCCGCAGGTCTCGTCACCATGGCGCGCCGGGAAAGCCGTATGGCACCTGGGTATTTGCAGATGATCCGCCGCCGCGTGGCGCGCGAGATTGGCGCCCCGAAGACACTGACCGAAACGCAGTTGGCAGCTTTGTTTGACCGTCTTGGACCGGATGAAAAGACCGGCAAGCGCTTCTCTGAAATGGAAGCCGGACTGCGCGCCCCTGCCGCAAACCGGGAAGACCTCATGAACAAGGCTCGCGACCTGTATCGCTGGCGCAAGGGAATTATTGGGAGATCCGTGAATGAACGTAAATGATATCAAGGCGCTGGCGGACAGAATTCGCGGCCAAGTGCGCAAGGCCGTTGTCGGCCAGGACACGACCGTCGATATTTTGTTGACCGCCCTGTTCTCCTCCGGTCACGTTCTGCTGGAGGGCCCGCCCGGAACGGCAAAGACACTGCTGGCACAATGCTTCGCCCGCTCGATCTCTCTTGGCTTCGGTCGCATCCAGTTCACACCGGACCTTATGCCAGGAGATGTTCTGGGCACAAACTTGTTCAACTTCCAGACCAATGAGTTCAGCCTCACCAAGGGCCCGATCTTTACGGATCTGCTGCTGGCAGACGAGATCAACCGGACACCGCCCAAGACACAGGCCGCCCTGCTGGAAGCGATGCAGGAGCGCAAGGTGACGATTGACGGCGACACGTACAGCCTGAACGACCGCTTCACGGTGATCGCGACGCAAAACCCGATTGAGCAACAGGGCACCTACCCCCTGCCCGAGGCCCAGTTGGACCGTTTCCTGTTCAAGCATACGCTGGATTATCCGAGCCGCGAGGAAGAGTTGGCTATTGTAGCACAACACGGCACCCGCACAGGCATGAAGACCGCGAAGGGCTTTGGCGTCGAGCCTGTCGTCTCAGCCGAGGAACTCGCGGAGGCCGTGGCGTCTGTGGCCGAAGCGCGCCTACAGGACGACATTATCGCCTATATCGTGGATATTATCCGCGCGACACGCACCTCGCCTGCACTGGAAACCGGCGCTTCTCCGCGTGCAGCGGCAGCGCTGGCAACGGCCGCCCGCGCCCGCGCGGCGCTGGATGGACGGGACTTTGTCATTCCGGATGATGTGAAGCTGCTGGCCTTGCCTGCGCTGCGTCACCGCGTGCTGTTGTCGCCCGGCGCGGAGATTGAAGGCAAGACAACCGACGAAACGCTTGCGGCCATCATTGAGCAGACGGCTGCGCCCCGGTGATTTCTCCAACCCCCCGCGCCATTTTCCTGATGCTGCTCGGCGTGCCTCTAATGGTACTGATCGCTCTGCTGCGTCCGGAATTGTGGATCATCTGCGCCGGGTGGATTGGCGCGATTGGTGGCCTTATCCTGCTGGACGCCATGGTGGGGCCCAGTCTGCGCGCCTATCAGGTAAAAATGGATGTACCGCCCCTGCTATATGTTGGCGCAACAGACCCTGTGGACCTGACGTTAAGCTTCTCCACAGGTGCGCTGCCAAGGCGCATCGAGATCCTGTTGGAAGTCAACGAGACGCTGGAAGACATGCCAGCCAAAGGCCTTCGCGGCTGGAATAACCGTGAGCGGACTTATGCCTTCGGACTGACGCCCTTACGGCGTGGCATGGCACAGCTGATCAGGCTGTGGAGCCGATGGCAGGGGCCGCTGGGCCTGGTGCAAAAACGACATCTGATGGAGCTGAACAGGGACATCCCCGTCACGCCAAATATCCGCTGGGTGAAGGATGAAGCCATCCGCCTATATTCGCGGGATGCGGAGTTCGGCATCAAGATGCAGATTGATCGCGGCGATGGCAGCGAGTTCGACGCCCTGCGCGAATTCACAACGGGCATGGACCGGCGGGCCATAGACTGGAAGCATTCGGCCCGCCACCGTAACCTGCTGGCCAAGGAATTCCGGACAGAGCGTAACCATAATATCGTCTTTGCCTTCGACACCGGACGCCTAATGAGCGAGCCGCTAGGCGGCGTGCCGAAGATTGACCGGGCGATCAATGCCGGTCTGCTGCTCAGCTTTGTGTCGCTGCGCAATGGCGACCGGACGATGATCTATGGCTTTGACGAACGCCCCGGTCTGATGAGTGGCTTCCTGGCGGGACGGCGCGCTTTCACAAAGGCGCAGAGTCTGGCGGCTGAGCTCGACTATTCTTCGGAAGAAGCAAACTTCACCCTCGCCCTGTCAAACCTCTCCAGCCGCTTGGAAAGACGCAGCCTGATCATCATCTTTTCGGATTTCGTGGACACGATTTCAGCCGAGTTGATGCTGGAAAATGTAAAACGTCTGACGGACCGCCATCTGGTTCTGTTCGCCACTTTTGAGGATGAAGCCCTGGCCGACATGGTCGACGCCCAGCCCCTCACGACCGAGGATGTCAGCCGCGCCGTGATCGCCGACACACTGATGGCAGAGCGCGATATCGTGCTGCGCCGCCTGCAGCGCATGGGCGTACAGGTGATCGAGACGCGACCGGAGGAGTTTGGGGTTGAACTGATCTCACGTTACATCCAGATCAAGCAGAGGGACATGCTGTGAGCGACCTTCTAAAATCCTATCGCTTCCGCGAGGAAAGAGAGACGGACTGGCGCAAGCTGGACCTGATCCTCACCCGTGCTGAGAATAATGGCGTGAAGGCGTTGAGCGATGAAGATATGATGGCCCTGCCGCGCCTTTACCGGCAGGCCGTATCCTCTCTGTCTGTGGCGCGGTCGATCTCTCTGGACCAAAATGTGATTGCCTATCTCGAAGGCCTCTGCACGCGCGCCTATTTCTTTGTATATGGGACGCGCGCTTCCATTGGTGAGCGGATCATGGATTTCCTGCGCAGGGACTGGCCTGCCTGTGTCTCTGCAGCGCTGGGGCCGACCCTGCTGGCCACCCTGTTTCTGTTCGGCGGCGGGGCACTGGCCTTCTTCCTGTGCGTTCAGGACATGGACTGGTTCTGGACCTTTCATGGCAACAATTTCTGGGATGGCCGCAATCCGGATGCGACTGTGGAGTATCTGCGTTCCACGATTTACCATGATCCGATGAGCACCGAAGATGGGCAGCTAACGTCCTTTGCCAGTTACCTGTTCAACAACAATGCCCAGATCGCCCTCTTCGCGTTCGCGCTCGGCTTTGCCTTTGGCATCCCGACGGCCTGGCTGTTGATTTATAATGGCGTGCACCTGGGATCGATGTACGCCGTATTCTGGAGCAAGGGGCTTGGCTATGAATTCACCGGCTGGCTGATGATCCACGGCACGACAGAGCTGTTCGCAATCATTCTGGCGGGCGCAGCTGGGTTTTTGATCGGCGGCGCGGTGGCCTTTCCGGGGCGCATGACCCGGCTCGCCTCTGCGCGTCATGCCGGGCAGAAGGCCGCGACGATTGCGATGGGCTGTGTCATCATGCTGATCGTGGCCGCCATTCTGGAAGGCTTCGGTCGACAGATGATCAATAGCGATGTGACCCGCTACACGATCGCCATCGGCATGATGTTCCTGTGGCTGGCCTATTTCTATCTGCCGCGCCGGGACGAGGCGAAGCCATGAACGCAACGGTTCCTCACGCCCCGCAGAATCTGAGTCGCCTTCAAATTGAAGCCGACCAGCGCCGACGTGCGCGTATGCTGGAAAATCAGCGCCAGTCCAAACTGGTTCGCGAACTGGTGACGCCCGAAGGCGCGGTCATTCATTTGAAACTGTCCACGGCCAGCGAACGCGCCGGGGCCTTCCTGATCGATGTGGCCATCCAGTGGGCCATCGTGATCGCGACAGCCATCGGGCTAAGCTATGCCATCCGTGCCATGGGAAGCGGCAGCGCGAACATTGCGTTTGCGGTCTGGCTGGTCTTCTTCTTTTTCTTGCGGAACTTCTATTACATTTTCTTCGAGTTGGGACCGAAATCCGCCACGCCAGGCAAGCGTGCACTAGGCATACGTGTGGCGGCCCGCGATGGCGGCAGGCTGACCGCAAACTCTGTGCTGGCACGAAATTTCATCCGCGAGATTGAAGTCGGTTTGCCCTTTCAATTCCTGATGATGGGTGGCACGGGCGTGTCAGGCTGGATAGCCCTTCTGGGCCTCGTCTGGTCCGGAATCTTCCTGCTCTTCCCCATCTTCAACAAGGACAAGATGCGCGTCGGAGACCTGATCGCTGGCACATGGGTGATCCGGGCGCCCAAGGCCAAGTTGATGGGCGATATCTCTTCCTCTGCGGCAAGCCAGGCCCTGCCAGGCAGGTTTGCCTTCACACCGGAGCAGGCCGATGCCTATGGCATCCACGAGCTTCACGTTCTGGAGGATGTGCTGAGAAACTCAACCGAAGAAGTGAAATCGCAGGTTGCGCTCCGCATCCGGACAAAGATCGGCTGGCAGACCCAACCGGGAGAGACCGATATTGCCTTTCTGGAAGCCTATTACGCGGCCCTCCGCCGCCGCCTTGAGCAACGCATGCTGCTGGGAGATCGCAAGGCCGACAAATACGATACACGATAGACTGGTCAGAGCCGCCTCTTCACCCAGTCACGGGTCAGAAAGCCATCAATCAAGTCACATACGAGGCCCAGCTCTGTCAGGGCTGATGTGAACCGGCTTGCATCTACCAGCGGCCTGAAGATAGAGCCTGCTTCGAACTGGTCACCCGCTTCCAGGACGAGGCTCATATGACCATCCTCGAATATTCCACGCAGTTTGCCACCCGAGAAATGCCGTTCCAAGGCAATCAAACGCTCCATCCTGTCCGGCGAGAGCAAGGCACGCGCCTCAACCTGATCGGTTGAGTAAACCGTGAAGGCACGGTCCAGCTCTTTCGAGATGAGATCGACTTTCTTGAGGCCGGCAGCATTGCGTCCACGCTTCCACCAGCCAGACCTCGCCATCAGGGTACGTCCAAGAAACCGCTCGGGATATTCGATGTGCACCAGAATGCCCTGGAACACGGTCGTACTATTCTTGCCGCTCGTTGCCAGTGTTGCCTCGACCAGGGCAAATTTCGCGCCAGCACGCTCCCCCGTGATGAGATCCTCAAAGCGGCTTTTGGAGTGACCGCGAAACAAACCTGCTGCTTTCAAAATCTCATAAGCGGGTGTCGGCGCCCTGTCTCCATTCAGTGGTTCAAATTCCCCGAAAGGCGTCTGAACTTTCGGGGAGCCTCCTGAATTGTGCTGTTTCATCCATTCCGACAGACGATCGCCGAGAGAGCTGAAGTCTTCAATACCGTCCAGATTGGGATGGAGCGTATCATATCTGAACCCCAAAGGGGCACAGGCCGCAGATAGAACCAATTGCTTGGTCTGGGACTTCATGTTGAAAACGCGCACCCACGCGACACCAGCAAACACCGCAACCGCCATCATCATCGTAAAGAACATGATTGGGAAATTAAACGCCAGCCCGTCCATAATCCCCGCTATGTGCAATGCGATGAAGATGACCAGCACACCAAGGACCGCGACCACACTGTTGCGCACAGCCCGGTTGATAGAAGCCTTGCGGCATGCTTCGCGGCGACCAAGTTCCGGCATCAAAACATCAGACCAGATGTGTACAGAATGTTCAAATTCCGGCCGACTGGCCGCAATTGCTTCCAATTCAGGCACACCTTTGACGGCGCCGGCCCCCTTTCCCGACAGTTCGGACATGCCTGAATGATCCCCCATGCTCTGTCCGTCAGGACAGACGCATCATCAGGCCGCAGCCCGTTGGGGTCTTCCCATAACGGAAACGCAGTTACGTCCCTTGGATTTGGAATCGTACAGAGCGTGGTCAGCTTGTTCAAGAACCTTGTCGAAGTCAGAACCTGGCGGCAGTAGCGCCAGTCCAAAACTGGCCGTCACATTTACCGGCTGCCCATCAAGAAACACCATGTGCCGCTCGATCGACGCACGCACCCGCTCGCATACGCTTTGAGCCTGCTCAATATCAACATTGCTGAGCATGATGACGAACTCTTCGCCGCCCCAACGACCGAGACGGTCGAATGGGCCGCGCAATTCGGAATAGGCCACCGCAGCAACCTCGCGCAGAACGACATCGCCACCGCCATGACCGTAGCGATCATTAACGGCCTTGAAGTAATCTAGATCGAACAGCGCAATGGCAGAGGTCACTTCTGTCCGTGCCATGCGGGCCAGTTCCTCAACGGCAAACTGACGGAAGAACTTCCGGTTAAGAAGACCTGTCAGCGGGTCAGTGGAAGCAATGTCTTCCAGGGCGCGCTGGTAAATACGCATCCGGAATTCGTGCTGAGCCGCGATGGCCCCTGTTGGAACTGCAACGCATGTTGCGATGAACAGGTTTGCCACAATGAAGTTTTTGGGATCTGCCGCAAGCCCAAGGGAATAGACGATGATCGAAAACGTAAATGACAAACAGAGGGCCGTAATCGCCACGAAGGCGAAAAAGGTAAGAGACTCTATTACATCTTTGGTTCGATCTGACACTTGCAGTCTCCCATCCAATAAGAAGGTTTTCTCACAAGAAGAATATTTTATCATCAATCCGATAGAAAACTTTGATGGGTCGGCATTCACCTTTTGGAAACGTAATCTTCCCGCGCATGTACACCGCACTGCTAGAACGATAATGGTTTAGGAAATTCCCCTGCCATCTGGGGTGGCGCAAAAGTCATGGGGGAGTGCCACACGCAGAGTTAATTCTCACCGTCCCATGAACTGGCCTCCTTCTTCTGGATTAACTCGAAGAAAATTCGCAATTTCCCGGTTGACGCTGACAGGTGGCGACCTTAACTCCGCAACACCGTTAGCAGTCAGCATGGGTGAGTGCTAAATCCCTGGCCGACGCGCTGACGACTAGACATTCAAGAGAACTCGTCAATTAGGACAAGAGGGCAAAACCAATGAAACTTCGTCCCCTGCACGACCGTGTCGTCGTGCGCCGCGTCAAGGAAGAAGAGAAAACCAAGGGCGGGATCATCATTCCCGACTCCGCCAAGGAAAAGCCGCAGGAAGGCGAAATCGTTGCTGTGGGCGCTGGTGCCATCGGTGACGACAATGAGCGCGTTCCGCTCGACGTCAAGAAAGGCGACCGCGTGCTCTTCGGCAAATGGTCCGGCACGGAAGTGACCGTCGACGGCGAAGAACTGCTCATCATGAAAGAGAGCGACATCATGGGTGTTTTGGAAGGCTAAGCGCCTCCCCCCATCGTTTTCGATCAGACAGATATACTCAAAAGAGGTAATCCAATATGTCAGCCAAACACGTAGTTTTCGGCGCAGACGCCCGCGAGAAGATGCTGAAAGGCGTCGATATCCTTGCCAACGCCGTGAAAGTCACCCTCGGCCCGAAAGGCCGTAACGTTGTCATCGAAAAATCCTTCGGCGCTCCGCGCACCACGAAGGACGGCGTCACCGTTGCAAAAGAGATCGAGCTTGAAGACAAGCTGGAGAATATGGGCGCACAAATGCTGCGCGAAGTCGCATCCAAAGCCAATGACGTGGCTGGCGACGGCACCACGACGGCAACCGTTCTCGCTCAAGCCATCGTTCGCGAAGGCATGAAGCGCGTTGCTGCCGGCATGAACCCGATGGACCTGAAGCGCGGTATCGACAAGGCAGCTGCCGAAGTCGTCAAAGACCTCGCCCACCATTCCAAAAAAGTGAAGTCCAATGATGAGATCGCCCAAGTCGGCACGATCTCCGCAAACGGCGACACCGAAGTCGGCTCCATGATCGCTGAAGCCATGGCGAAAGTCGGCAATGAAGGCGTCATCACGGTTGAAGAAGCCAAATCCCTCGAAACCGAGCTGGACGTTGTGGAAGGCATGCAGTTCGACCGCGGCTACCTGTCCCCTTACTTCATCACCAACCCGGACAAGATGATCGCTGAACTCGACGATGCGCTCATCCTGCTTCACGAATCCAAACTCTCCAGCCTGCAGCCGCTGCTGCCGATCCTGGAGCAGGTTGTTCAATCCCAGAAGCCGCTGCTGATCATCGCTGAAGACGTTGATGGTGAAGCCCTGGCTACGCTGGTCGTGAACAAGCTGCGCGGTGGCCTGAAAATCGCTGCTGTGAAAGCTCCTGGCTTTGGCGACCGCCGCAAGGCAATGCTGCAGGACATCGCTGTCCTGACGGGCGGCCAGGTGATCTCTGAAGACCTCGGCATCAAGCTTGAGAACGTCTCCATGGATATGCTCGGCACTGCCAAACGCATCAACATCACCAAAGACGACACCACGATCGTAGATGGCGCTGGCAAGAAAAAAGACATCGAAGCGCGTGTCAGCCAGATCCGCAGACAGATCGAAGACACGACCTCAGACTACGACAAAGAGAAACTGCAAGAGCGCCTGGCCAAACTGGCTGGCGGTGTTGCCGTGATCAAAGTCGGCGGTGCAACCGAAGTCGAAGTGAAAGAGCGTAAGGACCGCGTCGACGACGCCCTGAACGCTACGCGTGCTGCTGTTGAAGAAGGCATCGTCCCGGGGGGGGGTACAGCCCTGCTCCGCGCCTCCAAGAACATCGACGTTACGGGTGAAAATGACGACGAAAGAGCTGGCATCGACATCGTCCGCAAGGCGCTCGAAGCTCCGGTTCGTCAAATCGCCGAGAACGCTGGCGTTGAAGGTTCTGTGGTCGTAAACACGATCCTGCAAACCAAGAGCCGGTCGCATGGCTTCAACGCTCAAACCGAAGAATATGGTGACCTCGTCGCCATGGGTGTCATCGACCCGGTCAAAGTTGTTCGCTCTGCCCTGCAGAACGCTGCTTCCGTTGCCGGTCTGCTGATCACCACCGAGGCCTCTATCTCCGAAGCACCGAAGAAAGAGTCCGCTGGTGGCGGCATGCCCGACATGGGTGGCATGGGCGGTATGGGTGGCATGGGCTTCTAAGCCTTACACCCAAACGCAAAGTCTCAGAGAGGCAGCACTTCAGTGCTGCCTCTTTTTTTGTGGCCACAGGCAAGAAAGCCTCAAGCAACATCTCCGGATTATCGCGATTTCGCCTTTTCTACCGCAAGGGCAACCTCATAGACTCGCTCAAAACATATTGGGAGAGAAGCAACGTGACGACATCCTCAGAGATGAACTTTGGCGACATGCTGGACGCGATCGGGCAGTTGCTCGGCCCGGATGATCTGGCTCTCGCGCATGGCGACCGCCAGATATACTGGCCAGAATTGACAGCCCGCTCCAACAGGCTGGCGCGGAACTTGCGCGAGCTGGGGGCAGAAACAGGCGACAAAGCCGGCTTCTATCTACGAAACCAAACGGAATATACCGAAGCGCTGGTCGCCTGCTTCAAGGCACGGCTGACGCATGTGAACGTCAACTACCGCTACCTGGCAGATGAGCTGTTCTACATCTTCGACAATTCCGACGCGACAGTCGTGTTTTATGATGTTCAGTTCATGGATCAGGTGGAGCTGGTTCGGGGACGCCTGCCGGACGTCAAAATCTGGGTACAGATTGGTAGTGGCGACATTCCAGACTGGGCGCATGGCTATGACAAGCTTGCGACCGAGGGCGATCCCTCTCCGCTCGGCATTGAGCGGTCCCCGGATGATCTCCTCTTTCTTTATACGGGTGGGACAACCGGCATGCCCAAAGGCGTGATGTGGTCACAGCGCATCTGGCGGCAGGCCGCAAAAGAAGGCGCTGAGCAGGCCGGCCTGCCCTATCCTTCCACCATGGAGGAATTCCTGCCGGCGGTGCAATTGATGGGAAAAACGGCGCGCCAAGTGCCGGCCTGCCCGCTGATGCACGGCACGGGATTGTTCACGGCAATGGGCGCGATTCTGGGGGGCGGCGCGATCATCACGCTGGAACAGAATACCGGATTTGATCCTGAAAACCTGTGGGATACAGTCTCCAGGCATGGCGTAACCAGCATGGCCATTGTCGGGGACGCCTTCGGCAAACCCATGTTGAAAGCCCTGGATGAAAACCCCGGCCGTTGGGATGTCAGCTCTGTACAGAGCATTGTATCATCCGGCGTAATGTGGAGCGCGGAAGTGAAGCAGGGTCTGCTGCGTCACATGCCCCAGGCCGCCATGATGGATAGCTTCGGCGCGTCAGAAGCCGTAGGCTTTGGCTCGTCCACTACCACGCTGGAAGGCGGCACAAAGACCTCAAAGTTCGAGATCGGGCCGAAATGCAAAGTCTTCACAGAGGATGACCGGGAAGTCGCACCCGGCAGCGGAGAACCCGGTTTCATCGCGCGGGGCGGTGCCGTGCCGCTCGGCTATTACAAGGATGAGGAGAAATCTGCCAAGACCTTCAAGACTATCAACGGCATGCGCTATGCTATCCCAGGTGATTGGTGCACGGTCGAAGAAGACGGCACAATCACTCTGCTGGGGCGCGGCTCCAACTGCATCAATACAGCGGGGGAAAAAGTCTATCCCGAAGAAGTGGAAGAGGCCCTAAAAGAACACGCCGCCGTGAAAGACGCATTGGTTGTTGGGGTGCCGGACGATAAATGGGGCAGCGCAGTAACGGCCGTTGTCTCAACTGACAGTGATGTCAGCGAAGACGAATTACGCAGCTTCGTACAAAGCCGCATCGCACGCTACAAGGCACCGAAATCCATCCTGTTCAAGGCAGACCTCGGCCGCGCGCCCAATGGCAAGGCCGATTATAAATCCATCAAGGCCTATGCCCTGCAACAACTGGGCATCAGCCAATAAACAGGAGACCACGCAGCGTGTAGGCCACCGCCGCCACGACCAGCATCGACACGAAAGCTATACCGAAGAACCAGAGGAGCCGCTTGCCCAGCGGCTCCTCTTTGTCATCTCCGGGCTGAACCGGTTCAAGACGCATGATACCCGTCTCCCGGCTTCACCTTGCCCCAGAACAGGCTGTACACATAGGCCGTGTACGTTAGGATAATCGGAAGCATGATGACGGCGCCGACCAGCATCAGCATCAAGGCATTGTCCGCCGCAGCAGCCTCCCACACAGACACCTCGTATGGCACGATGAAGGGAAACAGGCTGACGCCCAGGCCGATATAGCCACTGAGGAAGATACCCACGGCCAGCAGATAAGGCCGCCAGTCCGGCGCAGAACCAAGCGCACCCGGCTTCATGGAAAGATCCCGCCACAGCCAGAGACACAGAGCCATACCGGCAAGCGGCACAGGCGCCAGCGGCAGGAAGCGCGCAGGATCAATATGGCTCATGCTGAAGCCCCAGCGATCCCCAATGGACGGGTCAAGCGACAGGGTTGCGAAGCTGACCGCCAGGAAACAGATGGCCACGCCGATCAGTGCCATTCGCGCCCATTTGCGGGCCTTCATGTGCAACTCGTTCTCTGTCTTCAGAACGAGCCAGCACGCTCCCAGTAACATGTAGCCGATCACAACGGAAATACCGGTCAGCAGCGTGAACGGGGTAAGCCAGTCAAATGTACCGCCTGCAAAGGCACCGCCTTCAACCCGGACACCTTGCACCATTCCACCCAGCATGATGCCTTGGGCCAGAGCTGCTGTGAACGAACCGCCATAGAAAGCACCATTCCAGAACAGGCGTGTTGGTTTGCGCACCGCCTTGTGACGGAACTCAAACGCCACGCCGCGAAAAATCAATGCAGCCAGCATGATCAGCACCGGCAGGTAAAAGGCAGGCATGATGATGGCGTAGGCTGTCGGGAAGGCGGCGAACAGCCCGCCGCCACCAATGATCAGCCAAGTCTCGTTGCCATCCCAGACCGGCTCAACCGTGGCGGTCATCATGTTGCGTTCTTCTTCATCCTTGGCGATGGCCGTGAATATGCCGACGCCGAGATCAAAACCGTCGAGCAGCACATACATCATGACACCAATAGCGAGGATGAGAGCCCAGATGAGGGGTAGATCAATATCCATGGTAACCTCCTATTCCGCAGCCACGATGTCGTCGCCTTCTTCGGCCTTGTCATCGACAGAGCCAAGCGGCGACCCCGGGGCACGGCGCTCGCGTGTCGCCGGGTCTGTGGGCTTGTCATCAAAGCCACGGGTCGCGATGCGCGCCATGTAGACAACGCCCGCCGTAAAGATGATGGCATAGACAACCATGAACACGATCAGAGATGTTGCCACCTGCCCGGCCGTAACTGGAGACAGACTGTCTACCGTGCGCAAGTGTCCGTACACTGTATAGGGCTGGCGCCCGACCTCTGCCGTGATCCAGCCAGTTACGACCGCCAGGAAACCAAAGGCCCCGGCCGGGACGGCTGCCATATGGAACAGGCCCCGCTTGTCCAACTTGCCGCGCCACCACAGGAAGCAGGCCCACAGGCCAATGGCCAGCATGCCAAGCCCGGCGCCAACCATGATCCGGAAGGAATAAAAGATCAGCCACATTGGCGGGCGATCTTCCCGCGCAAAGCTGTCCATGCCCTTCAGCTCTTCACCCTCAGGCACACTCGGGAAAAGGAGTGGGCTGGTATTCGGAATAGTGATGCCTGTATGGCCGCATTCGGAATCATCCGGCCAAGCGAGCACCATTGTGCCCTGAACTTCGCTGGTTTCACACCAGCCTTCGACAACGGCGATTTTTGCAGGCTGATGCTCATGCGCGACCTCACCGGACCAGTGGCCAGCAAGAATTTGTAGCGGCATCAGAACGGCCAGCGTGCCGCCTGCCATCCGCAACTGCCATTTGGTCGGCTCTGTGATGCGGCCCTTCAAAACCTGATAGGCACCGGCAGCCATTACGACCGCAGCAGTTGTTGTATAGGCCGCCAACAGCATGTGTGCCATGCGGCTCGGAAGGCTGGGGTTAAAGATCGCTTCCACAAAGCTGGTTGCGTAGAAATTGCCTGTCTCGGGATCAATCGCGAAGCCCGCGGGTGTTTGCATCCAGCTATTCGCGGCCAGAATCCAGAAGGCAGAGATGGTCGTGCCGATGGCCACGGCGCATGTTGCCACAAAGTGCAATTTGCGCCCCACCTTCTGCCAACCGAACAGCATGACCCCCAGGAATGTCGCTTCCAGAAAGAAGGCTGTCAGCACCTCATAGGCCAGCATGGGGCCCATGACACTGCCGGTGATCTCGGAGAACACACTCCAGTTCGTACCGAACTGGTAGCTCATCACGACGCCGGAAACGACGCCCATCGCAAAGGCCAGCGCAAAGATCTTCACCCAATGCAGGTAGAGGCGCTTGAAAACTTCCTTGCCCGTCTTCAGCCACAGGCCCTCGCAGACTGCCAGGAAGGCAGCGAGACCAATTGTGAAAGCGGGGAAAAGAATGTGAAACGCGACGACGAACGCAAATTGTAGCCGCGATAATAGAAGTGCATCAAATTCCATGAGGCTGGCTCCGGATGGTTATATGCAATCTTAATAATATACTTAAAGAAAGCGTTACACCGGACGTCCTGCCGCGCGATGGTCTGACGCAGCTACAGGTCTCTGTTACGCCTTGCGACGCAGGGTCCGGAATATCGCATCAGCCCGCGCGGCTATGCTCCCATCATCTTTCATCAGGCGCGCACTGACATGAACAAGATCGCCGTCGATAAGCGTAACATGAGGATGAGCCTCAAGCCAGCAGCCCTCTTTCACAATGTCCATGAATTCCATGTTTAGCTTTATCGTGACGGACATCTTGCCCGTTTCGCTCCAGACTGCCCAGGCAAGGGCGCTATCCGCAAAAGCGCAGATCATGCCTCCATGCAGAAAACCCATGCCGTTACAGTGACGATCCAGCACCCAGAGACCTGTACGCAAATCTCCGGGGTCACTAGCCCGGAAGGTCGGGCCATTGTGCAGAGTGAACTTTCCGCGGGACGGCGTTGGTGCAAATCCCGGCGGCGGAGGTGTCAGTGGCGCGCTGGCGTCACTCACCCAGATTTCCGAAGATCTCATGCTGGACAATGTCGCCCGGCTCAATACCCAACTCTGCAGCGCGGCCGCCATTCAGCTCAAGCACGCCTTTGACCGGCACCCCCGGATTGATGCGGCGCAGAGAGCCTGGCACGGCATTGCGCGCAATCGCCAGAATGCTGCCATCAGTGTCCAGGAACAGCATGTCCAGCGGGATCAGCGTGTTCTTCATCCACATATTGGCTTCGCGCGGAGCGCCAAAATCGAAGATCATGCCAGCATCGGGTGCCATCTCTTCGCGGTTCATCAGGCCCATCTGAACCTCTTCAGGATCATTCGCCAGTTCAACGGTGAACTCGTGTACGGTATCACCCGACACAATTTTCAGCGGACCTGTTTCGAGCTGGGCATACGCCGCAGGCAGAAGCAGAAACAGCGATGCAATCGCAGAGGTAAGAAAGCGTATCATACTGCATGGTTTAGCCGGGCACCTGCCCTGCGGCAAGCGATCTTGGCTGTACCTCACCGAGGCTTAATGTAGCTCACATGCTCGCCCTTGGCGCCATTCTCAATCGTCGCCTCAAGACGTGTGCCAGGTTCAATCTCTTCATAGCCTGCTTTACGCAGCACAACGGCGTGAACGAAGATGTCTACATCCACCCCGTCCCTCTGCACAAAGCCGTAGCCACGTGTACGATTGAACCATTTCAGGGTGACATCCACATATTCGTGGACGATGCCTTTTTCCTTGGCCACCACAGCGCGGGGACGCTCCATCTCAATGATGTTGGCCGTCTGCCAGCCGCGCTCACCCTCCACCGCATCGCACACGATACGGGCGCCTTCATCGGCATAGGATTCGCCATAATTGCGCAGGCATGAAACGTGAAGCATCACATCGCCCGACAAATTTGCATCAGACGTCGACTCAGCGACTATGAAGCCATAGCCTTTCACGGCGTCGAACCATTTGACGCGGCCAATCACACGCACGGCATCATCTGCCGGTGACTGTTCAGATTTTGGTTTGGCGGCAATTCTTGTCATCAACCCATATTCCCCAATCACGAAACCTAGAATGTGTTAACACGCTTGTCACGCGATCTTCACATCGATCATGAAATTTCCATGGCCATGCCCAGCCATAGTGCGGCAATGTGGGAAGAAAGTGGCAGTCCCTAGGGGAATCGAACCCCTCTTTCCAGGTTGAAAACCTGGCGTCCTAACCGATAGACGAAGGGACCGCACCGGCTCGAAGACCGGCGATATAGCGGCTCAGTTCCGGCTCGTAAAGCGCTATTCGTACATCTTTCTGCACTTTATTCAGTCGGCAGCTGCGTCGCTGACATCCATCTGCACCCGACGCCGACCATTCCACTCATCCGCTTTGAGGCGACCAACAATGTGGAGCCTTGAATTTGGACGGATAACCTCTCCCAGAGGCTGGTCCGCGCTGCGCCAGGCGATGCAATCGAGACGTCCACTGGAATCCTCTGCGACGAATTTCAAATGGTTGGCACCGACCTGGCGCACGCCCGTGACATACACGGACTGCATGGCAAAGACAGGCTCAGGCGAGCCAACGCCAAAGGGACCGATTCCAGCAATCTGACCGACCAGCGCCGGTGACGCAGCGCCTGGTGCCAGAATGGCGTCCACGGCCAGCTCCAGCGCAGCGGCGCGTTCCGCCGTGAATTGCGCCATGTGGCTGACCATCCATTCGTCAAAGGCCGGTATCTGCTCCGGCTCCAGGCTGAGGCCGCCTGCCATGGCGTGTCCGCCGCCCGAGAGAATGATGCCCTCGCGCGCTGCAGCGGAAATCGCATCACCTATATTTACTCCGGTTACGGATCGTCCAGATCCCTTGGCGACCGGTCCTAGCCCCTGCCCCCAGCCGATCACAATACTGGGCAGATGGAAGCGCTCCTTCAGACGCCCGGCAACAATGCCAATCACGCCGGGGTGCCAACCCTCGCCGCCCGCAATAATGATCCCGCGATCAGGCTTGCGCGCCAGCGCCTGCTCGGCCTGCGCGGTGGCCTGGTCCAGAATGGCGGCCTCAACGGCCTTACGCTCATCATTGAGGGCATGCAGCCGCTCGGCGAGAGCGATAGCCTCAGCCCTGTCATCCGTAGCCAGAAGTTTTGCAGCAATCCACGGATCGCCAACACGGCCACCGGCATTGAGGCGCGGCCCCAGCATGAAGGTCGCGTGATAGACACTGTCCACCTTACTGATGCCGGACACCTCGGCCAGGGCGCGCAGGCCTTCATTCTGTCCACGCGACAGGATGGTGAGGCCCTGCTTCACGAAAGCCCGGTTCACGCCGCGCAGCGGAGACATGTCACACAGCGTGCCAAGGGCAGCGAGGTCCAGGAACGCCATAATATCCGGCAGGCCCTCTGGCGGCGCAATGCCGCGCTCTCTGGCCAGACGGTTCAGGGCCGCCACAAAGACGAACACGACCCCCGCCGCAGCGAGATGCCCACAGCCGGACGTGTCGTCCGGGCGGTTCGGATTGACGAGCGCTGCCGCAGGCGGGTGATGGCCTGCCATCAAATGGTGGTCGATGACGACGACCGGCAGACCGATGCGTTCCGCTTCTTCCAGCGCTGCCGTCGCGGCTGCGCCACAGTCCACAGTGATGACGAGTTCCGCGCCATTGTCCTTCAGATGGCGGAATGCCTCTGGTGAGGGGCCGTAGCCCTCTTCCAGCCTGTCCGGCACATAAAGTCCGAGATCCTGTCCCCAGGCGCGGAAATAGCGCGCCAGCGTGGCAGAACTGGTGCCGCCATCGACATCATAGTCCGCAAAAACAGTGACGCGCTTCTTTGCCAGGATCGCGTCCATGACAATCTCCGCAGCCTTGTCCATGTCTGCGAAACTTGAGGGGTCGGGAAAGGTGTCGCGCAATGTGGGCGAGAGATACCCTGCTGCCTGTTCGGGACTCACGTCCCTACCGGCAAGCAGACGCGCGAGCAGGTCAGAGCCGCCAACGCTGGGGGCCAGACGCCGCACAAGTGCCTCATCGACATCTGCCAGGGTCCAGAAGCGGCCCGTGGCGGACCTTTGGACGTCAAATAGTGTATTGTCTTGCTTTAAGGCAGGATCAGCCATGCGGTCTCCGGGAATCGCTTCCCGAAGACTCTAACGCATATGGCCTGTAACTGGAATCAGATGGATCAGGCGCGCCGGTCAGAGCGCACATAGCGCACCATGCCGTCTGAAGAGGTCATAACCAGTGTGTGAGTATGCACGCGGCCGCCTTTGGACTTCACACCCGTCAGCATGGAACCATCGGTAACCCCTGTGGCGCAGAACACGGTCTCGCCAGAGGCCAGTTCGTTCAGCGCATAGGTGCGGCCGAAATCCGTTATGCCAACGCGCTCGGCGCGTTTCTTCTCGTCTTCATTGCGGAAGACGAGGCGGCCAAACATCTGGCCCCCAACGCATTTAAGCGCGGCAGCAGCCAGAACGCCTTCAGGCGCGCCGCCCTGACCAACATAAAGATCAATACCGGTATGCGGGTTGGTGGTGGCGATTACGCCCGCCACATCCCCATCGGTGATCAGCGCGATACGCGCACCAACAGAGCGCAGGCTCTCAATGATGCTTTCATGGCGCGGACGATCCAGCACACATGCGGTCATCTCGCTGACATCCACACCCTTGTGCTTGGCCAGTGCTGTAATGTTTTCAGCCGGCGTTGCATCCAGGCTGATGATGCCTTCCGGATAGCCAGGACCAACCGCGATCTTGTCCATATAGGTGTCAGGTGCATGCAGCAGGCCACCGCGCGGGGCGATTGCCAGGACAGCGAGAGCATTTGCCATCGCCTTGGCGGTCAGCGTGGTGCCTTCCAGTGGGTCCAGCGCTATGTCGATCTCAGGGCCTTTGCCGGTGCCAACTTCCTCGCCGATATACAGCATGGGCGCTTCGTCACGCTCGCCCTCGCCGATGACCACGCGGCCCTGGAACTCAACTTCGTTAAAAGCGCTGCGCATGGCATCGACCGCTGCCGCATCAGCTTTCTTCTCATCGCCCCGTCCCACCAGGCTGGCTGCCGCAATGGCAGCAATTTCGGTCACGCGAACCATCGAGTCCGCGAGGCTGGGCGTCAGAACATTATTTTTCATGGATATTATTGTCTCCGAACGCAAAAATCAGTTGGCTATGCGTGTGGCTAAAGCAATTAGCTTGCCGCTTCTATGCGAATAAGACGCGGCGGGTCGACAGGAATTGCAAATTTTTGCAGTCGGGCCAAGGCTGCCTGCATGTTTGACCGCGCACATCTGTGCGTAACAATGGCGACCGGGCTCGCTCCGCTCTCATCTGCGGAATCTTGGAGGATCTTGTCGACAGAGACACCCTCAGCGGCCAGAGATTCCGACAGGGCTGCCAACGCACCCGGCTTGTCTGCCAGCCTCATGCTCAGGAAGAAGGCAGAAACCTCATCCCCACGCGCTTCGGTAAAGGGACGTGCCATATGGTGCTCTGCACGGCCAAAGGCCGGGCGGATGGCCGGGCGGAACATCTTTGCAACATCTCCCATAACAGCACTCGCCGTCGGACCAGCGCCAGCCCCGGGGCCTGTCAGCGTCACTGCGCCAACGGGATCGCCCTCAATGCGAACCGTATTCAAGGAACCATCAATGCGCGCCAGAGGATGTGAAACCGGCAACGCCATTGGTTCAACCCGGCACACAACGCCGTCATCCGTCAGCACGCCTTCGGCAATCAACTTGATCCGCAGGCCCAGGCGATCAGCCAGGCGTAGATCCTGCAGTTCAACCGTATCAACTCCGGAGACCTTCACCTTCGAAAAGTCCAGATCAGCGGAAAAAGCGATGGCGGACAGGATCGCTGCCTTGTGGGCGGCGTCCATGCCGGAGACATCCAGCGTCGGGTCCGCTTCGGCGTAGCCAAGCTTCTGGGCTTCAGCCAGAACATCATCATACGACCGGCCGGTTTCCAGCATTGTCGTTGTGAGGAAGTTGCACGTACCGTTCAGGATGCCCGACACGCGCTTGATCTCGACGCCAGCCAAGCTGTCGCGCAGCACGCGCACAACCGGGATGCCGCCCGCCACAGCCGCCTCGAAGAGCAGGTCAACCTGCTTCTCCTCAGCCAGCTTGGCGAGCGCCATACCATGCTTGGCAATCAGGGCCTTGTTGGCCGTGATGACCGGCTTGCCAGCCTTCAGCGCCTCTTCCACCGCGAACTTGGCCGGACCGTCAGACCCGCCCATGAGTTCAACAAAAACATCCACATCCGGGTCTTCCGCCAGAGTGGCAGCATCGTCAAACCAGCGATACTTGCTGATGTCGACCGGACGGTTTCGCGACTGGCTGCGCGCGCTGACGCCTGCAATCTCAATTTGACCCGGAATCCGCAGGCGATCCTGCCGTTCAACCAGTTCAATGAGACCACAGCCGACATGGCCGAGCCCTGCGATACCTATCCGTAATGGCGCCACTTGGTGCCCCTTCTGCTTAGTGTTCAGCTCAAGGCAGCGCATAGCGGGTTTGGTGGCGGGCGTCGAGGGTGGGCGTTACTCCGCCGCAGCAGGGGAAATCGCCTGCACACCACGGGCCTGAAGGAACTTGCGGATATTGCGCGCAGCCTGGCGGATACGCTGCTCATTCTCAACCAGCGCAATCCGGACATGCCCGTCCCCCTGCTCACCAAAGCCAGCCCCTGGTGCAACCGCAACATGGGCCTCGTTGATCAGCTGTAGAGAGAATTCCAGGCTACCCATCTCGCGCAGCGGCTCCGGGATCGGGGCCCATGCGAACATGGACGCTTTAGGGCTCGGCACAGCCCAACCTGCGCGGGTGAAACTCTCGACCAGGACATCCCGGCGAGTGCGATAGATCTGACGCGTTTCCTCAACGCAGGTCTGCGGGCCATCAAGCGCTGCCGTGGCGGCGACTTGGATCGGCGTATAGGCACCATAGTCCAGATAGGATTTCACACGAGCCAGTGCGCCAACCAGCTTTTCATTCCCAGCCACGAAGCCGATCCGCCAGCCTGCCATCGAATAAGTCTTGGACATGGTGGTGAACTCCACCGCGATGTCCTTCGCGCCGTCTACCTGAAGGATGGAGGGTGTCGGCTCTTCAAAATAGATCTCGTTATAGGCGAGGTCTGACAGCACGATCAGATCGTGCTTGCGCGCAAACTTCACGGCTTCCTTGTAGAAATCGAGATCGCAGACTTCCGCCGTCGGGTTCGACGGAAAGCACAGCACCATGGCTGTCGGTGGTGGCACACAATAGCGCACAGCCTTGCCCAGATTGGACAAGTATTGCTCCGGCGTGTGGGCCGGGACACCGCGGATGGACGCCCCGGCAATGATGAAGCCAAAGGAGTGCAGCGGATAGGATGGGTCAGGCGACAGGATCACATCGCCCGGCGCGGAAATCGCCTGCGCCAGATTGGCGAAGCCTTCCTTGGAGCCCAGCGTGACAATAACCTCACGGTCCTTGTCCAGCGTCACATCAAAGCGGCGCTTGTAGTAGTCTGTCACCGCGCGGCGCAGGCCCTTGATCCCGCGGGACGCGGAATAGCCATTCACATCCGGACGGCGCGCTGTCTCGCACAGCTTGTCGACGATATGGCTCGGTGTCGGCAGGTCGGGATTACCCATGCCAAGGTCGATAATGTCTGCACCCTGCGCTCGCAGAGCCGCCTTTTGGCGGTTTACCTGCTCAAAGACATAAGGCGGAAGTCGGCGTATCTTGTGAAAATCTGTATTCATCTGCTTGCGGCCTTCAGGCCCTTCGTAACTCGTGGAACATCAAAAGCGGATCGGATGGCTTCAATCTCTTCTTCCGTCAGGAAGTCAGCTTCAGCCTGGAAGCCCGCAAACCCGCGCTGAACTGTTTCCCGAAGGGAGGCAATCTCGGCAGCAACGTTCGCGGGCGGTACCGCTCGCGCGCTCGTTTCAAATTCCGCTCGCAGCACGTCGCTGCGTGCCCTAGAGGCCTCAAGGGTCTGGCCGGGTTCTGAGCCCTGCTCGATCTCAGGCACATCAATGATCTGGGGGTACCCCTCACCACGAATTTCCACACGCCGCTGATCGTACCAATCAGGCGCCCGATTTATGGCTGTCTGCACCTTGCCGAATGAGCCTGCGCAGCCCGCTAAAAGCAAACATGACACACCAATAAGGGGAATCGCCGTGTTTTTCATGGTTAAACTCATTAAATCACAATCATTCGGTACGATACTTAGAGGCAACTAAACAAGGCGACATTGGGACGAATGGCGGACCGCAAGGACAACAAAGGCACCCAGCCAACGCTGGCGGAACTTCTGACACACCAGAATCCGTTGGAGATGCAGTCCCTGCTCACCACACTGGCTCTGGCCAATACAGAGTCCCAAGCACTTTTTCTAGATGTGCTGACAGGAAATGGTCCTTTGGGCACCGTCACCAGCGGAGACCCGATGGGGGTCGGGGAGGCCTTCCGGGCTTTGGGCTTGGCTTTCAGCCAAAAACCAAGTGCCATTGTAAACGCTAATATGGAGCTGATGCAGGGCTGGATGCAGCTGTGGCAGGAGATGGCCATCGAGGGCATCTCTGGCGAACATGCCAAGGATCGCGACAGGCGCTTCTCTGATCCGGAATGGCAAAACAATCTCGGTTTCCGGTTCATGCGCAAGGCCTATGAAGTGAATGCCAAATGGCTGATGGGCCTGGCAGATCATGTTCAGGACGAGATGCCGGACAATCTCCATTTCCGTACCAAATTCTTTAGCCAGCAGCTGGCCGACAGCCTCTCCCCCACGAACTTTCTGGGCAGCAATCCGCAGGCCATGCGAGAGTTCATCCAGAGTGGCGGCGCCAGCGTGCTGGAGGGCATCCGCCTTGCCCGTGCCGACGTAAAAAAAGGCGGCGGCAAGCTCTACATTACCCAGACCGATGAGAGCCAGTTCCAGCTTGGCGAGAACGTCGCCACGGCGCCGGGGCAAGTTGTTTTCCGCAATGATTTGATCGAGCTGATCCACTACACGCCGCCGGGAGAGCAGACCTATGCCCGACCGTTGCTGATCTTCCCGCCCTGGATCAATAAATTCTACATCCTCGACCTGCGCGAGGAAAATTCCATGATCCGCTGGCTGCTGGATCGCGGGCTGTCCGTTTTCGTTGTCTCCTGGCGCTCTGCGGACAAAGTGACGAAGGACTACACTTGGGATGACTACGTCAAGAATGGTATCTATGCTGCGGTCGAAGCCACGCTGCAGGCCACTGGACAGAAGTCCCTGAACACAGTCGGCTATTGTATCGGCGGCACCCTGCTCTCTTCCGCACTTGGACACATGGCGGCGCAGGGCGATGACCGCATCAAGTCGACCACCTTCTTCGCGTCGCAATCAGACTTCGCGCTGGCAGGCGACTTGAAAGTGTTCACCGACGACAGCGGCCGGGCCTATCTTGCCTCCATCATTGATGAGCATGGCGGCGTCATGCCTGGCACAATGATGTATGAGACATTCAACTGGCTGCGTCCGAATGATCTGGTCTGGCGCTATGTCATTGATCAATACATGTTGGGCAAGGAACCTCGCCCGTTCGACCTGCTCTACTGGAACTCGGACCAGACCAATATCCCCGGCAAGGTGCATAAAAAATACCTCAAGGACTGCTACGCAAAAAACAAGCTGGCACGCGGCAAGTTCACAGTGCTTGGCGAGAAGGTCGATCTGAAGAATGTGAAGATACCGGTCATGGTGCAGGCAAGCCGGGATGATCACATCTGCCCGATGGAAAGCGTCTACCGCACGGCCAAAGTATTTGGCGGCAAGACAGATTTCATTCTGGCAGCATCCGGCCATATTGCCGGCGTCGTGAACCATCCAGACGCGCAGAAATACTGCCACTGGACCAATGATGGCGAGTTACCAGAAACCGGCGCAGAGTGGATGGAAGATGCCGAGGAGCACAAAGGCTCCTGGTGGCCGACATGGTGGGAATGGCTGCGGCCGAAATCTGGCCGGAAGGTCAATGCAAAACAGCCCAAGGACATGGGCCTCGGCGCGGCCCCGGGGACCTATGTGAAGATTCGGCTGGAAGACATCAAACTGCCGCTGGTCTAGGCCTCTAGGCGATCAGCCCAGCATCCTCATCAAAGCCGAGCGCAATGTTCAGATTCTGAACGGCCGCCCCTGAAGCGCCCTTGCCCAGATTGTCGAGGCGCGCGACGAGACGTGCCTCTTCATCCGATCCAAACACGAACAGTTCCAGCCGGTTTGTGCCATTGCACGCTTCCGGCTCAAGTCCCTTCATCGCATCACACTCGGCGAGGGTGGCAACCTTCACGAAACGCTCCCCCTCATAGGCCGCCGCAAGCGCAGCCTGAAGCTGCGCGCGCTTCGGCTTACCGGGAATCGCCCACAGCGGTAGGCCAATCTCGATGATCATACCTTGGGCAAACCGACCAACTGACGGCATGAACATCGGCAAATGTTCGAGACGGGAATATTTGCCCATTTCAGGTGGGTGCTTGTGCTTCTGGGTCAGGCCATAGATACGGAAATTCTCATCCGTAGATGCTTCGGATTCCGTGTTCTCGAATTCAGCAATCATGGCTTTGCCGCCACCAGAATAACCGGAGACTGCAGACACCACGATGGGCCAGGAAGTCGGCAAAAGCCATTTTGAGATCAACGGACGCAACAGCGCAATAACGCCAGTAGGATAGCATCCCGGATTGGAAATCCGCCGCGAGGCCCGGATGGCCGCGCGTTGGTTCTTGTCCATCTCCGGGAAGCCATAGGTCCAGCTATTGTTGACCCGGTGGGCCGTGGAGGCATCGATGATGACGGTGTTCAGGCTGGTCACAAGTGAGACGCCTAGACGCGCGGCCTCATCCGGCAGACAGAGAATCACCGCGTCTGACATGTTCATCAGCCGCGCGCGCTCGTCATTATCCTTGCGCTTGGCCGGGTCGATCGAGATCAACTCAAGATCGGTGCGAGTCCGCAGACGCTCTGCAATCTGAAGTCCGGTCGTGCCAGCTTCGCCATCAATGAATACTTTGGGGAGCATGCGCGTATTCCCACTGCTGCGCAAAACAAAACGGGCGCCTCGTCACCGAAGCGCCCGCCAGAAAAATCGTAATCTGTCTGCGGCCTAACGCTTCGAGAACTGGAAGCTACGGCGGGCTTTCGCCTTACCATACTTCTTACGCTCAACAACACGCGGGTCGCGGGTCATGAAGCCGAACGGCTTGAGCACAGAACGCAGGCCCGGCTCGTAATTGACGAGCGCACGGGACAGACCGTGACGTACAGCGCCAGCCTGACCGGACAGGCCAGAGCCTTTTACGGTCGCGACAATATCAAACTCGCCTTCACGGCCTGCTTCAACCAGCGGCTGGGCAATTACCATGCGCAGTACAGGGCGTGCAAAGTATTGCTCCTGATCGCGGCCATTGATCGTGATCTTGCCGGAGCCTGGCTTGATCCAGACGCGGGCAACAGCTTCCTTACGGCGACCGGTGCCGTAGGCGCGGCCTTGCGCGTCGATTTTCGGCTCAACCGGCGCAGCCGGAGCTTCAGCTTCAGGTGCGCCAGACATGGCGCCGAGGTCCTGGAGGGAGTTTGCTGTGTCAGTCATGATAATCAGGCGACCTTAACGTTCTTGCGGTTCATGGCCTTGAAGTCGACAGTGTCAGGCTTCTGGGCCTCATGTGGGTGCTCAGCGCCGCCATAGACATGCAGTTTACCGAACTGCTTGCGGGCCAGCGGGCTTTCTTTCGGCATCATGCGCTTCACGGCGAGCTCGATCGCACGCTCAGGGAAACGGCCGCCGAGGATCTTTTCGGGAGTCGTGGACTTGATGCCGCCAGGATAACCGGTGTGACGATAGTACACTTTATCGGTCATTTTACGGCCCGTGAACTTCACCTTGTCAGCATTGATAATGACGACGTGATCGCCCGTATCAATGTGTGGGGTAAAGTCAGCGCGGTGCTTGCCGCGCAGGCGCTTGGCAACATATGAAGCAAGGCGTCCGACGACAACATCGGTTGCGTCGATCACGACCCAGTTATGCTCTACGTCGGCTGGTGCGTTATAGGTTTTCATCGCTCTACTTAGAGCCTCTCGCTTTCGGAGTTCATGGAATGCAATTCAAGCGCTGGCGTTTAGTCGCCACTTCCCCGGTTGTCAACGCAGGGCTTGGCCTTGCCCTGCTTTTTACCGCAGTTGGCTGCTCGAAGAAAGCCGAAGCACCGGAGGAAGCGCCAAAAACCCCTGAAATCACTGCAGGCGTAGAATTGCCTGCAGTATGGTCCACACGCCCATTGGAAGGCAAAGTCGCCTCCATAGCCCTGTCTGGCGGCTTGGGCGGACTTCTCGCAGTCGCTTATGAGCGCGGTGGCCTGCAATTGATTAACATGGAAGGCGAAATCGTTGGCGAACCAGCGAATTTCCGCCTGAAATCCCTGGGCGGTGGGCACAATGTCACGATCAATGGCAGCAGCGTCACGATCTTCCCGGGAATCACCCGCGAAGGTGAGCTTAAGGCCTATATCTATGGCGAAGGCCTGCTGGCCCCGGCCCAGGTCGACATGCCTGTACCCGATATCCACTCCATTGCCGGTGTCTGCACCGGGGAGATGAGAACAAATGGCCTGATGCGACTCGCCTATTGGACCACGACCAATGATCGCGTGCTGCAAACGGGAATCATCAAAGAGGAAAATGGGGAGTTCACCTGGGATAGCGGCGAATCAACTTTCACTGATTTCCCAATCAAATCCTGCGCTTATACCAGCGACACACTGGTCGCCTCACCTCGCGCCACAAACGCCGCCTCCCTGAATCGCGGGGATTTTGATGCGCTGCTCTCCATTGAGGAAGGCAGCGGCCTGCGTGTATCGACCGATCTTGGCATGACGAGCACAGATATTGATATCCGCGACGGCATCACCGTCGTGGCCCCGGATCAGCCAGATGCGCTGGCCGCCAAGGGCATCATGATGGCAGGCGGCTATCCCGGCGGCGTCATTGTTCTGGCGGGTGAAACCGAGCCCGGAAAATACCAGGCCGTTTTCATCGACCCGAGTCACCTGACGCTGGCAGGCTCCCGATAATCTGACGGCCCTCGCGACAGCCAGACAAGCCGCACCGCCGCGAGGGTGACAATCACGCCAATGCCCTGATGGATCAGTGCGAGATTCATCGGGGCGGCATGTACAAGCGTCACGATCCCCCAGAGCGCCTGAAGGCTGACAAGACCTGCCAGAATGAAAAAGGCGTTCTTCAGCGCGGATTTCCGATAGAGCCACGCGGCAACAAGGCTGCCCCCCCAGATCAGATAAGCAAGGATACGGTGGTTGAACTGAGTGGCAGCGCGGCCTTCAAACAGGCTGCGGATACCCAAATCCTGCTCAATGTAATGAGACGGTACAAACTCTCCCGCCATCAAGGGCCAGTCATTATAGGATCGGCCAGCATCCAGGCCTGCCACAAGCGCACCTGCCGCCATCTGCAGGAAAATTGCCGCCAAAAGAATCATAGTCAAAAATTTGGTTGCAGGTGACACACGCGGTCTTAACTTCTCTCCGAGTCCCAGCCAGAGCCAAGCGATGTAAACGATAATCAGCAAGGCCAGGGTGAAGTGAGTCATCAGGCGGTAGGGTGCCACATCAACCCGTGTGGTTTCGCCAATGCCGCTTGCCACCATCCACCAACCAATCGCACCCTGCAGGCCACCGAGCGCAATCAGCATAACTATCTGCAATGTCAGGCGGGGTGTCAGCCATTTGCGCACAGCAAAACCCACAAGGCCTAATACGGCGACAAGGCCGATCATCCGCCCGAAGAAACGGTGCCCCCATTCCCACCAGAAAATCTGCTGGAACTCGGCCAGGGACATGCCCTTGTTGACCAATTGATATTCAGAAGTCTCACGATACTTTGCAAACTCCACCTCCCATGCATGCTCGGACAAGGGCGGTAGTGCACCACTCACAGGGTTCCACTCTGTAATGGAGAGCCCCGAATCGGTGAGGCGTGTAGCCCCGCCGATCAGAATCATCGCGTAGACCATCAGACCCATCAGAACGAGCCAGCGGCGAACCCAGACGGCGGACGGGGTGATTTTTGACGTTTCACTCATGCGCGATACATGATCCAAGCTGTTGCGGACGCAAGAGGCGGAGACGTCGCATGTGCAGCGAAAGGCAGTGAGAATGAGCTATGAGAACCGGAAAATCGTCGCGACCCTGACCCTGCTGGCCTTTATGATGTGTTGGATTATTATGATCGGCACTGTCGGCCCCATGGTGTCCGGATGGCCCAAATGGGCAATTGTGCTATTCTATGTCGTGGGCGGTATCGGCTGGATACTACCCTTCAAGCCGATCTTTGCCTGGATGAACCGCAACGCACCGAAAGGCGAGGACTAATCCCCGGCAGGTTTGTTCTTCGCCGCTTCCCGTAGGCGTGCGAACATCACAGCCGGGTCTTCCGGCGTGTCTGTCTCGTCTGGCTCTGGATAATAGTCATCACCGTCGTCATGCACCTCATCGAGAACCTCTTCCTCGGCTCCTTCAGGCTCTTCCTCAGCCATCATGTCTTCGAAGAGATCAGGATCGCTGGATGATTTGAGACGTCCGAGCACGGTTTCTCCGCCGACAAGGGTTTGTCCCGGCCAGATCAACTGGCCTGTATTTGCCGGAACATAGATATCGCACCAGCCACCAAGACGGCGTTTGCCGAAAATACGGCCTAGGCGAAGAATGTCCCCCGCTTCCACTTCGATCTCCTGCCGAGGCCCGAGCCCACCAGAGGCCAGGCGCACGCCGACCTGGTGGCTCTGGCTCTCAAAAGTCAGATAGGAAACCGTAAGCCCCTCATCTTCCGGCCGCATGGCAAGCGGCACAGAACGGTCACCTGTTTCAACGATCAGGCTCTCCAGGCTGCCGGCAATCGGCGCATAAAGGCGATTGGTTGCAGCAGGAGATGAAGAGATGCGGATACGCATGGTCGGCTTTTCCGTCATGCGCAGCTCGCTCGGCGGATCTTCACGCGAAACAGATACGACAAGCCCGTCGCACGGCGCGATGATTCCATTGGCAAGGTCCGGAACGGCACGTTTAGACCAACGCCCGGAGAGAAGCGCCGCAACCATGATCGCAAAACCTATCCAGAACAGCACCGACCAGAACGCACCAAGCAGCATACCAATCAGTAACGCCGCCAAAGCCGCCGCCACACCTTCCCAATCAAAGCCGGCTGTCAGCCAAGGGGTAGATTTGCGCTCAAGGTCTTCGCTCATGCCGGGCGGGCCTTCCTGTTAAACTTCATCCAACGCGATTTCGGCGCTCTTCGCCTGTCTTTCCCACATATCAGCATATTTGCCGTCTTTTGACAGCAGCTGCGCATGTGTACCACGCTCAATGATTTCTCCTGCCTCAAGGACGATAATCTCATCGGCCGATTTCACGGTAGACAGGCGGTGGGCAACCATCAGCGTCGTGCGACCTTCTGCGGCTTCATCGAGTGCATCCTGAACGGCCGCCTCTGTCGCACTATCGAGCGCTGACGTAGCCTCATCCAGCACCAGGATCGCAGGATCAGCCAGAATTACGCGAGCGATGCCGACACGTTGCTTCTCGCCACCGGAAAGCTTCAGGCCCCGTTCGCCAACGCGCGTGCTCCACGCCTCCGGCAGCGAGTCGATGAAGTCCAGCAACTGCGCGCGGCGCGCGGCATCCCGGAGTTCCTCATCCGTAGCTTCCGGCCTTGCATAGGCAATGTTGGAGCGGATCGTGTCGTTGAACAGCACGACATCCTGCGGCACCAGGCCCAGCGCCTTGCGCAGGGATTCCTGTGTTACCGTCCGCACATCCTGACCATCCACCAGAACCCTGCCGCTATCCACGTCATAGAAACGGAACAACAGTTTCAGCAGCGTGGACTTTCCCGCGCCAGAGGTGCCGACAAAGGCAATCTTGCGGCCGGGCGGCAGATCAAAACTGATGTCACGAACGCCGACGGCGCGGCCTTCATGACTGAAACCAACATTCTGAAACTCGACATGGCCTGATGGCTTGCTCAGCTCATGCGCATCCACAGCGTCTGCCACTTCAGTTTTCATCGCAAGCAATCCGTAGAGCTTTTCCAGATCGACGGCGCCTTGCTTGATCTCCCGCCAGGCCCAGCCAAGAATGTTCAGCGGCGCGTAGAGCGACAGCAGCATCAGCATCACGGCGGTGAGATCGCCCACCTTCATCGTACCCTGAATGACATTGAACGCAGACAGCACGAGGACCGCCAGCAAGCCGCCATTCATGATCAGGGCCTGTGTCGCGTTCAGGATATACATGGAGCGCACGGCATCGACATAGCGATGATTATAGGTGCGCATCGCATCATTGAAGCGGCCTGTCTCACGGCGCTCTGCGGCGAAGGCCTTCACGGTTTCGAAATTGGTCAGGATGTCGACAGCTGTCGCACGGAAATGCGTATCCGCCTCATTCATCCTCCGGCGCTGGCGCACCCGCCACTCCGTGATCACTACGGTCGCAATGACGTAGATGATGATTGTGGCAATGGCGATCAGGGACAGTCTGTAATCATAGGCCACCCCCAGCGCGATGGACGCAAGGATCAGCCGCACAAAGGTCGGCCCGATATTGAATGCCAGGAACCGGATAAGATAGTCGATGGCATTCGCGCCACGCTCAATAATCCGGTTGAGCGCCCCCGTCCTGCGGGTCTGGTGGAAGTTCAGGGACAGCGACTGCGCGTGACCGAAAGCATCCACACTGGCGATGCGTTGCGCATCCTGACTGACGGGTGAGAACAGCCAGTCCCGTATCTGCGGCATGGCCGCTGCCAGAAAGCGAATACTGATACCAAGGGTCAGCCACATGGCTGCCGCGCCAAACGCCGCCGCCTCGCCGCCTTCAGGGACCGCGCGGTTGATCGCGTGCCCCAACAACAATGGGGAAACAACTTCCAGCACAGACGCGCCGAGCGTCAGCAGCACAGCCAGCACCATTACGAGGCGCCATTTCGACAATTCGGGTCGGCCGAGCAATTTCAGGATTCGAAGGATGGAACCGCCAAGCCCGCCATCGGCGCTCTCGATCTTGTCATGGTCCGCCGGAGCTTGATGTGGATTCGTCATCGCCCGCATATGGTAACAAAACATCCAGACAGCAAACCCTGGATGTTGCCAGAGACAGCAAAGCACCCTGAAAATGTCACTGGCGGTTGCGTTGCAGGGCCCATATACCGGCTAGCCCACACAGTAGAAAGGCGTGTTTCGAATGAGCAAAATCAAGTCGGTCTGCGTGTATTGCGGTGCCTCTGATGCGGTTCAACCAGGCTATCTCAGATTGGCCGAGGAATTGGGCCGCGAACTCGCCAAGCATGATTTGCGCTTGGTCTATGGCGGCGGCGGTGTTGGCCTTATGGGGGCCTGCGCACGCGCCGCTCATGAGTCTGCCGGCGATGTGCTGGGCATCATGCCCCGCTTCCTGCTGGACAAGGAGATGATCTATGATGAGGTGGAGCACCGCATCGTAGAGAACATGCACATTCGGAAGCAGATGATGTTTGATGAATCAGATGCCTTCATTGTGCTGCCGGGCGGTATCGGCACCCTGGAAGAAGCCGTGGAGATACTGTCCTGGGCCCGCTTGGGCTTGCATGCAAAGCCAATGGCCTTTTTGGACGAGGATGGCTTCTGGTCCCCCTTCTTCGAACTGATGGACCACATCATCGACGGCAAGTTCACCCCGGAGAACTTCCGCGCCTCGCTGGTGCATTGCGACACGCCGAAGGATGCCATTGAGGCCCTGCTTCAGCGTCACATCGTATTGGGAGAATAAGGGGAAAGCGCCGTTAAAGCTACGGCGCGCCCTGAAACCCTTGCACTTCGTCGGAAGGTTTCTTGTTCAGGTCCATACCCAGCGCCAGCACGATGCTGGAGGCAATGAAGATAGATGAGTATGTCCCGATCAGAATGCCCCAAATAAGGGCGAAACTCATGCCGCGCAAAACGGGACCGCCCAGGAAGAAGATTGCCAACAGCGCCAGAAGCGTTGTGCCAGACGTCAGCAAGGTACGAGACAGCGTGCTGTTCAGGGCCAGGTCGATCACCTGACGGTCCGGCATCTTCTTGTACTTCCGCTTTTCTTCCCGCACCCGGTCGAACACAACAACCGTATCGTTCATTGAGTAACCAATGATCGTCAGCAAGGCGGCGATGGTCGTCAGGTTGAACTCCAGCTGCATCAGCGCAAAGACACCCAAGGTGATGATGACATCGTGCGCCAGCGCCGCAACAGCACCAATCGAGAACTGCCATTCAAACCGGAACCAGATATAGGCCAGCATCAGCGCAAGCGCGACGACAAGCGCGGTAATACCATCCCGGAAAAGCTCACTGGAGACTTTCGGCCCCACGGAATCATTCCGAAGAAACTGATCGTCAGATATGTTCAGCTTTTCCTTCAGTACACGGACTACAAACTCATTGGTTGCGCCTGTTGCACGCTCAGCTTGATCCGCAGGCGAAAGCGCTTGGAACGCCTCCCCCAGTTCTGCAGGATCTGCCTCGCCGAACTTCACGACGACAATGCTGCGGGCATCGGTGCCGACGGCGCTGTTCACTTCAGCACTGAGCGGCATGGCTGCGCGGACAGCCTCAACCGTGATTGTATCCGTCTGCTCCAGTTCCATTACCGTACCGCCGGCAAAGTCGACCCCGAAATTGAGCCCGCGCGTGCCGAGAAAGAAAACGGAAGCCGCAATCATCAAGGCTGAAACCATCGCGCCGATCAGGCGCAAATTCATGAACTTCAGCTTTGTCTCTTCAGGCCAGTATTTGAGTAGCATGATGTTTCTCCTACGGGCCTAGACTGCGAGCTTCTTGGGGCGGAAGGCTTTCAGCCACATGACGGTAAACCAGCGCGTCACGACAAAGGCCGTAAACACGGACGTCACGATACCGATCGCCAGGGTCACCGCGAAGCCTTTCACGGGGCCGGACCCAAGCAGATAGAGGATCACAGCCGCGATCAGCGTGGTGATGTTGGCGTCCAGAATGGTTGAGAGCGCGCGCTCATACCCCGCCTGAACTGCAGTCATGGGCGAGCGCCCAGCCCGCTGTTCTTCGCGAATACGTTCAAACACCAGCACGTTGGCATCCACCGCCATACCGATTGTCAGGATAATACCGGCAATGCCAGGCAGGGTCAGCGTTGCGCCGAGGCCGGAGAGAGCACCAAGGATCAAGATAATATTCGCGGCCAGCGAGCCGACTGCGAGGCCTCCCATCAGGCCGTAAGCGACAATCATGAAGATCGCGACCAGGGCTAGGCCGATCATGGAGGCGCGTGTCCCTGCGCGGATGGAGTCGTGGCCCAATGTCGGGCTGACAGTACGCTGATCCAGAAACTGAACCTTTGCCGGCATTTCGCCGGCTTCGATAATCGCCGCAAGGTCTTGGGCTTCTTCCTGTGTAAAATCACCCGTAATGCGAACACTGCCGCCCGGGATCGGTTCATTGATCCGCGGCGCGGACATGATCACATCATCCAGAACAATAGCAAACAGCTTGCCGGAATTGGAACGGGTCGTGTTGTAGAATTTGCGTGAGCCATTGCTATTGAGACGGAAGTTGATTTGCGGGCGGTTCGCCTCATCAAACCCTTGCGCCGCATTGGCGATGTCAGAACCGACAACTTCCGGAATATTTCGAACAAGTAGCGGTCCGGTAGTTGGACCTTCCAGTAGACGATAGCCGGGCTTCACCACGCCGCTCTGCGCAGCGGTGATTGCAGAAGGGCTGTTGTCGACCAGATTGAAAGTCATCTTGCCATCACGGCTTAGCAAATCCTTCAGGCGCTGCGGATCAGGCTCGCCCGGCGCTTCCAGAATGATGCGGCTGTTGCCTTGAGGCGTGATGGAAATCTCGGACACCCCATCCGGGTCCACCCGTCGGCGAACGATAGTCATCGTCTTGCCGAGCGCATCCTTCATCAGGGCCTCTTCAGACGTCTGCGGCACGCTGACGATGATCGTATCATTCCCGCGCGCCTCGATCTCATAGGTCTTGGCGCCGCCAATGGCGCCTTCCACACTGCCATTCAGCTTGCGGATACGTCGCAGGGCCTCATCAAGCGGGAAATTACCATCTGCATCCGGGCGGGTCAGCTTGATCTCAAGCTCTCGGCCTTTCACTTCCGGCAGGTGGCCGATGCGTTCGGAAGGGGACACATTGCTGAGCGCGCCGCGCACATCGCCTGCAAACACTTCCAGACGGTTCGCAATCACCTCATCGGGGTCGATCTCCATCATCAGATAGACACCGCCCTGAAGGTCCAGGCCCAAATTCACGCCCTTCTTGGGCATGAAACCAGGGGCATTATCCATGTTCACGACGTTTGGCAGCGCCATGACGACGCCCCACGCTAGAGCCAACAGGATGAGCGCAACCTTCCAGGGTGGAAACTGAAGCATTGGGGATTCCTTATCGTGGGGCGGGCCGGCAGCCGGCCCTAAAGGCCCTTAATCGTTGGCAGGGACAGGATCATTCTTGCCGCGCACTTCGATGACCATCGCCTTGATCATCTGGACGCGCATGTTGTCACCCAGCTCAACGGTGATCTCTGTGTCACCAGCCTTAGTCACCTTGCCAATCAGGCCGCCGGACGTGATGACCGTGTCACCGCGCTTGAGGCCCTCGATCATCGCCTTGTGCTTTTTGGCTCGCTGCTGCTGAGGACGCATCAGCAGGAAGTAGAAGATCAGGATCAGCGGCAGAAACAGCAGGACCTGGCTGATAATACTTGGACCGGATTCGGATGGAGCGGCTTGTGCCAGTGCGGGCAGGCCAAGGGCGGTCGCCCCGATCGTCAGTGCGGCAAGTCTGTTCAGCATGATATGTCTCCCGTGAACCCCTGAGAATTTCCTGCCCCTATAGCTGTGGCCGCATGTATTGGCAAACAAGGCCTGCAGATGCGCAAATCCGGCTAAAGAATGCGGGATTTTCCCTCGGCCAGCGCCGGAAGCGGAAAAGACAGGCCAATCCACTCTGTCTGTCGATCAGCATTCATGCGCGCAATCTGTTGCCTGCCCTCGCGCTGCATAGGCGCGAGCAGCAGTCCGCCCTTCGCAAGCTGCGAGAGTAGCACGTCCGGCACCTCATCCACCTGCCCTGTCAGAAGGATGCGGTCATAAGGCCCGCGCTCTGCCCACCCGAGCATTCCGTCGCCATGACGCACGGCCACATTACTGAGACCCAGCCGCACAATACGCTGACGTGCCGCTTCCGTCAGACGGTCATAGCGCTCAACGGCGAACACATCCGAGCCGAGTTGCCCGGCGAGCGCCGCCGTGTATCCCGAGCCCATGCCGATCATAAGGATGCGCGCCAGCCGCGACGGGCCAAGACCCATGGCCTGCAAAAGCTGCCCGGTTACGGCAGGGCGCGGAATTGTCTGCCCGCAAGGGATCGGCAGCACGCAATCATCAAAAGCGAGCTTCTTCAGCTCCTCTCCCTCGACAAAGGCCCCGCGGTCGATGGTTTCCATCGCCTTCAGCACGGCATCATCGGTGACCCCCTCCTGGCGCAGGCGCAGGACAAGGCGGGCGGCACGGAACGGGTCGGCGATCAGCTCTTCCATATCTCCCGCAGCGTCCTGAGGAACACTTCATGCGTCAAGTCCACATGAAGCGGAGAAATGGAGACATAGCCATCATAAATGGCGCGCAGATCAGTACCCTCGGCAGGCTTCGACATTTTTCCGCGATAGCCGATCCAGTAATAATCATTGCCGCGCAGGTCTTCACGCCGGTCGGTATGGATAATGGATTCATCCCGGAAGCCCTGGCGGGTCACCTTGATGCCTTTGACATCGTCAGGGTCCACATCCGGGAAGTTCACATTCATCACGACATCGCCCGGCCAGCCGGTTTCGATTAGCGGCTTCAGCGCCTTGCTGCCCCATTTGCGGGCCGTATCCCATGGCAGAGACCCGCGCTCGCGAAAGCTCTGCGCCTGGCTGAGGGCAACCGACGGAATGCCCATCTGCATGCCGAACATGGCGCCGGCGATGGTGCCGGAAAAGCTTGTGTCCTCGGCAATGTTCTGGCCGCGATTGACGCCGGACAGCACAAGGTCAGGCTTCTCCGGCATCAGATTATGCGTGGCCAGCAGCACACAGTCAGACGGTGTGCCCGCCACGGCCCAGGCCTTGTCGCCCACCTTGCGCGTGCGCACCGGATGCGTCAGCGAGATGGCACGGCCCTTGCCGGACTGTTCCTCTTCGGGCGCGGCGATCCAGATATCATCCGAAATCTCACGAGCGATCTCTTCCAGCACAGCCAGGCCCGGCGCGTTGATGCCATCATCATTGGTCAGCAGAATTCTCATAGTGTTCCCTCACATACGATCGCTGGTGCGATGACTTCCTCCTCTCCCGAAATCGGGAGAGGGATTTATCCGTGCCCCACATCTGCCCCCTCTCCCCTCGGGAAGGGAGAAACCCGCGCCCGAAGGGCGTGGGAGGTGAGGGCTCATGCCGAAATCACCTCAAGGCCGTTCATGTAGCCACGCAGGGCTTCCGGTACGGTGATGGAGCCGTCGGCGTTCTGGTAGTTTTCCAGAATGGCCACCAATGTGCGGCCGACAGCGAGGCCGGAACCGTTCAGTGTATGAACAAATTCAGGTTTCGCGCCGGCTTCCGGGCGATAGCGCGCATTCATGCGGCGGGCCTGATAGTCTCCGCAGTAGGAACACGAACTGATTTCGCGATAGGTGTCCTGGCTCGGCAACCAGACTTCAAGGTCATAGGTCTTGCGAGCCCCTGCCCCCATGTCGCCAGCACAGAGCAGCATGCGGCGGAACGGCAGGTTCAGGCGCTTCAGGATTTCCTCGGCGCAGCCTGTCATCCGTTCCAGCTCCTGCAGGCCCTCTTCCTGGTTCGCGACCACGGAGACAAGCTCTACTTTGTTGAACTGGTGCAGGCGGATCATGCCCTTAGTATCACGTCCGGCACTGCCTGCTTCAGAGCGGAAGCATGGTGTGTGTGCGGTAAAGCGGCGCGGCAGATAGTCAGCCTCGGTGATGCTTTCACGGACAATATTCGTCAGCGGGACTTCAGCTGTGGGAATAAGGTAGTGGTCCGCCGTTGTCCTGAATAGATCTTCGGCAAACTTGGGTAACTGGCCCGTCCCGACAAGCGCTTGATCCTTGACTAAAACAGGCGGAGAGCATTCCGTATACCCATGTTCTTCCGTCTGCACGTCCAGCATGAAGGCGGCAAGGGCACGTTCCAGACGGGCGAGTTTGCCGGAGAGCAGCACAAAGCGCGCACCGCTCATCTTCGCCGCCGTCTCGAAATCCATCATGCCGAGCGCCTCGCCGAGGTCGGCATGGTCTTTCACCTCGAAATCATAGGCTTTCGGCTCGCCCCAGCGGCTTTGCTCGACATTGCCGTCTTCGTCCTGACCGTCCGGCACTTCGTCCAGCGGAATGTTCGGCAGGCCATAGAGCAGATCGTCCAGCAGCTGGCGTGCAGCCTCTTCCTGCTCTCCAGCCGCTTCGATGGTTTCCTTGGCATCGGCCACCACCTTGCGCAGACGTTCAAACTCCGCCTCATCGCCAGAGGCTTTCGCCTTTCCGATCAGCTTGGAGGTTTCGTTGCGAGCCTTTTCGGCTTCCTGCTTGTCGGTCACTGCCGTGCGGACGGCGGCGTCATGCGCAAGGATGTCGTCTACGGAGTCGCCCAGGCCCGGCTTCTTCCGGTTCCAGGCGGCACGGAATGCGTCGGGATTTTCACGGATGGCACGGATATCGAACATGGGGTGTTTCCTGTCTGATCAGTCGGTCACTGCTGTAATCCGCAGCGGGCAAAGCTGCAACCGGGGGAAGTGCTTACAAGGCCCGGATCAGGACTTTGCTTCGGCCTCGGCGTCCTGCTCGGCCTGCTTCTTCTCGATCAGCTTCACGCACCAGATGGAGACTTCATACAGGAACAGCACCGGCACGGTCAGCAGAACCTGGGAGATTACATCCGGCGGGGTGAAGAAGGCCGCAAAGGCCAGGATAGCGACGATGGCATATTTCCGGCCCTTGGCCAGCGCATCCGAAGAGACAATGCCGATCCGTCCCAGAAGGCTAAGAATCACCGGCAGCTGGAAGGACAGGCCAAAGGCCAGCATCAGCGCCATCACCAAGGAGAGATATTCCGAGACACGCGGCAACAGTTTGATCGTCGCCACGCTACTCTCGATCTGCTCCTGAGACACGGCAAAGCGCGCCAGCATGGGCAGCATCAGGAAGTAAACAAAGGTCGCGCCCAGCACAAACAGAAGAGGCGCGAAGACAAGATACGGCCAGAACGCGCCCCGCTCTTCCTTGTAGAGCCCCGGCGCCACAAAGCGGTAGACCTGCCAGGCCATGACCGGGAAAGACAGGAAGATACCTGCGAACACGGCCAGCTTCAGCTTGGCAAAGAAGAATTCCATCGGGCCAGTGAATATCAGCTCCAGCTGCGTGCCACGAATGCCCTCTGCCATGCGCGCGAAGGGCGCGAGCAGGAAGTCGTAAATGTGCTCGGCAAAGAAGAAACAGACAATGGAGGCAACACTTAGCGCGATGATCGATTTGATGAGGCGCGAGCGCAGCTCTGTCAGATGCTCAAGCAGCGGCGCGCGGCTCGCCTCAACTTCGTCATCCGTAAAATTGGGCTGTTCGTCTTTGGGGGGCACTGTACTCACTCGGCATCATCCCCGGGCTTCTTGGTTTCAGTGCTTTCCGGCGTATCCGGCGCGCTGGTCAATTGCGCGTCTTGCGGCACTATAGTTGGCTCCGTTGGCTGGGGCTTTGACGGCGCTTCAGCCTGCGGGTGCTGTGCCATGACGGAAGAATTGATGTCAGCCTCAACAGCAGCGAGATCAGCCGCCGCATCCTGCATGGCATTGTCGCGCTTGAGGCTTTCGATTTCCTTGCGCAGCTCGTCCAGTTCGCTCTGCCGGGCGATGTCTTCGAAAGCGGCCTGGAACTCACGTGCCATGGCGCGGCCCTTGCCGACAAATTGTCCGACACGGCGCATCATCAATGGCAGGTCTTTCGGGCCAACAATGATCAGCGCCGCAAGCCCCAGCAAAAGGAGTTCGGAAAACCCGATTCCGGGCAGCATTCTATGCGCCCTCCACTCGGCGGATTATGACGAGGCCTTCGTCTCATCTTTCTGAGGCGTGACATTGACCATGGTCTCGTCTTTCTCGACGGATTTGGTCTCTTCCTCATCCTTCAGGCCCTTGCGGAAAGCACCAATGCCTTTCGCCATGTCACCCATGATCGAGGAAATGCGCCCCCGGCCGCCAAACAGGAGCAGCGCAACGACCACGACGATCAGCAATTGAATCCAACTCGGTGACATGCGGTTCTCCTTGAGGAATTACCCAATTATAGGCAGCACTGCCCGCTGGAACAATGGGGCGAAGCTGCTAATAGAGACCTCATGCGTATCGCCACCTGGAATGTCAACTCGATCAAGGCCCGTCTCCCCACAGTGCTGGAGGTATTACAGTCAATAGACTGTGATGTTGTCTGCCTGCAGGAAATCAAATGTGAGACGGACGCCTTTCCCTACCTGGAAATTGAGGAACAGGGCTGGAATTGTGCCGTTCTGGGACAGAAGAGCTATAATGGCGTCGCGCTCCTCTCACGGCATGAGATTGAGGATGTGACGAAAGGCCTTCCGACCCTGGAGGATGACCAGGCCCGGTATATCGAAGCACTAGTTCTGGCGGAGTCGCCGATTCGCGTCGGCGGGCTGTATCTGCCGAACGGCAATCCGGCTCCAGGCGTGAAGTATGACTACAAGATGGAATGGATGGACGCGTTGGAGCGTCATGCCCGGGCGCTGCTGAAGCAGGATGAAGCCTTTGTGCTGTGCGGTGACTATAACTGCATTCCGACGCCGGTTGATTGCTGGGACGAGACGGTCTGGCAGAATGACGCCCTGGCCCTGCCCTCAACGCGCGCCGAATTCCGCAAGCTCAAATATCTTGGTCTGGCTGACGCCTTTGAACTAACCGATGGACGCGCCCATCAATATACGTTCTGGGACTATCAGGGCGGCGCCTTCAAGAAAGATCACGGCATCCGGATCGACCATCTGCTCTGCTCACCACAGGCCTCGGACCGTCTCCAGTCCGTCGAGATCTATCGTAAGGCCCGCGAGATGGAAAAGCCCTCAGACCATGTGCCGGTCATCGGCACCTTTGAGGACTAATTCCACCATCACTGCTTAGTTCGCGCGGTCGATATCATCCGCCCAGGCCGCCAGCCAGAAGGTTGCCGCCTGAATGTTGATGCCAACGCCGTTCAGCTCATACGCATCATTATGATCTGCAAAGCAGGTCTGTGCGTGACATTGGTCAATAATGGCGCGCGAGACAGGCCCAGCCGGATTGGTGTTGTTTGGGCCACCGGAGACAACACCAGCCGGGGGCAGCGGATAGCCCGGATAATATGCCCCTGCCCAGAAGCGGTGGTGCAGCGCCTTCACGGCATTCTCGCCATGGCCAGAAATATAGGAAATGTCGCGCGGGTTGCGGCCGAGAATGTAGTCTAGCAGGTCCAGCGCCGCATTCCGGTATCGGGTATCGCCAGTAAGATCATATGCCGTACCAAGCAGAAGACCACGATTGGCCAGCGTGCCGATGGAGCCCCACGGCCAGACGCCGCGGTTCATAGGTATCTGATAGCCTTCATGAATGATCTGGCTGGCATAGCCATCTGCCGTGGCTTTCAGGCCTTCGATCGCCTCTGTCTTCATCTCTGCATCAGGAGAGAAACGCGCCAGCGTGATGATGCCGAGGCCCTCGGTGTCATGCCAATTAATCTCTTCACGGCTGCTCAGCGGCCAGTTGTCCAGCTTGTCCTGATAGGACTTCACATCCGCCCGATAGCCAGCCTCTCCTGTGGTGACGTAGAGTTCGGCAGCAGCCCAGTAGAACTCACCGCGCAGATCGTTTGATGCGAAAGGCCCAGTCCCCAGGAAATTGTCATGGGCATAGGCGTCCGGCACGCGTTTGGCCGCCGCATAGGCACGCTCGGATGCTTCCAGGCATTTATCAGCATAGGCGTCATCAATGCCTCGGAAAACGCGGGCACACCGCGCTCCAACGGCCGCAAGATGCAAGGTGGCAGCCGTAGAGGGCGGGAACAAGGCGCGAGGCTTTGTGTTCAGATGCGGCGCCAAGGGAAAAGACGCCCAGGACGTATCGCCTGCCTTGTGATGCACCATACCGGACACGTCGATTACGTTCGGCTTGGCACTCGCCAAGTCACTTCCGACATTGCCCAACAAGACAGCTGTGTGTGCATTTTCAGGCACCTGCATGCTCAGCATGAAATCAAGATTGTAACGGGCTTCGTCCAGCAAATCGTTCACGCCGTTTCCGGCTTCGGGGATATTTACCTCACCATCCGCAAAACCTTTGGTGCCGCGCTCATATGCATCCAGCAGCGTCCAGACACTGATGCCGCTATCGACAACGTATTTCCCGTGATCACCAGCATCGTACCAGCCACCGGTAACATCCAGCTTGTACTGGCATCCCGGCCACTCCAAGCCGAACTTGTCTGCGCCATGGAAGCAGGTCAGCACTTCATCTTTGTGTCCGGCCGGACGGCTCAACTGCTTGCCACCCGCATATTTTGCTTCAATCGGCATACCGGCGCGGTTGTGATAGAAATAGCTCAGCGTGTCATATTTGAGATTACGGAAGACATCTTCAGACACGTCAAAGGGATGGCTTGTGCCCACATTCTTAACCTGCAAGACAAAACCCTTGCCTCGACTTGTCAGATCCTTCGCGATGATGAGGTGAATGGGCTCACCAGACCCTTCGTGAAGACCATAAGGCACCGTCATTCCGCTCGCGACGACTGCACCATTCTGAGTCACTATTTCCCAAGGCAGTGGATATGTGATGTCCGTCTCGGCAATGCCAACAAAATCATAACCTGGACGAATGCCTGTCTGCGTCGCGCGAACCTTGCCGCGCGGCGCGTTGAAGGCCTCAAGATACTCTTGCTTGCGCGTCTTCACCAGCGTTGCAGTAGCATTGCTGGATGCGCCTGCCGCCTGTGAACCACCTGTATCTGTGGTCGTTGAACAAGCCGCAAGCAAAACCGCCGAAGCAAGGGCCGTCAGGCCGGTTCTGCAGAAAGTAAACATGATGTCCGTCCCAAAATTGCACGAATTCTACCGCTAGAAGGTGCAAGAATAAGGCCAGACTCTTCAACGCCGAGAAGTGAAGCAAGAAAGAAGGGTCAGTTTACAGAACCATATTCAGCCCCGGATTCTGAGAAATAGGCTCTCCAGAAAGACTTCACATCAGAGATAGGCAGGTCGTAAATCTGACGTGGGACAACGCGAGCCACGACTTCCACGCCCTCCATATGAGGTTTCGTGTCCGCCAGCTTTGAGTCGAGATAAGCGTCATAGTCCGCCCCCGTCTTGTAAAAGCTGAAGCCATCGGAATGCTGCATCAGATCCGATACCAGCACGACCCGGCGACGGCCTTCACCTTTCTGGAAATCGGCACGATCGGCGATGGAGTAGATCGCTTCCGACAGGGGAGAACTGGGCTGACGCTTGTCGAGAAGCGTTTCTTCCACTTTGGCAATCAACGGTTTGTAGAAGTCATTCTGCCAAGTCTGTTCAATCATTTTCGGGTTCTGGAACAGTGGATTGGCATCAGCGGCACTCCCGGGCGAGCACGCCACATAAACTACTTTCGGATCATAGGGGCTTTCGGCATTGGGGGTCATTACCGTCAGACGGCCATATTTCGGCAGGCTACGCGCCTCTGCGTCAACAAACTCATATACCCAGTCCAGATCATTGGGATTGAAAGGGTCAGACTGGTCGACAAGGATAATGGTATGGGCAGGGTCGTTTCGATCCATCCGGCACTGTGTATCTGCCATCACGCTGGGCGGCTGGTTGAACGCGACAATTGCGAACAGCCCGAAAACACCTCCCAGCATCAGCGCGATCATGCCGCGCCAGAACCATGGGCCCCTGTCACTTCTGCGACGTGCCATGCCTTACAGTCTCCCTCTACGCGCGCCGGGCCTGATCGACCGGCACATGCGTTGCGCCCTTGGCATCGCGCACTTTACCAAGCTCGTCAGCAACTTTCTTCTCGATGGAGGACAGACCTTTCTGGACTTCCTGAATATGCTGCTCCAGCCATTCGCGTGTCAGGTTCAAGGCCTTGATGTTCTGGTCGAGAGCCGAAATCGCATTGTTTGCCTGGTCACGCTCCTTGGAGAAATCGAAAGGTGGCAGCTGCGGCGTCACGATCTCGTCGAAGTAAGCCGGGCATGGTGCCTGATCGCCCAAGCGGTCACGATTGGCGTTACGTGCGCGGCGGTGAGCCTGGCGGTAAGCAACCTTCAGGCTACGCTCCTGATCTGCAGCACGCGCCGCAATGGCTGAGGCAAAATCACGGCGTGTTTCCAGCAGATTCATTGCCTTCTCGATCTCACGCTTGGCTGCGACATGACGCGATTGCTGAGTCTCGAACCAAAGCCGACAATTGGAGAAGTATTCCGACAGATCATCCCGTACGCCATTACGCACTTCCTGACGGCGTTCATAAGCGCGGCGCTCTTTCCGCCATACGCGGCCATAGCCCGGATAGCGGTCCGAAATGCGGTCATAGCCCTCATATATCGCAAGCCCAAAGACTGCGAGTCCCATGAAGAGCAGACCAAGAGCCAGAAAGCTCTCAAGCCCAAAGATGTTCGGGAACATGGAATTCAGCACATCCCCTGGCGCAATCGAGAACATGGAGAAACTGCCTAGCGTGCCGGCTTCCGCTGCGGCCATCAGGCCCAGCTCAACAGCATCGCGGAAGTGCGCGACAAAGAAGTTCAGGAAGATACCACACAGAATACAGAGCATCGCCACTGTGCCGCCGACGATCTTCGCTGGCAGTGCAGGATGGTTCAGGTAACGCAAACCAAAGAAACCACCGATCACGCCAAACATCACGTTTACGGCGGAGACTCCGAAGGCAATCATCAGACCGCCCATCAAGCCGCTCGCCTGAGCATCCTTGAACAGCAGAGCATTGAAGCCGCCCTCCAGCACCATGATGAAAATCAGGATCGCAATCGCCTGCTCGACATTTTTCTTGATATCCGGCGTGCGGTCCCCAATGCGGTCCCCATGGCGCGCGCGGAACTGCTGAAGTTCGATGATCGCCGCCGTATGCGTTTCCTTCGCATCGTGCACATCATCCAACTCGTAATGGCGATATTCGTTTTCTTCAGACTTGATCGCCTCGCGCAGCTGATCCGGATAAATATCTATTGGCGTGTAATCACTGATATAGTTACGGACAGCCGCCGCTGTTGTAGTCATCCAAGTGCTCAATCCACGGCGCACATCCTCCGCGCGCTCTGCGATTTGTTGCTCACACTCACTCCACTGGTCCTGTGTGATCGCTTCGGAGACAGGCAGTCCATCCCGCGCATCCTTCTTGGCCGCCATCTTGGTGAGCTGGCGGTTCAGCCCCAATTGCCCTTGGGCGCGCTTCCCTTTCAAACCATGATCGGAAAGGTCGTTGCGAATCTCCAGTGGCTTAACTTTCGTCTGGCATCCAACGTCTGCGCCCCAGCGCACAGCTTTCTTCGACATGCTACATCCTCTTAACAGCGCAAGGCTTTTTATTAACCTTCGCCAAGATGCGACTCCTTGGTTACCAAACCCTGAAAACTGGAGCTGCAGGTGCATTTCGTAATGTTTTTTAGCTGCTGGGGTGCTTGCGAATACCGCCACTGGGTGTAACTGAGTAACAATGAGCAAACGGCGCTTACATACGCATCGTCTGGCCTTTCTGGCAGGACTGTACATATTTGTGCAGGCACTGGCGCTTGGTCACTCGGCGGCGCATGCAGACCAGCCACACAAGCATTATGGCGTCACCTGTCAGCTGAAGGTCGTCGCGCAGGATCAAGCGATACTGCCGACCTTCGATACACTGCCGCCTGCCTTGCCGGCACCGGAAATTGCCCAAACGTCTTTCTATATTGAAGCGCCCCGGTGGAGCCGTCCACCAGGCCGCGCGCCTCCCCCCCGAAGTCCGCCCTCCTTGCAACAATAAGCTCTGAACTCGCTGCCTGCGGGCAGTTCTGCCTATTGTTTCAAGGAAATACCTGACATGAAATCCCTCCCAAAGCGCCGCCTATTTGCGGCGACCCTCCTGCTGGGCGTGAGCCCTCTTGCTTTTGCTCAAGATGCTCCGGAAACACTGGATACGATCATCGTCACCGGCGTCGGCCCGCAACGCGATACCGACGAAATGATCGGTAATGCCAGCTCGATCAATCGTGATGAACTGGTGCAAAAACTCTCCGGTACATTAGGTGACACGCTGGCATCCGAGCCGGGCGTATCAACAACCTTCTTTGGCCAGGGTGCAAGCCGCCCTGTCTTGCGCGGGCTTGGCGCAGAGCGCGTCCTGGTTCTGACAAATGGCATTGGCGTAATCGACGTCTCCGCAGCCTCACCGGATCACCAAGCCGCAGCTGACGGTATCGACGCCGAAAAGGTCGAAATCCTTCGCGGTCCGGCCGCCCTCGCCTATGGCGGCCAGGCCATTGGCGGCGTGGTCAACGTCATTGACGGCCTGATTGTCGAGAAACTTCCAGATGAGCCCCTCAGTTTTGACGGCCTTGCAGCCACCAATAGCGTCAATGAGGGCACAGAGACCGCTGGCAAGGTACGCTATACGACGGGCCCGTTCGTGCTCACCCTGTCCGCCTCAGCTCGCGACTTCGGGAATTACGATATTCCGGGATTTGCCGAATCCTCTCGCCTCAGAGCTTCCGAAGAGCATGAGGAAGGCGAAGAAGATCATGACCATGAGCACGAACATGAAGAGGCCTATGCCACGCTTGAAAATTCCTTCCTGCAAACAGGTACATTTGCGGGCGGACTTTCCTGGGTAGGCGACAACGGCTTCCTGGGATTTGGCGTCAGACATCAGACATCAGAGTATGGCCTGCCGGGACATGAACACGGAGAAGAAGGTCATGACGGCGAAGAAGAAGCTGACCATGAAGAAGAGTCGCCTTTCATTGATCTTGAACAGACCCGATATGACTTCCGCGGCGGTCTCAACCTGGACTATGGCATTCTCAAGGATGTGGCAGCCAACCTCTCCATTGCCGATTACACCCATACGGAATTCGAGGGCCCGGGCGAACCTGGCACCCGCTATGATACAGACGGCACGGAAGCCAGGATCGAGGTCGGCAATTTGATCGCCAATATCGAAGGCGCATTCGGCCTTCAATATCTCGACAAGGAAATCGGCGCCTTTGGCGATGAAGCTTTCATCACGCCGACCAAGACCAAGAATCTGGGTGTCTTCATCTATGAGACTTACGAACTAGAGGATGGCGCAGGTCTTGAGGGCGGAGTTCGCTTCGATGATGTCGAACTCGACAACTCTGTCGCCGGAAAGGTGGACTTCAATCTGGTGAGCGGCTCACTCGGGGCTCATGCCCATTGGGGAACGGGCTGGTTTACAGGTGTGCAGCTGTCATACACGGAACGTGCCCCGAATGAGAGCGAGCTCTTTGCGGATGGGGCACACCTTGCCACCCGCCAATATGAAGTTGGCAACACCTCACTCAACAAGGAAAAAGGCACGAACCTCGAAGCCACCGTGCGCTGGGAAAATGACTGGCTCAGCGCGGGCGGCAACCTGTTCCTGACAGATTTTGAGGGCTTCATCTATCTGACACCAGGTTCAACCCTGAATGAGGGTGTGCTGACAGATGAAGTGGACGGCGTGCCGGTGTATCTGTTCAGCCAGCAAGACGCAGAATTCTTCGGGGGTGAAATCTATGGAGAAGCCCGACTCCCCCAAAGTGCCCTGTCAGCTGACTGGACAGCAAAAGCCAGTATTGATTTCGTCAATGGCGAACTGGATGACGGCGGAAACATCCCTTATCTGCCGCCTGTGACATTCCACAGCTCTCTTCAAGCCGACTGGAAGCTCTGGACCGTGCAAGCCAATATGACGATTGCGGCAGATCAGGATGATCCCGGCGCAGGCAGCCTGCCGACCGATGGCTATACGACCTTCGGAGCGCGAGCTGCGTTCAAGCTCTCCGCACTGGGCTTTGGCAAGGAAGGCACGCAATTGTTCGTCGAAGGACGCAATCTGACGGATGAAGAGGTTCGCTACTCAACATCCGTGCTGAAAGAAACGGTCCCGGCCCCGGGACAGAACATCCGTGCCGGCATCAAGGTCTCCTTCTAGGAGTCCTTTGGGCTTAAGCGGCTTTACGCGTATCTGAAAGGTAGGCGGACAGGACAGCCTGATCAATCACCGTACGAACGTGTAACGGATCGAACGGTTTGGGAATCAGGTAGGCCGGTTCGCCTACTCCCCCCTGCAGCAGCATTTCTGGGTAAGCCGTAATATAGACCACGGGCACGGGGTCTTCATAAAAGGATTCAATATCAGACACAGCATCAATACCGGTTGACCCATCTGCCAGACGGATATCCGAAAGGATGAGACCGAATTTGCCTGTACGTGCAAACTCGACAGCTTCGCCCTGTGTCGTTGCAACAGCGGCTATCGTGTGACCTGCTTCGCGCACAATCTGCGAAAGCTGATACGAGATCAGCGTTTCATCCTCAATTATCAGAACTGGTGTTGAAACGGCATGCGTGATCGTACTCTCAGCAGCCCGCAGGGTGTCTTCTACCTTGCTGGTAGTCATACCCAATATCTCAGCCGTTTCGGCAACGGTAAAACCTTCGACGATCGTCAGCAAAAGAGTACGGCGCTCCTCTGTCGACATAGCATTCAGGATGCGTGCAATGCCACTTTCATCAGATAAGGAAGCGATGCGCTTGCGAGCGGTTTTGTCCAGTTCGGCAAAAAGGTCAGCCCTGTTGAACTTCATGTCGGGCGCAACAGAAATGCGGAAAATCAAGGACTCGATCATGTCCTCAACGGCAGCATCGCCCTCACCTTGCTGCCCCATAAGTCCTCGCGCATAACGGCGCAAATACGGTAATTCGGAAGATATAAGATCCGAGAGCATTCAGCTCCCCCCTAACCTGAACAGGACACAGCTTTGTTTCCCACCCGAAAATAAACCAAGGGTTCCACTTAAAAGCTTCGAAGATATTCTTCTTCTAGCTTAAAGCCCCTGCGCAAGGCTCCAATCACTAACTGTGCCGCCTTAATACCAAACCCCATTCATGCTCTGCTGCTGCTGTTTTCCTAACAGCGTAAAAACCGCTCGATGTGTATACTCTAGGTCCTGACCTGAGCCCTTTGGCTCCCTCATTCAT
>NZ_AWFA01000010.1 GCF_000682675.1 Hyphomonas pacifica | reverse complement strand
CGCCAGTCCGGCTTTAGGCGCAGGAGGAAAGCCGGCAGGAACCGCCAAAGGCGGTGGGAGGTGAGGGGCAAAAAGACCGGACAGGGCAAAGCCCTATTCGTCAGAATCGGGTTCCAGCTCGTCTGGCGGAATTATGCCCTCGCGCTTCAGGGCGCGGATCGTGTCACTGGCAAACCATGTCTCGCCAGGATCGGAGGGAGAATGCGTGTGCCGCTTCAGTTCCAGTCCGAAGGGCAGTTTCATCTCGCTGGCGGGGCCTTCGGGCACAATCTCGTGATGGGCGAACAGGGATTTCGGTTTCGAGTCGGGCAGCATGGCGGAAAAGGCAAAGCCGATGGCGACAATTGCGCCTGCCCAGACATTGGATTTGAACACGGCGAGCGCTGCCCGCTCCTGTGTGGATTTCAGGCGGGCGGTCTGCCAGATGCCATGGATCAGGAAGGCCAGCGCTGTGGCTGCGCCCACCCGGCCTGCGCCATTGAGAGAGGCGGCCAGCGCGATCAGGGCCGCGGACCCCATATGGAAGCAGAAGCTGATCAGCACGGCGCGCTGCCCGAACAGGCGGGCGGTCGAACGCACGCCGATCAGCGCGTCGTCTTCACGGTCCTGCAGGGCGTAGATCGTGTCATAGGCAATCGTCCATAGGATGAGGCCGACATACAGGATGATCACTTGCGGCGTGATGATGCTGGCCGTCGCCGCGCCTACCAAAACGCCCCAATTGAAGGTCATCCCCAGCCAGGCCTGCGGCCACCACGTAACACGCTTCATGAAGGGATATGCGCCCACCAGCGGCAGAGAAAGGAGGGCAACAATCTTTGCGTCCAACGGCAGGCACAGCCAGACGAGCAGGCCGACCAGCAGCTGTGCAGCGAGGAAGATATAGGCCTGGCGCAGCGTGACCGCGCCGGACGGCAGCGGGCGCTGCGCCGTGCGGCTGACGCTGGCGTCAATGTTCCGGTCCGTGATGTCGTTCCAGGTGCAGCCTGCGCCCCGCATGGCCGTGGCACCGATCAGGAACAGCAGAGTCCAGGCGATGTCCGCGATGTAGACGCCAGAGCCGAGGCGCTGAAAGGCAAGGCCGATGATGCACGGCAGATAGAGCAGCCAGATGCCCACGGGACGGTCCAGTCGGGCAAGCATGGCATAGGGGCGCCAGCTCTCTGGCAGGCTCGAAAGCCAGCCGGGCAGGGCGCTGTCCGCCGGTATGGTCCGCGTATCTTCATCCATCGAAGCGGCTTATACCCAAAATCCGCACATCCAACAGCCATTCACCCGTTTTGGGCGAATTCCATCTGCATTTGCTCAGGCCAGATACACCGTCTTGCGGTTCACAAAGGCCTTGATACCGTCTGCGGAAAGCTCACGGCCATAGCCTGATTGTTTGATACCGCCGAAGGGCAGGCGCGGGTCGGAGGCGGTCATCGTATTGATGAAGGTGGCGCCTGCTTCCAGATGGTCGATGGCCATGTCCATTTCGTCCTCATCCTGGGTGAAAATGACAGAGCCGAGCCCGAAGATGCTGCGATTGGCACGGGCGATGGCGTCTTCCAGACTGTCCACTTTCCAGACATTGGCGACGGGGCCGAACATTTCTTCCTCCGCAGAAGGGCTGCCATCTGGGGCGTCATAGAGGATCGCGGGATCAAACCAATAGCCCTTCTCCGGAAGGCCTGCGCCTGCATGAAACGCTTTCGCGCCGGCGCGCTTGGACTTTTCCACCTGCTCGGCAAGTTCATCGCGGATCTGGCCTGTGGCGAGGGGGCCGATGTCAGTCTCATCGCTCATCGGGGCGCCGACTGTTAGGGCTTCAAAGCGGGCTTCGAAGCCTTCCTTGAAGGCATCAAAAATGTCGGCATGCACGAAGAAGCGCTTCGCCGCGATGCAGGATTGCCCATTGTTTTGCGTGCGCGCCTTCACCGCTGTGTCCAGCGCTGTCTCAATGTCTGCGGAGGGCATGACGATAAAGGCATCCGATCCCCCAAGCTCCAGCAAGGAGGGTTTGAGCTGTTTGCCCGCAGTCGCCGCAACAGATTGCCCGGCCGGGCCGGAGCCGGTCAGCGTCACCGCTTTGACGCGGCTATCCTCAATGATGCCCTCCACAGCGCTGGAGCCGATCAGCAGGGTCTGGAAACAGCCTTCGGGAAAGCCTGCTTCGTGGAACACTTCCTCGATGTTCAGCGCGGAACGCCAGACATTGGAGGCATGTTTCAACAGGCCTGTATTGCCAGCCATCAGGGTTGGTGCGGCAAAGCGGAAGACCTGCCAGAACGGGAAGTTCCAGGGCATCACAGCCAATACGGGTCCAAGAGGCAGGTGGCGCACATAGGCCTTCTGTCCGCCGCTCTCCATCGGCTCGTCAGAGAGATATTCCTCAGCATGCTGGGCATAGTGTCGGCAGACCCAGCCGCACTTTTCGACTTCCGCCCTGGCTTGGGCAAGGGGTTTGCCCATCTCCGCCGTCATCTGGCGGGCATAGCGTTCGGCATTCTGGTCCAGTACATCGGCGGCCTTGTTCATCAGTTCGGCGCGATGCTCAAAGCTGGTTTTGCGCCATTCCTTGAAACAGTCATCGGATTTGGCGATGGCAGAGTCGATCATGGGCTCGGTGAAAGGCGAGAATTCCTCGATGAGAACTTCCGTTGCCGGGTTTACCGATTTTACCGTCTGGTCTGACATGATCACCTCTTGCTTAACTTCCTGCTCTTTTAAGGTATATCGCCAGAATGAGTTCCCAACCCCGATTGTATGTAAAAGCTGACCTTAAGCCCGACGCCGAAGTTCGGCTGGACGATGAAGCGTCGAAATACCTGCTGCGCGTGATGCGTCTATCGCCGGGTGACAGGGTGCGTGTGTTCAATGGCCAGCATGGCGAATGGCTGGCAGAGTTGCTGCCGCCGGAAGGCAAGCAGGCGATCCTGAGTGCCGTGGAGCAGATGCGGCCGCAAACGGGAACAGAGGCACCACCTCTCACGCTTTTGTTTGCCCCAGTGAAGAAATCAGAGACGGATTTTATCGTCGAGAAGGCAACAGAGCTTGGCGTGCAGACCATTCAGCCTGTTGTCACCCAGTTCACGCAAACACGCACCGTGCGACTCGACCGGTTCAACAAGATTGCCCTTGAGGCAGCAGAGCAAACCGAGCGGCTGGACCTGCCGCAGATCCATGATCTGACAAGTCTCGACAAGGCCCTGGACGGCCTGCCGCAGGGAACCGTTGTGATCTTTTGCGATGAGGCTGGCGATGAAGACGGCAAGCCGTGGGGCGGCGAGATGGGGCGGGCGAGATCTGCCGCCTCTGTGATTGATAGTCTGAAGGGGCAGCCTGCGGCCATACTCATCGGTCCGGAGGGTGGCTTCAGCCCGGAAGAGCGCGCTTACCTGCGGGGCCGGGAAGGGATGCATCCTGTCAGCCTGGGGCCGAGAATTCTACGCGCTGAAACGGCTGTCGTGTCAGCCCTGACACTGTGGCAGGCTATTTGCGGAGACTGGAGCGCGGTCTAGAAAGGCCAGCGTTTCATTGGCTTCGGGATTGCGCCTTCCCAGCGTCTCTGCCAATCCATTGTGACGCCGATCCGGTGTTCCAGCTGACCATCCCAGTGAACAGTCAGGCCGACGGCCTTTAGCGTGTCATGAATTTCCTGGCCGATGTCCAGAAAGACGACGTCGGCATTATTGTTGGCTGCGCCATAGCTGAGATACAAATTGCCGGTCTCAACGGCGCTTTCGGTGTCCTGCTGGTGGAAGAAGACATAACCGCGGGCCGCGCGGCCGAAGGATTCGAAATCCTCGATCTCAATGCCAATTTCTGCGGCTCCACACGTGCCGCAGCAGGTGAAATTCTGGCGAGCCACAATGTCCTTGTCTTCCAGCATGTCAAAGGCAAGCTCCAACCTGTCGAAATCTGTCAGCACGGGCCAGCCGACCTGTTCTTCCCTCAAGACTTCAATAGCCTGAATCACGGCAGAGCGCACTTCCGTCTGCCGATCGCGTTCGGACAATGGCGAATCGAATTCCTCCGACAGATCGAGAAGAATCTCTTCGATTTCTTCCACAGGTTCATACCCGCCGCGCACATGGATTCGTGCCCAGAGTTTCAGGTCATCACGCTCTTCTGTGGTCAATCGCGACATTGATGCTTCCAGACTTCTAAACCAAGTAATCAGAATAACCCGGTTGGCGCTCGGATGAAACATCCCTATGTGCACAGTCATCAGGAGTTTGAGGGAGCCTTTCGTTGTGACCACGCCCACGTCGGACATCGATGAGTCCTCCGTTCGCATTTCCGGGAAATCGGAACTGATTGAATTTCTTGAAGCTGGCAGCAAACCTGTGACGGAATGGCGCGTCGGGACTGAGCACGAGAAGTTCGGCTTTTTGCGCGATGGCCTGAAACCACTCCCCTATGATGGCGAGGCATCCGTTCTTTCCATTCTGGAAGGTCTGAGAGATAATTTCGGCTGGCAGCCCATCAATGAAGGCGGTCATCTGATTGGCCTGAAAAAGGATGGCGCGAGTATATCGCTGGAGCCGGGTGGCCAGTTTGAGCTGTCGGGCGCGCCGCTTGAAACCATGCACCAGACCTGTAACGAGGTTGGCCAGCACTTGAAAGAAGTGCGGCAGATAGCTGATCCGCTGGGCGTGGCTTTCCTTGGTCTTGGCGCGAGCCCGCTGTGGAGTCTCGCTGAGACGCCGGTCATGCCAAAGGGCCGCTACAAGATCATGATGGAATACATGGACAAGGTTGGACGCCTTGGCCGCCAGATGATGTTCCGCACCTGTACGGTGCAGTCGAACCTCGATTTCAGTTCTGAAGCCGACATGGTGAAGAAGTTCCGTGTGGCGTTGGCCCTGCAGCCGCTGGGCACCGCGCTGTTTGCGAACTCTCCTTTCATGGAGGGGCGGCCGAACGGATTCCTCTCTTACCGCTCACAGATCTGGACCGATACCGACCCGGACCGCACGGGCATGCTGCCCTTCGTGTTCGAGGACGGGATGGGGTTCGAGCGCTATGTAGATTATGCCCTTGATGTGCCGATGTATTTCGTGCGACGGGGCGGGAAGTATCTCGATGCGAGCGGGCTATCCTTCCGTGATTTCATGGATGGCAAGCTGCCGATCCTGCCGGGTGAAAAACCGGCCATGGATGATTTTGCCGACCATCTTTCGACGATTTTCCCCGAAGTGCGCCTGAAGCAATTTCTGGAAATGCGCGGCTCGGATGCGGGCCCATGGAGCCGCCTGTGCGCGTTCTCTGCTTTCTGGACAGGGCTGCTCTATTGTTCCGACAGTCTCGATGCGGCCTGGCAGCTGGTGAAGGGCTGGTCTGCGGCCGAGCGTGAAGCGCTGCGCCAGAGTGTCCGCACGCTGGGGATGAAGGCACCGATTCCGGGCGGCCGCACGTTGCAGGATCTGGCACTGGAGGTGCTGGAACTGTCTCGCGCTGGCCTGAAGCGCCGGGGCAAGCTCTCCGTCTCCGGGGATGATGAGACAGGATACTTGTCAGAGCTGGATCAGATTGCCCAATCAGGCATTACGCCTGCCGAGCGACTGCTGGAACGCTATTACGGCCCATGGAACCGTGATGTGAAACCAGTTTTTACGGAAGAGGCTTATTGAGGCACTTCTTTGTTCCGTATCGTCTCTTAAAAGCAGAAAATACCTTGAGCTTGGCTGCGTAGCACGTTCAATATGCGAAATTAAGGTCAGCTGAGGGGAGATAACGGGTGACAGATAACGCGAATGCCACCGGGGCGGAGGAAGGCAAGACTTTTCTTGGCCATCCAACAGGGCTGTATGTCCTGTTTTTTACAGAAATGTGGGAGCGCTTCTCCTATTACGGCATGCGGGCGCTGCTGGTTCTGTATCTTACAAAGCATTTTCTGTTCGATCGTGAAGCAGCCTATGGGCTTTACGGTGCGTACACGACGCTCGTCTACATCACGCCGGTTATTGGCGGTTATCTGGCTGACCGATATCTTGGGGCCCGCAAAGCGGTCACCATCGGCGCCATCTTTCTGGTCCTTGGGCACCTCGGCATGGCGGTGGAAGGTGATCCCGTGCAGGCGGGACAATCGCCAGACCCGGGTGTTCTCAACATCTTCTATTTCAGTCTTGCGCTCATCATTGTCGGGGTTGGTTTTCTTAAGGCCAACATTTCGACAATCGTTGGCTCGCTTTACAAAAAGACCGACAAGCGGCGGGATTCGGCCTTCACGATTTTCTATGTCGGCATCAATGCAGGCGCTTTCCTTGGCGCGCTGATCGCCGGCTATCTCGGCGAGACGTATGGCTGGGCATATGGTTTTGGTGCCGCAGGCGTCGGTATGTTGCTCGGCCTGGTCGTCTTTGTCTGGGGCAAGCCCGCTCTGCGCGGTGCAGGTGAGCCGAGCAACCCCGCTCAGCTTGCTGCTCCGATGGTCGGGCCACTCAATCGGGAGCACATGATCTGGCTGGGAGCCATCGTTACCTCCTTCATCGTCTGGTTCCTGGTTCGCAGCCAGGGCACGGTGAACATTCTGCTGCTGGCGGCCATGATCCTGACTTACGGGTTTGTCCTCTGGCGGGCCGTTGCGAAACTGACACCCCACCAACGTAACCGTATTTTCGTTGCCCTTGTGCTGATCTCGACGAACGTGCTGTTCTGGGGGCTGTTCGAGCAGGCGGGATCGTCGCTCAACATTTTCACCGATGAGCATGTCGACCGGAACCTGCTTGGCTGGGAAGTGCCGGCTTCCATGTTCCAGTCGATCAACGCGCTTTACATCATGACCCTGGGGCCCGTGTTTGCCGGGCTATGGGTCTGGCTCAGCAAGAAGGGGTGGGAGCCGAGTGCGCCCATGAAGTTTGCCCTCGCTCTGATGCAATTGGGGCTCGGCTTCCTTGTTCTGGTCTGGGGGTCAAACTCCGAACTCATGACGCCAGTCATCTTCATCTTCCTCATCTACCTCCTGCATACGACCGGTGAGCTCTGCATGAGCCCAGTTGGCCTTTCAGCCATGACGCGCCTGTCGGTCACATCCATGGTTGGCCTGATGATGGGGGCGTGGTTCCTCGCCTCCGGGGCCGGTAATGCTGTTGCCGCACTCATTGCGCAGGCGACGGCATCAGGCGGCGAAGGTGTCGGGCAGGTGCTGTCCGTCTATTCCAAGGTCGGCTGGTTCGCGATTGGTGTCGGCGTGCTGTTCGCCATCGCGTCTCCATTCCTGACCAAGCTGATGCATTTGGATACGCTTTCCGATGATGCGACGGATGATGTTCCTACGGTCGATACTTTCGGATCGAATACTGATCCGGGGGCGCCCGATAAGTCGCTTGGCTAGGCCGAACAGAAGCCTCTGGAAACAGAAAAAGGGCGGCTCGCTAGAACCGCCCTTTTTTGCATATATCAGAATGCAACCTAGTGATCCGGTGGCAGGAACTGATCCGTGGGCAGACCACGTTTGATCCAGCCATCACCTGCGCCTTCATGGCCGGTCATGCCTTCAGCCACATCGAACACGTGTGTGAAGCCTGCCTGAGCCAGCCGCTTTGCCGCTTCGGAGGAGCGGTTTCCAGAGCGGCAAATGACAGCGACAGGGTATTCAAGATCGCCCAGCACGGCGCCCCGTGCCTGGGCAAGAAAATCGACATCCTGCAAGGTCGCCCCAATGCTATCACGCGGCATGCCGGTCATCGCCCATTCGGTGGGCGTGCGCACATCAATGAGGATCATCTCGCCGCGTTGAACCAGCTTGTGCGCTGCATCGGCGGGCAGGGTTTCAACATCTGCTTTCGCTGAGAACACAATGGTGGTTGCAACAGTTGCTGCCAGCAGCAAACGAGATAGGCGGCCAGACATGATGATACTCAACCCCATACGAACCTGCCCCGGGGGGGCAGGGACTCAAATATGGCGATAAAGTGTCAAAGCTGATGAGTCCGGGCAAGAGGCGAAACCAAGTCTAACAGTAAATTTAGCCTGCACCGCCTACAGTCAGGGCACCCACTTTGAGGGTTGGTTGTCCGACGCCAACCGGCACGGACTGGCCGGCCTTGCCGCACACGCCGACGCCGTCATCCATGGCGAAATCGTTTCCGATCATCGTGACATCCTGCAGCACGGTCGGCCCATGGCCAATCAGGGTCGCATTCTTCACTGGCGCGACGACTTTGCCGTCCTCGACCAGATAGGCTTCGGTACACTGGAAGACGAAATTGCCTGAGGTGATGTCGACCTGACCGCCCCCAAAGTCGACGGCCCACAGGCCGCGCTTGATGGAGGAAACGATTTCTTCCGGATCTTTGTCTCCGCCGAGCATCACCGTGTTGGTCATCCGCGGCATGGTGGAGGCTTCATAGCTTTCCCTGCGACCGTTACCCGTTGGTCGCTGGCCCATGAGTCGCGCATTCAGGCGGTCCTGCATGTAGCCCTTGAGAATGCCATCCTCGATCAGAACCGTGCGTTGGGTTGGTGTGCCCTCATCATCGAAGGAGAGGGAGCCGCGGCGGCGTTCAATGCTGCCATCGTCAATCACGGTGACGCCTTTCGCGGCAACCTGTTCACCGATTCGGCCCGCATAGACGCTGGTGCCCTTGCGGTTGAAGTCTCCCTCAAGGCCATGGCCGACGGCCTCATGCAGCAGAACGGCTGGCCAGCCAGGTCCGAGCACGACTTCCATTTTGCCGGCGGGAGTCGGGATGGATTGCAGGTTTACGGACGCCTTCTGAATTGCGCGCTTGACCATTTGCTGCCAGCGCTCCGGCTGGATCCATTCTTCATAGGCCGCGCGGCCACCTGCGCCTGCGCCAGCAGACTCGCGGCGGCCATTCTCTTCCAGCGTCACGGAAACATTTAGGCGAACCAGGGGGCGCACTTCAGAGAAGGTCGCGCCATCAGGGCGGACAATGTCGATTTCCTTGTGGCTGCCCGCAAGAGAAACGGAGACCTGTACAACGCGCGGATCATAAGCGCGGGTCCAGGCATCAATCTCCGCCAGCAGGCCTGTTTTTACGGAAAAGTCGGGCGCCGCGGTTGGGTCGATCGGCTCATACAGGCGGCGATTGATCGGTGTCGGGCCAACATCCAGTTTGCCATCGTGGCCACGTCTGGCCTGAGACGCCGTACTGGCGGCGCGCTTCAGAGCATCGAGAGACAGTTCGGACGCATAGCCGGAACCCGTCGATTCTCCTGCGACAACACGCAAGCCAAAGCCCTGGTCTGTGTCAAAAGCGGCCGATTTGAGCCGGCCATCATCAAAGACAAAGCTTTCAGAGCGGGAGCGCTCAATGAACAGATCGCCGTCATCCGCCCCTTGCGTGGCATCAGCGAGAATTTGTGAAGCTTTGGCGAGGTCGAAGGGCAGGGGAGTCTGTGTCATCCAGAATAGATGCGCGACGCCTCAGCCGCCCGCAAGGGCAAAGCCGCATATCGCGTATCAGTTTGTCGTGACCTCAAACCGCGAAAGTTGCCACTCGGCAAGATCCCATTCCGGCTTCAGTTCCACCGCTTTCTGGAAGTCCAGATAGGCACCTTGGATGTCTCCGAGCTTTTCCTTGGCAATGGCGCGATTGTAATAAGCGGCGTGGATGTCACTGGATTGCAGGCCGATTGCCGTGGTCAAGGCCTCTAATGCCTCGGGATAATCCTTGAGGAATATGTATGCTGCTCCTTCATTCAGATAAACTTCACCGGCTTCCGGTTTAAGTTTCTTGGCGGTTTCGTAATCGGACAAAGCCTTGTCATACTTGCCTGCACGCATCCGCAACACGCCGCGATTCGTGTATGTGGCGGCCCGATTGCTGGGATTCAGAGCCTCTGATTCGATGGCGCGGGTGCAGATTTCCTCTCCCTCACCGGGGCTGAGCTTTTCATACTTTGCGGCTTCAAAGCACTCCTTGGCGATGCCTCCGCCCAGGATTGTGACCTGTGCAAAAGCCGCAGGTGTGGCGGCGACAAGCGCAAGCGCAGCCAGACTTATTGTCTTTTTCATGCTGGTCGGACTTTCGTGTGATTTTGTACTATTTTCCGAAATTACCATAGAAGCAGCAGTCCGACGACAACCTGCGACAATATTGAGCGCGGAAAGTGGTAGGTTGCGGCTAATACGTATTGTAGATACAGGAGCACAGATTCCAACGAGACGAGGATTCCTTCGTGCGACACCTTATTGCCGCCATGTGCGCCGCCATTCTGGCTGGTCCGGCACTGGCATTCGAACCGACCGACGGCGCGCTGGGTATGCAGCCCGCTGCAACACGTATCGCGGAACGTATTCATCAGTTCCATGGATTTGTGCTGGTTATCATCACCATCATCACGATTTTCGTGTTGGCCCTGCTGCTCTGGGTGATTTTCCGCCACAATAAAAAGGCGAACCCGCAGCCGCGTAAATTCAGCCACAACACCCTGGTTGAGGTTGTCTGGACGGTGGTTCCAGCCCTGATCTTGGTTGCGATTGCCAGCCAGTCCTTCCCTAACCTGTATTATCAGGATGTGGTGCCGAACCTGGAGCAGATCTCCAGCAAGTCGAAGCAGTTGCAGGCCGATGGCAAGACGGGGGCTTATGAACGCTACACCAAGAACTACTTCCCTGAAGCGGCTGAGAAGGGCTTTGTGAACGTCAAGGCGCAAGGCAACCAGTGGAACTGGACCTACACCTATCCCGATATCGTTGATGATGCTGGCTATCCGCTGGAATTCGTTTCCAATCCGATGCATGTTGGCCTGTCTACGGACCCGACCAATGCTGGGCCACGCAACCTGTCTGTCGATTACCCGATGGTGGTTCCGGTTGGCCGTTACGTGCGTTACTACACGGCTGCGGCTGACGTCATCCATTCCTGGGCCGTCCCGGCCTTCGGTGTGAAGACAGACGCTGTTCCAGGCCGTCTGAATGAGGGGTGGTTCCTCGTTGATCAGCCTGGGGTCTATTACGGCCAGTGTTCAGAGCTTTGCGGTGTGAACCACGCTTTCATGCCGATCGAAGTTCGGGTTGTCAGCGAAGAAGAATATGCCCGTTGGGCCGAATTGATGCTGGCTGGCGATTATGACGCTGCGGCCGCTTCCGTTCGTCAAGTTGCATCCACTGAGCAGGCGACCCAGTTCGCCGCCAAACAGTAATCTGAGAGAAGAGTGAATCGCCATGCCTATGGATGAAGTTGCCCTCAACCATCACGACGCACACGATCACAAGCCGGGCTTTTTCAAGCGTTGGCTGTTTTCCACCAACCATAAAGATATCGGTACGCTCTACCTGATCTTCGCACTGATTGCTGGTATCGTAGGTTACACCCTGTCTGGCCTGATCCGCTGGGAACTGGCTGAGCCGGGTATCGGTGTGCTGACGCAATTCGTTTCCGGTGAAGGCGATGTTGCCATTCAGAATGCCAAGCATTTCTACAATACCGTCATCACCTATCACGGTCTGATCATGATCTTCTTCATGGTCATGCCGGCTCTGATCGGTGGCTTCGGCAATTGGTTCGTGCCGTTGATGATCGGCGCGCCGGACATGGCTTTCCCGCGCATGAACAATATCTCGTTCTGGCTGACGGCAGCTGCCTTTGTCCTGGCCTGTATCTCCATGATGGTCCCGGGTGGATCTGCCGGTAACGGCTTTGCCGGTGGCTGGGTTCTCTATCCGCCGCTGTCTTCCACAACCGGCCACCCTGGTCCAGCCATGGATGTACTAATCCTGTCTCTGCATACGGCGGGTATCGCGTCCATCCTCGGCGCCATCAACTTCATCGTGACTATTTTGAACATGCGCGCGCCTGGCATGACGCTGCACAAGATGCCGCTGTTTGCGTGGGGCGTTCTGGTCACGGCTGTTCTTCTGCTTCTGTCTCTGCCGGTTCTGGCTGCCGCGCTGACGATGCTGCTGACCGACCGTAACTTCGGTTCGCAGTTCTTCAATCCGGCCGGTGGCGGTGACCCGATCATGTTCCAGCACCTGTTCTGGTTCTTCGGTCACCCGGAAGTGTACATCATGATCCTGCCGGCCTTCGGCATCATCAGCCACATCGTCTCGACCTTCTCCAAGAAACCGATCTTCGGTTATCTCGGCATGGCCTACGCCATGGTGTCTATCGGTGTGATCGGCTTCGTTGTGTGGGCGCACCACATGTATACGGTCGGTATGAATGTTGACCTGAAAGCCTACTTCGTGGCCGCAACCATGGTCATCGCGGTTCCGACGGGCATCAAGATCTTCTCATGGATCGCCACAATGTGGGGCGGCTCCATTGAGTTCAAAGTTCCGATGCTCTGGGCAATCGGCTTCATCTTCCTGTTCACCGTTGGCGGTGTGACTGGTGTGGTTCTGGCAAACGCCGGTATCGACCACGCCCTTCACGACACCTACTACGTCGTTGCGCACTTCCACTACGTGCTGTCCCTCGGCGCCGTGTTCGGCCTGTTCGCTGGCTGGTACTACTGGTTCGAGAAGATGTTCGGCATTAAGTATAATGGATTCATTGGTGGCCTGCACTTCTGGCTGATGTTTGTCGGGTCTAACGTCCTGTTCTTCCCGCAGCACTTCCTGGGGCTGCAGGGCATGCCGCGCCGCTATATCGACTATGCTGACGGCTTCGCCACCTGGCACCACATCTCTTCCATCGGCTATGCGATCACGCTGGTTGCAACCCTGGTCTTCTTCGTGGGCCTGGTTGAAGCTCTCGTCCGCCGCCGCAAGGGTGTCGCCAATCCGTGGGGTGAAGGCGCGACGACCCTGGAGTGGACGCTGTCGTCTCCGCCGCCGTTCCACCAGTATAACGAGCTGCCGCACGTTACTGCGAAAGGTGGCCACTAATTCAAGGGAGGAGGGCGCGGCCCTCCTGCCAGTCTGAATGAAACACGGGGCGGCCCAGCGTACAAAGGCGCATGGGCCGTTTCGCTTCTAAGTTCTCACCAAGAGCACCCATGACCGACATGTCTGCATCCCACACGAAACGCTACGCCACAGCAGGTGATTATGTTCAGCTGTTGAAGCCGCGCATCATGATGCTGGTCGTCTTCACGGCAGTGTCCGGTCTTATTGCAGCTGTCGGTGTTACCGGTCAGTCGATCAATCCGATCATGGCGGCCATTGCCACGCTCTCGATCGCGCTGGGGTCTGGCGCGGCAGGCGCGATCAATATGTGGTACGATTCCGATATCGATCAGATCATGACCCGCACTTCGACGCGGCCGATCCCGTCCGGCGCGGTGCCGCGTGAGGAAGCGCTGGCCATGGGCCTGATCATGAGCGGTGTTTCCGTGATGCTGATGTGGCTCGCGTCCAATTGGCTTGCAGCGGGTTTGCTGGCCTTTTCTATCTTCTATTATGGCGTGATCTACACGATGTGGCTGAAGCGTTCGACGCCTCAGAACATCGTCATTGGTGGTGGGGCCGGGGCGTTTCCCCCGGTCATCGGATGGGCCGCCGTAACAGGCAACACGCCGCTGGATGCATGGATTCTGTTCGCGATCATCTTCTTCTGGACACCTCCGCATTTCTGGGCGCTCAGCCTGCTGGCGCATGGCGAGTACGAAAAGGCCGGTGTGCCCATGCTGCCGGTGACGCACGGAGCCAAGACGACGCGTAACCAGATCCTGCTTTACACTTTGCTGCTCGTGCCACTGGCCATGACGCCGCTTCTGACAGGACTTGGCGGTTGGCTCTATGGCGCTGTTGCGGGTGTGTTGGGCCTGGCCTTCCTGTCCTATGCTGTCCGTGTTTGGCGGTCCCATGCAGGCGACAAGGGCGCCGCGCCGGCTGACATGAAATTGGCCAAGGGCATGTTTCTGTTTTCAATCCTCTATCTGTTTCTGGTCTTCGCGGCTCTCATCGTTGAGCACGCGTTCGGGCTGTATTTTCCGGTAAAGGTGTTCTGAGATGACTGAGCCGGATAACAAATACGAAGGGCAGTTTACGGCGCCCTATACGCCAAGCGCAGAGGAGCAACTTGCCCGCCGCAGCCGTAACCGTGTTCTGGGCTTTGCCCTGGCGACTTTTGTTATTCTGGTTGGTGTGGTTACCTTTATTCGCCTGTCTTCATCCGATCTCAGCAAGAGCGGTTTCTATTATAATTTCAAGGATAAGGCCGCTGATGAGGAGATGGAGTTGCCGCCCGGCATGGATCCGGACCAGGCTGCTCCCCCACCAAGTCTAACGCCAATCGAGCCAGAGGCGGATGAACCGCGCGGGGAGGATCTGTAATGAAGCTTTCCAATGTCCAAGTCGCGGCTATCTCACTCGCCGTTTTTGGGGGCATGCTGGGGCTCGGCTTTGCCGCGGATCCGCTTTACAACACCTTCTGCCGTGTCACCGGATTTGGCGGCACAACCCGAATCGCGACAGCTGCGCCGGATAAGGTTGCTGATCAGATGGTGCATGTCCGCTTTGACGCAAACGTTGCGGATATGCCGCTGGTTTTCCGCCCGCTACAGGCGGACCAGACACTGAAGTTGGGCCAGCATGGCCTTGCCTTCTATGAGGTTACAAACCCGACGGACCGTGAATACCGCGTCGTTGCCACCTATAATGTGACCCCGCACTATGCCGGCCCGTTCTTCTACAAGCTGGAATGCTTCTGTTTTGAAGAGCGTGTCATTGCGCCTGGGGAAACCAAGAAATTGCCTGTTGTCTATTTTGTCTCCGCAGACATGCAGGATGATCGCGTTTCGCGAAATCTGGAGACAATAACACTTAGCTATACGTTCTTTGAAAGCTCGGCCTATTCAGGGCCAAAGGAAGCCGCTGTAAAAGGTGCGGCGAATTCGGCCAAACCCGGCTGATACAGTTGCGTTTCCTATGCGGAGCGGGCTAAAGAGCGGTCTGATTCATGTGAATTTCTAGAGGGGTCTAAAAGGCCATGGCTCACGACGAAGTCAAACACGATTACCATCTCGTCAATCCATCCCCCTGGCCACTGCTGGGGTCTATGTCCGTCGTCGTTACGGCGCTTGGCGGGGTAACCTTCATGAAAGGCCTTTTCGGCCTTGAACAGGGCACCTGGTGGCTGCTCGCCCTTGGCTTGGCCATGATCATGTGGGTCATGTTCGGCTGGTGGCGCGAAGTCATCAAGGAGGGCCGTGTAGGGGACCACACGCCAGTCGTTACGATTGGTCTGCGTTACGGGATGATCCTGTTCATTGCCTCCGAAGTCATGTTTTTCGCTGGCTGGTTCTGGAGCTTCTTTGAATTTGCGATCTTCGAAAGCGCTCGGGTCGGCCCGAACTGGGACTCTGCAAACCCGCTTTTCGCTGATGGTCTCGCCCGTTTCAAGGACTGGCCGCCGGTTGGGGTTGAAACCTTTGATCCTTTCCACCTGCCGCTGATCAACACGCTGATCCTTCTGCTCTCCGGCACGACAGTTACCTGGGCGCACCACGCGCTGCAGCATGACGACCGCTCCGGGGCAAAGCTTGGCCTTCTGCTGACGATCATCCTCGGCATGGCATTCACCTGCCTGCAGGTTTTCGAATACCAGCACGCCCAGTTCACCTTTGACGGCACGCTGTATGGCTCAGCCTTCTTCATGGCGACCGGCTTCCACGGTGCCCACGTTGTGATCGGGACGATCTTCCTGATTGTCTGCTTGCTGCGCCTGATGGCTGGCAACATGACGTCAGAGAAGCACCTGGGCTTCGAGTTTGCTGCATGGTACTGGCACTTCGTTGATGTTGTCTGGCTGTTCCTGTTTGCCTTTGTCTATGTGGTGCCATTCCTGGCTCATGGCGGTTAGGCAATCTTGCTGACGAGCTAATCTACACCAGGCCCGCCGGCGACATGCCTGGCGGGCCTGATTTTATTCAAGGTAGAGTTTTCCATGAGCTTTCGGCCATATCCAGTGATGACGGCTTTCACACTGTTCAGCCTGGTCATCCTCATCCTGCTCGGGAACTGGCAGTATGGCCGGTTCAGCGAGAAGATGGCACTAGATGAGATGGAGCCTGAATGGCAGATGCTGGAAGGCCGCGTCGTGCCGGGCAGCGAAGCCATGGTCTACGCTTATGCGGATGGGGCTTCCGCCTGGCGCCGAGTGGTGGCGATTGATCGCGGCGACGACATTGTCTTCACCACGATTGAACTGTTGTATCAGGTCGAAGCGCCGGTGCCGTGCCAAGGCCCAGATTGCGGATCCAATCTCAAATTCGCGGCAGAGGGAATCTACAAGGCGCCGGGTGGAAAGAACCCGTTCGCGGGCAAGGATCACCCTGCCTCTGGCGTGTTCTACACCTATAAACCTGCGGAACTTTCGCAGTTGCTGTCACCGGAGAATGCGTCGCGCGTCAATCCGGATGTCTTTGAACCTCAGACATTGCGCATGGTCGAGAATGGGCGGGCGAAGGCAGGACGCAACCCGTTCGCCCGGCTCCGAATGGATGACCAGCTGCCGCCCCAGCGGCATTTTGGCTATGCGATTACGTGGTGGGGGCTCGCCATGGCCTTGCTGGCTGTGTATCTGGCTTTCCATCACCAGAAAGGCCGCTTGCGGCTACGCGGAAGGAATGGATCGTGAAGTATATTTCCACACGGGGACAATCTGAACCTGTTGATTTTGTCGGGGCATGCCTCGCTGGTCTGGCACCCGACGGGGGGCTGTACGTTCCGGAAACATTTCCGTCCATTGCTCCGGCGAAGATTGGTGAAACCTACACTCAGGTTGCGGCGCGTATTTTGTCTGCTTTCGCTGGAGATGCCCTGTCCCAGGATGAATTGGAGCCGCTGTGTGAGAAGGCCTATGGCTCTTTTGCGCATCAGTCTGTTGCACCGCTGACGCAGACCGGCCCGGCCAGTTGGTTGCTGGAGTTGCACCATGGTCCAACGCTGGCCTTCAAGGATGTGGCGATGCAGCTAATCGGCCAGCTGTATGATCACCTGCTGGCAAAGACAGGCCAGCACATGACGATCATGTGCGCGACCTCTGGCGATACAGGCGGCGCTGCGGCAGCTGCCTTTGCGGAGGCGAAAAATGCCAATCTGGTCATCCTGCACCCGTTTGAGCGGATCTCGCCTGTGCAGCGCCTGTTCATGACGACCACTGGTGCGGACAATGTTTTCAATCTGGCCCTGGATAGCGACTTCGACACATGCCAGACGATTGTGAAATCCCTGTTTTCGGATCGTGACTTTGTCACACGCGTTGGCCTCTCTGGCGTCAACTCCATCAACTGGGTGCGTATCGCGGCGCAGATGGTATATTACGCGACAGCTCAAGCTGCGCTGGCCCAGCCCATCCGGTTCGTAGTGCCGAGCGGGAATATGGGCGATGCCCTCGCAGGTTACGTGGCCGCACGTTGCGGAATGCTGACAGGTGGCCTGGAAATCGTCTGTGCTGTGAACGAAAATGATTCCCTGGCACGCATTTTCAATACGGGCATCATGGCGAGGGAGGCTGCGGTTTCCACGCCCAGTCCCGCTATGGATATCTCCATCCCGTCCAATTTCGAGCGCCTGCTGTTTGAACTGTCCGGACGTGACAGCGATGTCGTGCGTGTGGCCTATAATACGTTTGCCCAGTCCGGAGAGGCCATGTTGCCGGAAAACGTGACCAGTAGGCTTGCCTGTTCCGGCATGAAGGCGGCGAGTGTCAGTAATCTGGACACAATGGCCGAGATGAAAAGAGTTGAAGCCGAAACCGGCTGGCTAATTTGTCCGCACACGGCCGTTGGAACGCATGTTGCGCGCTCCTTGCCGACGGCTGATGTGGCGACAGTTGTGTTGGCAACGGCATCTCCTGCGAAATTCCCTGAAACGGTTCTTGAGGCGACGGGCCGTGACTGTCCGTTGCCGGATCGTGTCAAAGGACTGCGCGATCAGGAAGAGGTGTTTGAGCGTATCGAAGCAAATCTTGGTGCGGTTCGCGCGCGCGTGGAAGAGATCACCGGGTAGGTCATGCCTCCGAGAAGAAAGGATACGGTCCTTGTTTCAGAACGTCTTGTGATCACACCGGCGCGGAAATCTGACTTTGAAGACTGGTCTGACTTACGCAAATCAAGCCGCAAGCATCTGGAGCGATGGGAGCCGCTATGGGCCAAGGATGCCAATTCCAAGGCAGACTGGACGCGGCGCACGCATGCCTGGAAAAATGGATGGAAGTCTGGCCGGGCTTTTGTATTCCTGATGCGGCGTCTGAAGGATGACCGTCTTGTGGGCGGAATCTCTCTCACCAATGTTCGCCCATGGCCCGCAAGCGCAGCCAGCATGGGCTATTGGCTCGGCAAAGACTTTCAGGGCCATGGTTATATGGCCGAAGGCGTAGGGGCCGTTTGCCGGTGGTCTTTCAGTGAATTGGGGCTTTATCGCATAGAGGCAGGCATTCTGGCATCAAACCTGCGTTCCCGGAAAGTATTGGAAACAAACGGATTTCAGGAAGAGGGACATGCAAAGGCTTATCTCGAAATCGCGGGCGAACGCCGCGATCATGTCCTTTTCGCCCTCGTCAGGCCGGAGTGATAGCGATACATATGGTTACATGACCCTGGCCCCGACCACTCAGCCCCAAGGCAGTTGGCATTGGTTTGCCCCTACGCGGCGGCTGGTCATTGAGGCGGGTAATGGCAGCGCATTGTCTGAATTGGCCGGGGACTGGACGCTGGATGCCATCGAGCAAATGTTTGAGGGCCTGAGCCGAGGACGTCTGGCCCAAGCCTTTGCGGATAATGACGGCCCCGTCAGATGCGCGCTGCGCCTGTCGCGTGGTGAGGACATTCATCTTGTTGGGGCGTTTATTGGCGATGTCGAGGCGCATGGCCTGCTGCTCAGCGGCTCTGAGTTTTCGGACATGGATCCGTCGGACCTGAAGCCTGGCCCGGATTTGCATCCCGTGTTCCAGCCCATTGTCTCGCTTGCCAATGGCAAGATCGCCGGGTTTGAGGCCTTGGCGCGCTGGGATGATGGTGACGTGAAAGCGCCCCCAAGTCGGTATGAGGATGAGGCACTTGCGTCCAACATGCTGATCCGCTCGGCGGAGACATTGTCAAACTTGCGCGAAGCCTCCGGACGCGATGATCTGTTCATGCATGTGAATTTGACGGCGCGGGATCTGGCGAGAAATGCCCTGCCTGCACTGGTTGAGGCATTGATGAATGGCTATGGCTTGCCTGAGCGCGCTATCCGTATCGAGCTGACGGAGCAGGCGGCGCTGCGCGACGAGAATCATGCCCTGGCCGCTGTCATGGCATTGAAGGCCGTGGGGGCGGGGTTGGTACTGGATGACTTTGGGACAGGGCATTCATCCTTTGCCTGGCTGGCGGATTTCCCGGCAGACAGTCTAAAAGTGGATCATGGCCTGACGCGCCGTCTCGGTCAGTATCGTACTGACACCATCCTTGGCGCAATCACTCTGCTGGCCAGCCGACTGGGCATGACGACAACGGCAGAGGGCGTTGAGAACAAGGAAGACGCGGCGCGCCTGCGCAGCCTTGGTTTTGACTATGCGCAAGGATTTGCGTTCGCGCGGCCAATGGATGAAGAGGCCGCCTTGAAGTTCCTCGTCAGCTAATCAGGCGCGGCCCGGATCGACCTGCAGGCGCCCCGTATCAATGCCCAGGCTGCTCAATGCCTTATGCCACTTTTCTTCATGGTTTTCGCCGAACACCAATTCAGGGTCCGGATCGGCGACGAGCCAGGCGTTTTCCGCCAGTTCATATTCCAGCTGTCCGGCACCCCAGCCGGAATAGCCTAGAGCGAGCACAGAGCGCCGCGGTGCTGCCTCAGACGCAATAGCGTGCAGGATGTCTCGTGTCGCGGTCATGCAGAGGTCGTCATTGACCTCCAGCGTTGCGCCTTCGCTCATCACGTCTTCAGTATGAAGGACGAAGCCGCGATCACTGCTGACCGGACCGCCATCGAGCACGTAGGTATCGGATACCTCGATCTCGAGGGGGACATCCAGTTGCTCAAGAAGCTGGGGCAGCTTCAGGCCGACCATTGGTTTATTGAGAACAATTCCCATCGCAAATTCCGGCGAGTGGGCACACAGCAGGATGACTGACCGGGCAAATCTCGGGTCCCCGATGCCCGGCAAGGCAATCAATACTTTTCCTGTCAGCTCAGCATCCATACGTCCGTATACCTTTATGCCATGATGCTGAGGCAAATGCAGGGCCTTGGCAAGGGATAGCGCGCTTGTCGCATGAGTGTGGAAGACCTATCTCAGCTACACGATGATCAAGGAGAGAAAGATATGAGCATCAAGGTCGGCGACAAGCTTCCCGAGGCTACCTTCATGGAAATGACGGCAGATGGCCCGCAACCCCGTACAACGGCGGACGTTTTTGGCGGCAAGACTGTCGCGCTGTTCGCGGTTCCGGGCGCTTACACACCGACTTGTTCGGCACGTCACCTGCCGGGCTTTGTCGACAAGGCCGGTGACCTGAAAGCCAAAGGCGTGGACGAGATTGTCTGTACCTCGGTCAACGATGTGTTCGTCATGGGCGCATGGGGCAAGGATGCCGACGCAAATGAAAGCGTGCGCATGCTGGCGGATGGCAATGGCGCCTTCGCAAAGGCTGTTGGCCTGGAAATGGACGCGACCGGCTTCGGCATGGGCCAGCGCTCCCAGCGTTACTCCATGATCGTGAAAGATGGCGTGGTGTCTGAGCTCAATGTGGAAGACGGCGGTGAGTTTAAGGTGTCCAGCGTGGATTACATGCTGAGCCAGCTCTAATTCCGGCGAGATTTTTCAAGCAAACTGAGACATAAAGGGTGCGTCTGGTGGGGCCGGGCGCACCTTTTTTTCGCTCAAAATTTATTGAATAACGGAAAACTCTCCCCACCTTAAATACAAGTAATAATAAAGGAGAGGGACCGTGGACCCGATTTTTGCTGTCGTTATTCTGGTTGCTATTGTCGGTCTGATCGGCCTGACATCTGCCTTTAAGTTTGTGCCACAGGGCTACAACTACACGGTTGAACGGTTTGGTCGTTACACGCGCACGCTCGGGCCGGGCATGTCCATCATCACGCCGTTCTTTGATCGTGTCGGTCGCAAGATGAACATGATGGAGACGGTTCTGGATGTGCCACAGCAGGAGGTGATCACCAAGGATAACGCCATGGTTTCCTGCGACGCGGTGGTCTTCATCCAGGTCGTGGATGCCGTGTCTGCGGCTTATGAAGTCAACAATTTGCATCACGCCATTACAAATCTGGCACTGACGAACATCCGTACGGTTGTCGGCTCAATGGATCTGGATGAAGTGCTGTCGAATCGCGACGACATCAATGCGCGCCTGCTGACGGTTATTGATGCGGCAACCAATCCGTGGGGCGTGAAGGTCACCCGTATAGAGATCGCAGACCTCAGCCCGCCGGCGGATATTACCGAGGCCATGGCTCGCCAGATGAAGGCAGAGCGCCTGAAGCGTGCGGAAATCCTCACCGCAGAAGGCGACAAGCAGTCTGCCATTCTGAAGGCTGAGGGTCAGAAACAGGCGCAAATTCTGGAGGCCGAAGGCCGCCGGGAAGCTGCCTTCCGGGACGCTGAAGCCCGCGAACGTGAAGCCGAAGCCGAAGCCAAGGCGACCGAAATGGTCAGCCAAGCCATAGCAGCCGGTGACGTAAACGCCATCAACTACTTCCTCGGCCAGGCCTATGTTCAGGCCTTTGAGAAACTGGCGTCCTCCAACCAGCAGAAGACGGTCATCATTCCGGCGGAGTTCTCCAGCATCATTGGCACAATTGAAGGCATAAAGGGACTGACGGACGCTAAGAAGAAGGAGGACTGACGCATGGAACAGATCTTCACTGAGCTGACATTCTGGCACTGGCTTGCGATTGGTCTACTGTTGTTTGGTATCGAGATGATGACCGGTACATTCGACCTGCTGATGGTCTCCATCGCAGCCTGGCTGACGGCCGCCTTTGCCTATTTCGCACCGGACAGCCTGTCGGCCTGGCAGGGCCAGCTTATTGTGTTCGGCATAGTGGCGTTCGCGCTTGTTATCTTGGGCCGCACTGTTCTCTCGGGCATGCGTAACACAGGGGAAGAACACCCCACACTCAATAAGCGTATGGCCAGCCTGGTTGGCCAGCGCGGCATTGCAACCTCTGACTTTTCTGCAGCCGGTAGCGGCCGCATCAAGATCGGCGATACTGTCTGGGGGGCAGAGACGTCAGACGGCTCCACCATCAGCGAAGGTGAAGCCGTGATTGTCGAGGGCGCGCGCATGAATACGGCCCTCGTTCGCAAGGCGGTCTAGGACTTATCAGTGCGCGGCTTCGATAAAGTCGCGCACATCCTGGGACAGCTTCTCACCATCCTTTTCCTTCAGATACATCATGTGGCCCGCATCGTAATAGTCGAACTGCACACGGTCCAGTACTACGCCATTCTTGTAGAGGGACATTTCTGCGCCAAAGAATGGCGTGGCCAGATCATACCAGCCTGAAGCCAGCAGAACCTTCAGATCAGGATTTTCCCGCATACCTTTGCCCAGCCATGGCGTGACATTCACATAGGATGGCCAGCCACGATTATTCATATCCCAGTTCCACTGGGACCCTGGCTCTCCGGTCAGAACCTTGTAAGGCCGAGTGAAATCAACTTTCAGCTCTCTCGTCAGATAGTCATTGATGGCAGCCACATAGGCGACATCCATTCCGTATCCGGATGGATCGTTTTCCGGCATGTCGCTGGTGCCTTCACTGTCAATGCCTTTGTAGCGTCCGTCGAAGCGACCAACCGTGTAGCCTTCGCGGCGCAGCAATTCCTTGCGAAAACGTGTTGGGTCCACACGCAGATTGGCCAGCTTGATCCACTCAGCCGAGACACCAAGATAGGCGCTCATCTCATTGGCGATTTGAGTTTCCTCTGCATCGGATAGAGTGGAGCCGCGGATCAGGGCAGGGGCCAGCGTCTCAATGGCATAGGTACGCGCATCGATGACGAAGGCGGCAAAATCATTGTTCCATTTCGCCTTGTCGGCCTTGCCGTGATACCAGGCGATGGCAGCTTCTGTCGGGAAGAAGGAGAGGTGAGCAGTGTCATTGCCTGGCGCGAAACGCGCAGTCTGGAAGTCCAGGATCGCGGAGATCAGGATAACGCCATTCAGGCCAATGCCATTCCAACCGCCTTGCAACTTTTCCGTCAGTGCCGCGGCGCGTGTTGTGCCATAGCTTTCGCCGGCAAGAAATTTCGGGCTGTTCCAGCGACCATTCTCGGTCAGCCAGAGGCGGATGAATTCGGCAATGCTCTCTGCGTCTTCATTGACGCCGTAGAACTCCTTGCCTTCGGTATCGCCGAGCGGGCGGGAATAGCCGGTGCCCACAGGATCAATGAAAACGAGGTCTGTTACGTCGAGCAGGGAATTCTGGTTGTCGCGGATCGTATAGGGCGGTGCGCCAACCCCTTCGGCATCAGACGGGGTGATAACTTGTTTCGGGCCAAAGGCCCCCATGTGCAGCCAAAGCGATGCAGAGCCTGGGCCGCCATTGAACACGAAGGTGACGGGGCGCTGCGTAGCATCGTTTAATCCATCGCGTACGTAAGAGACGGAGAAGATGGAGGCCATTGGCTCATCCTTCTCGTCGCGCAGATAGGTCTCGCTCGCGACAGTCTTGTATTTGATCGTTGTTTCCTTGAGACGAAGGGTGTGATCCGAGGCAAAAGTGCTTGGGTCCGGAATCTCCGCAGTTTTTTTGTCGTCTTTTGGAGCTTCTTGGGCAAAGGCCGCCCCGGAAGAGACAACAAGGCAAATAGCAAATAACCAGCCACGCATGACACACCTCAAACTTGTTTCTGTTTGAGGTGGACCCTAGCCAGCCATTGCAAGTGTCGCAAGGGCACGGGCATGCAAGTGTTTGTTCTGAATAGAAAAACAGCGGCCTCCGGAGAAGCCGCTGCCAGTATTTCCGGTTGGGGAATGAATCAGGATGCGTTCGGCGAGATGCCGAAATTCGCATTCGCGGCTGGCGGCGTAACGCTGGCGGATGGTCTGTTTTCGGCTGCTGCGCGAGGGGCTGCGTCTTTAAGCGGATCTTCTGCGTGCTTTACCTGACCTTCAAATACAGCATTGGACTGAATCTGCAGAGAAGAGTGAACGATGTCGCCTTTGACATGTGCGCCGGTTTCCAGCTCGACCTTGCGGGCGCGAATGGAGCCCTTGATGCGGCCTTTCACTTTGACCACTTCGGCTTTCACTTCGCCGGTAATGTGACCGCTCGCACCGATCGTGATGTCGGTCGCGGTAACATCGCCATCGACAACGCCGTCGATCTGAAGCGCGCCTTCAGAGCTGACTGAGCCATTGATTTTCATGTCGGCGCAAATGATGGAGGCCGCGCGGGCTGCGGGTTTCGAGGAAGCACCGCGAATGGCTTCCTGCGTGGGAGCAGCTTTCATGGGTTCGGCCTGCGGTGGGGTCGAGGCTGAGGATTTATTGCTTTTGGTGAACATGACGGCCTGCTTTCAAGAATTTAATAGGATCATATGGTTTGCCGTTGAACCACACTTCGAAATGAAGGTGGTCGCCGGTGCTTCGCCCAGTCGTGCCCATCTTCCCCACAAGGTCACCGACGTTGACGATGTCCCCTTTTTTTACCGTAATGGAGCGCAGGTGGCCATAGCGGGACTTGAAACCATGTCCATGGTCAATTTCCACCAACCGCCCGTACCCTGAGCGTGCCCCAGCATAGCTCACAACACCCGGCCCTGAAGCCACGATGGGTGCGTTACGGTAAGCTGCCAGATCAAGGCCATTATGCCAGCCGGGACGCTTGGTAAAAGGATCGACCCGAACGCCATAATCACTGGTCAGACGGTATGGCACACCGACTGGCCGATTGATCGGCAGACTTTCAAGAATTTGCTCATAATACTGCATTTCAGCGACACGCGCCTGCGTTTCGGCAAGTCGCTGATAGAAGGCGGCGCTTTGATCGGAAACGCCATTTGCGCCGGAAGTCAGATTGGCCATGGAAACAAGCGGTCCGCCCATTTCCGTGCCTGAGAGGATACGGTCACTGCCAACGGAAGTCAGCTGGATAACACTGCGCGCACGCTCTGCGCGGTCAATGGCCATCTCTTCTGCTTCGTTTAGCATACGCTCTTGATTGTATTTCAGGTTGCGGACACTGACGCGTGTTCCGCTGGTATCCAAGGAGGCTGTGATCCGGAAACTGTCGCGGGACTGGCGTGTATCAGCTTCCTCAATGGATGCCTGGACGAGAAGATTTGCGCCATCACCCTTCAGAGCGGAGACTTCCAGGTCTTCTTCGCCTTTGAGTTGTTCGAACAGATCTTCCAGAGCTTTCTGGCGATCTTCCCATTCGGCAGTTTCTTTTTGAAAGGCATCGGTTCGCTCTTCCAGCAGAGATCGGGACAGCGCATCCTTGGCGCGCAGTTCCTGCACCCAACGCTCATACTTTGCCAGTTCGCGATCATCCGGATTGCCTGTCAGTGCGCCAGATGAGCCGCCCAGTGCGAAGGAACCTGTCAGGAAGATTGTCCATCCGGCAACGGCCGCTGCACCCAGTGCAAAAATGGCCTGCTGCCAAGGAGAAATGGAAATGTAACGGACTGTGCCGCCACTACGATGATATATCTGCCGTTCCGGAAATGCGCGATCGAACGTCGCCTTGAGGTTCGCACTCCATTTCGCCATTCACGCCACCCGTCGACTGAAATCACACCGCCTACTGCAACAGTCCTTACAGCAAGTTCCCAAACCCGTTGCCAATATACATACCTTAATCACTTCGAGACGAAACCCCTAGGGAGCATAATTTATGCTAATTTTCGCCTCATAGGGTAAACCTCCCATTAATATTAAATTATTTCGCCTTAGACCTTATATTCAATACGAATTGATCACTCTGGTATCGAGCTTAAAACGTCCTCTGCGTGGCCTTTCACGCGGACTTTTTTCCAAACTTTAATGATTGTTCCCTTCGGATCGATAAGGAATGTCTCGCGGGCGATTCCCATATAAGTACGTCCATACAATTTCTTCTCAACCCAAGTGCCATAGGTTTCGGTGACTTCACCGCTTTCATCGCTGGCCAAGATGACTTTAAGGTCGTGCTTCGCAGCAAAATTTTCATGCTTTTTGAGACTATCGCGAGAGACGCCTACAATTTTTGCGCCCTTCGCCTCAAATGTGTCTGCGAGGGCAGTGAAGTCTTTCGCTTCATTTGTACAGCCGGGGGTGTTGTCTTTCGGGTAGAAGTACAAAACCAGATAATTGCTTGTGAAGTCCTTCAACTTAACCGGGCCTGATGTGGACGGCATGGAGAAGTCCGGAGCCTTTTGGCCCACTTCGAGTGTATCTGCCATGTATTCCTCCTATGGTGCGCTTAGAGTCAGTTGCATATATCGCTATTAAGCCGTTGTTCGGGGTTCAAGTAACCTTCCACACCAAACCGGAGCCGACATTTGGTTCGCAAGAAAGCCTCACTCATCATTCTCGAAATTCTGGGCGGCTTGATTCTTCTGGCGATCGTTCTGGCGGGAATACTGGTCTTCCGTCTCTCTAGTGGCCCAATCAAACTGGAGATCTTCCGGGATGATATCGAGAAAGCCCTTTCCAGCGCCAGGAATGGCAGGCCTGTTACGTTGGATGATGTCTATCTGGAGTGGTCTACCAAAGATCGGCGGGTTCTGGTGACTGGCAACGGCCTTAGCCTGATAGATGATGAGGGCAATGTTACTGCAGAAGCAAAGCACGCCAGGATCGTTCTGGCGGGGTCTGCACTCGTTTTCGGAGATGTCGAAGTTCTCGGGCTCGTGATGCAGGACGGCTGGGTCGATGTCGAGCAGAAAGCTGACGGAACATGGCGCATGGGCGGAGATCCCTTGCCAGAACTGCCGGAAGGCACACTGCCGCAAAATCCTTCCGAATGGCTGGACCGGGCAAACACTGTCTTGCCGCAAGTGCTGACAGCCGTTCAGCAGGCGCAGGAAGAGTTCAGCCTGGAACGTGTGTCTTTCGAGAATTTCGAAATCCGCGTGAAGGATGCCGAGGGCACGCCAATCATGCAGCTGATCGATTCCCGGGGTCTTATGTCGCGTGATGAAGATGGCTTCAGCCTGTCTGTTTCCGGTAGCGGCGTTGGAGAAGGCTTACCAGGCGGTCTTGCCATGGACATCCGCACAAGCGATCGCAGTCAACGCATGTCTGCCGAGTTTGCTGTGGCGGACTGGCCTTTGGCTGACCTTGCCAGCCGCTTTGGTGTCGGCGGAGAAAACCTGAGCGGCCTGCCTGCGAATGTTTCGGTAGAATTCGACACATCGGCCAGTGCCGGTGTGGAGGAGGTTTCTCTCAAAGCGCAGCTGGCTGAAGGCAAACTTCCTTTTGCTGGAGAAGCGCGGGAAGTTTCCGATCTGGACATCACACTCACTTACAAGGCCGGAGAAGACCAGTTGGACCTTGTGGGGACAAGTACCAGAGCAGGCCCGATTTCAGGCGAGCTTGCCCTTACACTGAGCAATGCTTTGAAGGGCACGGGACCAAGGCCTTTCCAGATGGAGAGCAAGGATTTAGTGCTCGATCTGACTCCCGGCTTCGAAAGCGCCCTACGACTTGGAGTCGTTAGCGCAAAGGGAAGTATAGATCTGCCTGAGCGACGCATCGAGAATACGCACGCGACCTTCAGCTATGGCGATACGGTCTTCAAGGCGGACCTGAACCTGGCGCTCACAAAGGACAAGATAGATCAACAGCCCCCCATTCTTGGCACCATCGAATTGGAAAGCGAAGGTGGCGTAACCAAGGACACCGTTCTGGCCTTTTGGCCTGTCGGTTTGGGAACTGGCGCGCGGAATTTTACCATGCAGCGCATCGAAGCAGCAGAAGTTTCCGGCCTTGCTGGACGTCTGGAACTCAAGCGGGACAGCTTTGCAAAAGGTTTTCTGAGGGACGAAGACCTTAACCTCACCTTTAATGTCACCGGCGCGCAAGTGCGCTTTCTGGATGACTTGCCCGCTGTGAAGAATGCGACAGGCAAAGGTCGCCTAACAGGCAACAGCTTTCGGGTAACGGTCGATTCTGCCGACTATGGGGGGTGGGATGTCGGTGAGGCTCTGGTTGATTTTCCGGCCTTCAATCCAAAAGGCGAAGACTTCCGTGTGTTTGCCAAGGGCCAGGGTCCTGTCCAGAATATTATTCGTATTCTCAATGAGTCGCGTCTGAAACTGGACTTTGATGCAGAGCGTCTCAGTGGTGATGCCGAAATGACATTCGAAATGTTTCGTCCGGCGCTAGATGATGTTCCGTATGAAGATGTCCAATTCTCTGCCATCGGGACTTTGGAGAATGGGGGCCTGATGAATGCCGCTTTAGGCTTGAACCTGAAAAAGGCGTCTTCGAAGATTAATGTTGATCAAGACGGGATCATGATTTCAGGCTTTGGGGAACTCGGTCCTGCGCCGGTGCAATATACTTGGCGCGACGGGTTCGGTGATGATGATCAACCCTCAGCGCTATCCGCGAGCGCAATCATTACGGCTGATGTATTGAACCGGTTTGGATTGCCGGGCAGGGCATATCTTACGGGAGAAGTGCCGACGGAGGTCCAGGCCTCCATCCAGGATGAGTCCGTTTCTCTCGCGACGGTCTCTGCAGACCTCACTGAAGCGCGTATTGATCTTTCCGAGCTGGGCTGGATCAAGCCTGCGGGAGATAGTGGCAAAGTTTCGGTCGTTTATTCGAACAAGGATGATGGCTTCTCTTCTGACGTATTGTTCACCAGTGCCGAGGCGTATCTTGACGGCACATTTGCGCTCGGCAAGGATTCCCGCATTATTTCCGCTCAAGTTCGCCGGGCATATCTCGCTGACACGGCTGATGTGAAGGGAGATGTACGCAGGGGGGAGGACGGCAACCTCGTCGTTGGTCTTGAGGGGACGTATCTGGATCTTTCCGGCGCGTTGCCGGGTCTGGGGGCGATTGAGAATGCCGATTCCGATAATGGGACGCCGCTGCGAGTAAATGCCAAGCTTGATACGCTCACACTGGGGCCGGGCCTGAACGTTCGCGGGGCAACCGCGTCGTGGTACTCCACATCTGCGGGGATGCAGCGCTTTGCCGCCAATGGTGCGACCGATGACGGCTCTCCATTTGAGGTGAAGCTTGACGGCACAGGAACGGATGGCACAGACATTCGTGTTGTCAGTGGTGATGCAGGCTTTCTGGCCAGCGCATTCCTCGGCCTGGACTTTCTGGAAGGCGGCAAGCTGGAAGTGGAGGGCAGGCTGGCACCTAAGGGGCAGGCCTCCAAGTTTGATATTGCGATCATAAATGGACGTGTGCAGAATGCCCCTGTGCTAACTCAGATACTTTCGTTGGCATCCTTGCGGGGGCTGGCAGATACCCTTGGCGGGGAGGGCGTGCTCTTCTCACGGATTGATATTCCGCTGACGCTAGCAGCAGACCGCTATGTTGTGACGGGCGGCAAGGCGCAGGGCCCCGCGCTGGGACTGACCGTGAACGGATTTCTTGAGTCCAAGACGAATGAGATCAGCGTAGATGGCGTGCTTGTGCCAAGCTTCGGAATGAATTCCGCGCTGGGCAGCATTCCGATCATCGGCGACCTTGTCGTTGGCCGTGATGGCGAAGGTGTCTTCTCGCTGACCTACAGTGTTCGGGGAAGCCTTGAGAAGGCGAACGTGTCCGTGAACCCGCTATCCGCCCTGGCGCCTGGGGTGATCCGCCGAGTGTTTGAAAACCCGGCGGATACATCCATTCCTGAGGCCAAGCCACGGCCCGAGGACGAGCCGATCCCGTCAGAACTGCCCCCTATTCCTGAAGAGGAATTCTAGACGGCTTTCACCAGGGCGTGGCGCTTCTTGCCGGCTGACAGCTTGATCGTGCCGTCGATAATATTATCAGCTGACAAAGCGGCATTCTGGTCTTTAACCTGAACATCGTTGACTTTGGCGGCGCCTTGCTTGATCAGCCTGCGGGCTTCGCCATTGGAATCGGTCAGGCCAGCTGCCATGAATGCCGCTGCGACCAGCATTCCGCCTTCAATCTCTGCTCTGGCCACTTCGACGGTGGGCAGGGCCTCGGCTGAACCTCCTTGCGCGAAGACGGCGGCAGCGGCAGCTTCGGCTTCCTTCGCGGCGGCCTCGCCATGCAGCAGCGTTGTCGCCTCATTGGCCAGTGTGATTTTCGCCTGATTGATCTCAGCGCCTTCAAGCGTTTCTAGGCGAGCGATCTCTTCCAGCGGCAATTCGGTAAACAGGCGAAGGAAGCGGCCTACGTCAGCGTCCTCTGTATTGCGCCAGAATTGCCAGTATTCATACGGACTCTTGCGGTCAGCGTTCAGCCAGACAGCGCCGTCCGCTGTCTTGCCCATCTTGGCACCCGACGCCGTGGTGATGAGGTGCGCGGTGAGACCGTACACTTCGCCGCCATCGGCCTTGTGGACCAGGTCCACACCGCCAACGATATTGCCCCATTGGTCTGACCCGCCAAACTGCAGGCGGCAATTCTGTCTACGGAACAGTTCAAGAAAGTCATAGGACTGCATCAGCAAATAGTTGAATTCGAGAAACGTGTAGGGCTGCTCAGCCGCGAGGCGGCGGGCGACCGTATCCTGCTTCACCATTGTGTTGATGGTGAAATGCACACCAACTTCGCGTAGCATGTCGATATAACCGAGCTTGCTGAGCCAGTCGTCATTATTGACCATGATGGCGTCTGTTGGGCCGTCCCCGAATTTCAGGAAGGGCTCGAACGCTTTCTTGATGCCGGCAATGTTCGCTTCGATCTGCTCATTGGTGAGCAGGGGCCGGGACTTTTCCTTGTCGGTCGGGTCACCCACTTTCGTGGTGCCGCCGCCCATCAAGACGATCGGCTTGCCGCCAGCCTTTTGCAGCTGGCGTAGCATCATGATCTGCAACAACGAGCCGACGTGAAGGCTGTCCGCCGTCGCGTCGAAGCCGATATAGCCGATCGGAGTCCCCTCGCGGCAATACGCATCCAGTTCCTTTGGATGCGTGACTTGCTTGATGTAACCCCGCTCTGACAGGGTCTTCAGGAATTCCGACTTGTATTCGCTCATTTTCTCGTGTCTCCGTGAGGAAGCCGCGCGTACCATGGAAAGAAGCGATCTTGAACTCTGTGAGTGAAAAATCTGAACCCCAATGGGTCGCGGGCTTCATGTCCGGCACGTCCCTTGATGCCGTGGATGCCGCCTTGATCCTGACAGATGGCGAGAGCGTGCTGGATTTCGGCGCAACAGCGGAGCGCAAATATTTGCCGGAAGAGCGCCGGATTCTGCAGCACGCGACCAAGGCGGCCCGCGCCTGGAACTGGGAGGGCGAGGCGCCTGAAGCCTTGTTCGCGCAGGCGCGAGATGTGATCACTTCAACCCATCAGGCGACTTGGCAGATGCTTCTGGAGGCATGGAGTGGCACCCAGCCGGTTCTCGCCGGGGTGCACGGCCAGACGGTGTTGCATCTGGCACCCAAAGATGGCCGGAAGGGGCAAACGCTTCAGTTGATTGATGGTCCTGCGATGCGTCGCGCGCTCGGTGTGCCGCTCGCCTATGACTTCAGGACTCATGATGTTTCCCAGGGCGGGCAAGGCGCGCCCTTGGCACCAGCCTATCATGCCGCGCTCTTGCGTCGGCTCGGGGATGAAACAGCCTGTGTACTGAATCTGGGGGGCGTCGCTAACATTACCGCGCGCATGTCAGGTGGGGCATTGGTGGCCTTCGATACCGGACCAGCCAACGGCCCGGTCGATGAATGGATAGAAGCCCACGGACAGGGCACGCATGATGTCGATGGCAGGCTCGCTGCGGCAGGTCAGGCCGATGAAGCATTGCTTGCGGGCCTGTTTCAGCGTGATTGGTTCCGCCAGCCGCCTCCAAAGTCTCTGGACCGGTATGATTTCAGTGCTGAAATGGTGCGTGGCCTGTCTCTGGAAGATGGCGCGGCGACGCTGACGCAATTCTCGGCCCGCGCCGTTGCCGCGGGGCTCTCGCAACTGGCCGAATATCCCCGTCGCGTCATTGCCTGCGGGGGTGGACGTCATAATCCAACCATGATGGCAGCCCTGCGCGACGCTGTGAGTTGTCCCGTCCTGACGGCGGAAGAGGTTGGCTGGCGTGGGGACTCAATTGAGGCGGAGGCGTTTGCCTATCTGGCAATGCGAACTGCAAAGGGCCTGCCCATCAGCTGGCCGGATACGACAGGCGTTCCGGGCCCGCTGACAGGCGGCAAATTTCTGGATTAGTCTTTTTCAGCTTCCAGGCGCAGCTTTTCTTCGGCATCGGCGAGGCGTTGCAGAAGATACTCCTCGCAAAGGCCGATCAGCTCTTCGCGCTTGTCCTGATAGAAGTGGTTGGCGCCTTTGATGCGGGCGCGATCAATCTGTTCACCCTTCTGGACGCGAACCTTGGTCAGCGCGCGTTCTACGTCTTCAGGGGAAGAGATCGAATCGGAGTCACCGGAGACGATCAGACCAGACGCCGGGCAGGGTGCCAGGAATGACAGGTCGTAATGGTTGGCCGGAGGGGAGACTGCGAGGAAGCCGTCAATCTCCGGGCGGCGCATCAGCAGCTGAAGTGTGATCCATGCACCGAAGCTGTAGCCTGCACACCATACGAAGCGCGGGCTTTCCGACAGGTTCTCGACATAATCGAGCACATAGGCAGCGTCTTCCAGCTCACCGACGCCTTGGTCGTATTGACCCTGGCTGCGACCGACGCCGCGGGAATTGTACCTCAGGACGCCGAAGCCGTGTCTCTCGAACATCTGATACAGCATGATCGTGATCGGATCCTGCATGGTACCGCCTGCTTTCGGGTGAGGATGCAGGATGAGAGCAATGGGCGCACCTTCATAAGGCGGCTCAGTGTAACGTGCTTCAATGCGGCCCTGTGGGCCAGGAATTATGAGTTCTGCCATGTTATACTCGCTGGTCACGGGGGAAGGGCGCGGTCATAAGCCATTTGGTGTGTGAAAAGCAAATTTTTCTGCACCTGCAAAAAACGCCGGAAGTACGTATATTCATTAGATGATTTACGCAGACCACAATGCAACCTCTCCCCTGAGGCCCGAAGCCAGCGATGCGATGCAGGCTGTTTGGGACATGGGGGCAACCAACCCGTCATCTGTTCATGCATCCGGACGGGCGGCGCGCGCTGTATTGGAAAAAGCACGTTCGGCCATTGGCGGGGCCATTGGCAGCCGCGCCGAGGACGTGGTGCTGACTAGTGGCGGTACGGAAGCTGACAATCTTGCCATTCATGGCATTGTGGCGGCTTTGGAAGGCGAATGCACCTTTCTGGTGTCCGCAATTGAGCATGAGGCGATTGCAAAGCCTGCCGCATTCTCGGGCGCACGTGTTGAGACGGCTTATGTCACGCCGGAGGGCAAGATTGATCTTGAGGACCTCGCCGTGCGGCTCTCGGCTTGGGACCATGAGGCCAAGGGCGTTCCGGTCCTGTGCCTGATGCTGGCGAATAATGAGACAGGCGTGATCCAGCCAGTGGCTGAGGCAGCGGCCCTGGTGCGCGAGGCCGAAGGACTGACTGTGTGTGATGCAGTTCAGGGGCTCGGCAAGATTCCGGTCAATGTGGCCATGCTGGGCGTCGATTATCTCACCCTGTCAGCGCACAAGATTGGCGGGCCGCAGGGCGCGGGCGCCTTGTGGCACCGGGCAGGCGCGCCCTTGAAGGCGGTTCAGCAGGGCGGCGGTCAGGAGCGCGGCCTGCGCTCAGGCACGGAAAACGTAGCGGCGTTTGCCGGATTTCATGCTGCAATCGAAGCGTCCCTGCGCGACATGCCAAAATATGCTAAACTATCGACATATCGTGACGAGATGGAGTGCCTACTGGAAGAACAGGCAGGCGTGACAATCATGGGCAAGGGCGCAGATCGTCTGTCTGGTACGTCCAATTTCGCTCTGCCGGGGTTTGCAGCCGAAACGCAGGTTATGGCGATGGATCTGGCAGGCGTGTGCATCTCAGCCGGGTCTGCATGTTCATCTGGAAAGGTGAAGCGCTCGCTCGTATTGCTGGCTATGGGCGCATCTGATGCCCTTGCGGAATCTGCAATCCGCACCAGCTTTGGATGGAATAGCACGCCGGAAGACTTTAAAGGCGTGGCGGATGCGTGGTTACAGGCGGCCAAACGCACAGTGCTAAAGGAAAAAGCCTGACCTGGTTGCCGGGAGATTACTCCCAGACCCGATTGAGAAGAAAGACTGGATATGGATTGCTGCGGCGGCATCGACGAACACGAAGACGACTGCACCGATGTGAAGGTGAAGGACAGCATTGACGCGGGCACCGTCGAGGCGGCAAAGCGCTTGCAGTCCGAAAACTATTCAGCAGGCTTCTCAACGGACATTGAAATGGACATGGCGCCCAAGGGCCTGTCCGAAGACACGATCCGTTTCATTTCGGCCAAGAAGAACGAGCCTGAATGGCTGCTCGAATGGCGCCTGGCCGCTTACAAGCGCTGGCTGACGATGGAAGAGCCGACCTGGGCGATGGTTCGCTATCCCAAGATCAACTATCAGGACTATTATTACTACGCGGCCCCTAAAACCGGCGCGAAGTATGAATCGATTGATGACGTGCCCAAGGAAATCCTCGAAACCTATGAGAAGCTGGGCATCCCGCTTCGTGAGGCTGAGGTTCTGCTGGGCGTCGAGGGGGCGGCCGAAACGGCCGCGACAGCTCGCGAGACGCCGCGCGTTGCCGTCGATGCCGTGTTCGATTCCGTATCGGTCGCGACCACCTTCCGGAAGGAACTGGAAAAGGCTGGTGTAATTTTCATGTCGATTTCCGAAGCCGTGCATGAATATCCAGATCTGGTGAAGAAGTATCTGGGCACTGTGGTGCCGCAATCCGACAATTTCTTCGCGACGCTGAACAGCGCGGTTTTCTCTGACGGGACGTTTGTCTACGTGCCCAAAGGCGTGCGCTGCCCGATGGAGCTGTCGACCTATTTCCGCATGAATGCCGAGAATACTGGCCAGTTCGAGCGCACGCTGATCGTGTGCGACGAGGGGGCTTATGTCTCTTATCTGGAAGGCTGTACGGCGCCGATGCGCGACGAGAACCAACTACACGCCGCTGTGGTGGAGCTGGTCGCGCTGGAAGATGCCGAGATTAAGTATTCCACGGTCCAGAACTGGTGGCCTGGCGATGAAGATGGCAAGGGCGGCATCTACAATTTCGTGACCAAGCGTGGTGATTGCCGCGGGGATCGTTCCAAGATCAGCTGGACGCAGGTCGAGACGGGCTCGGCTGTGACATGGAAATACCCGTCCTGCATTCTGCGCGGGGATGACAGTGTCGGTGAGTTCTACTCCATCGCCGTCACCAATGGTCGCCAGCAGGCCGATACCGGCACAAAGATGATCCACCTTGGCAAGCGCACGCGCAGCCGGATCATTTCCAAGGGTATCTCGGCGGGCAAATCCAACAACACGTATCGCGGCCTCGTTTCTGTGAACAAAAAGGCCGACAAGGCCCGGAACTTCACCCAGTGCGACAGTTTGCTGATCGGTGACCGCTGCGGCGCGCATACAGTGCCCTATGTCGAGAACCGCCGGGCCGATGCCCAGCTGGAGCATGAAGCCACGACCACCAAGCTGTCTGACGACCAGCTCTTCTATGTCCGCCAGCGCGGCATTGGAGAGGAAGAGGCGGTTGCCCTGCTCGTGAACGGCTTTGTCCGTGAGGTTTTGCAGGAGCTGCCCATGGAGTTCGCCGTGGAAGCCCAGAGCCTTCTCAAGGTCAGCCTGGAGGGCAGTGTTGGCTGATCCGGACGCGTTCCAGACATGGGTCAACGCCTATTCCCGGGCTGTTGAGGCCCAGGACTCCGATCAGCTGGCGAAAGTGTTCTCCACTTCCGCGCACTTCCTCAAAAGCCCTTTTGATCGTGCCATTGAGGGCCGGGACGCGATTTGTCGCGAATATGAGGCGCAGTGGTGCCGCGTGGAGCGTAGTGTCTTCGAGATCGAGCGGATTGGTGATGGCTGGGCGCACTGGTCTGAAGGGGGCACAATCAGTGCCCTGGATGAGCCGTGGCGCGCAGACGGTATCCTGAAGGTTGAGCTGGATATGGTCGGCCTATGCACTCGTTTGACCCTGTGGACAGAAACCCTGTCAGTCCGCGAATCCGACATGCTGGCCCAGCGCGACGCTTGAAGCGGCGCTCAGCGTCCACCTAAACCACCTTTTCCTGCATCAGGGGCTTTTCCCGGGCCTCATGCCCGCTTACATGCGCACCATGTTGAAGATTGAGAATCTGACCGCGACTGTCGGCGAAGAAGACGAGGCCAAAACCATTATCAATGGTCTCGACCTGGAAGTGCCTGCTGGGGAAGTCCATGCCATTATGGGACCCAATGGTGCCGGCAAATCGACCCTGTCCTATGTGTTGACCGGCCGCGATGGCTATGAGGTGACCGGGGGAAGCGCCACTCTGAACGGCGAAGACATTCTGGACATGGATCCGGAAGAGCGGGCCGCGAAGGGCCTGTTCCTGTCCTTCCAGTATCCTGTAGAGATTCCGGGCGTACCCGTGATGACCTTTGTGCGCGCGGCCATGAATGCGCAGCGTAAGGCGCGCGGCGAAGACGAGATTTCCGCACCGGATTTCATCAAAAAGTCCCGCGAGTTGGGGCAAAAGCTGAAACTGGACGCCGAGATGCTCAAGCGACCGCTGAATGTCGGGTTTTCCGGCGGAGAGAAGAAGCGGCTTGAAATCTATCAGATGATGATGCTGGAGCCGAAATTTCTGATCCTGGACGAGACCGATTCCGGCCTTGATATAGATGCCCTGAAAACCGTATCCGACGGCGTGAACGCTATGCGTTCGCCCGATCGCGGCATGCTGGTGATCACGCACTATCAGCGCCTGCTGGACCATATCAAGCCGGACAAGGTGCACGTGCTGGCCAAGGGCCGTATTATCGCGACGGGTGGCCCTGAGCTGGCCCATCGTCTGGAAAAGGAAGGTTATGATGGAGTGCTGGGAGAAGTGGTGTGACCACAGCTCTCCGCGCTCTCATTTCTAACCCGAATACTGCAGAGCTTGAGCTGATTGCCCGTTATGGCATGCAGCCTGAGGATCCGCGCCGTGAGCGGCTGTTCCAGGCGTTCGCGCAGACCGGTCTGCCTACCCGCCGCATGGAAGCCTGGAAGTGGACGGATTTCAAAGCCGCGCTCGGCGCACTTGATCGTCCAGGCAGCCAGAGTGCGTGTGACCCGTTGGCATCTGATGAAGCATTGTGCTTCCGGTTCTCGCCAGATGGTTTTGAATATCCCAAGGACTTGCCGGAAGGCATCCATCTGTTTGTGAAGCCTGAACCGCAAGCGCTTGGGTCCGCTGAAGATGTGCCGCTTGGTGCGCTCGCAGCAGCGCTCGCCGGCTCCAAGACTCGTCCAGGTACGCTGATGATTGAAGTGACGGCGACAGATTTGCCTCGTCTTCATTTCGCGTTCGGTGGCGAAGGTGAAGCGAGTTTCGCCCGCGTGACGATTGTTGTGCGTCCGGGCGCTGAGTTGACGGTCTCGGAAAGTTACCTTGGTGGCGCAGGCTTCCTTTCATCTGTCTTCGAATACAGTCTTCAGGGTGATGCGAAGATGAACCGGACGGTTTATCAGCGTGGTGCGGACAAGGAGACGATGGCAGCGACGGCGCTTGTCCAGCTGGAAGGCGAGTCCGAATATACTCAGACCAGTCTGGCTTTCGGGGCAAAGCTGGCCCGTCTGGAAACACGCCTTGTCCACAAGGAAGCCGACGCTAAAGCGACGATGAATGCAGCCTATCTGGTTGGAAAAGGTTTGCATGCAGATATTACCACGCATGTGCGCCATGGTGCACAGTCTTGTGTCACACGGCAGATGACCAAGGGTGCTGTACTCGATGGCGGCACAGGTGTTTTTCAGGGCAAGTTCCATGTGCCCCGTACGGCCGGGCAGTACACCGATGCCGACATGCAGCATAAAGCCTTGCTTCTGGAAGAAGGCGCAGTTGTGTTCGCCAAGCCAGAGCTTGAGATCTATGCTGACGATGTCGAATGCGCGCACGGCAATACGTGCGGTGCGCTGGATGGGGACCAGCTGTTCTACATGCGTCAGCGCGGCATTCCGGAACGCACGGCGCGTGCTTTGCTGACAGAAGCCTTCATTGCCGAAGCTTTGGAAACGGCTGGTGATCTTAAAGACATCCTGCGCCATGAAGCCAGTAACTGGTTGGCACAGTCATGAGTAGGGCGCTGGACATAGATGCCATTCGAGCAGAATTTCCGATTCTGTCGCGTGAGGTGAACGGCAAGCCTCTGGTCTATCTGGACAATGCTGCCAGTGCCCAGAAGCCGAATGCCGTGATTGATGCAATCGCCAATCAGTGCCGCACGGCCTACGCAAATGTTCACCGGGGCATCCACACGTTGTCCAATGAAACCACAGAAGCCTATGAGGCAGCTCGCGAGACGTCGCGTGCTTATTTGAATGCGGTGTCTACGGATAATATTGTTTTCACCAAGGGTTCGACAGAGGGCATCAACCTTGTTGCTTCTGCCCTGGGGGGCGAGATTCAACCCGGTGACGAGATTGTGCTCTCCATAATGGAGCATCACTCTAACATTATCCCGTGGCATTTCCTGCGTGAGCGCCATGGTGCGGTCTTGAAATGGGTTGGCCTTCATGAGGATGGCTCGCTCAATATGGAAGAGTTGGCCGAAGCCATTGGGCCAAAGACCCGTATGGTTGCCATCACGCATATGAGCAACGTGTTGGGCACGGTCACCGATATGGCCAGGATCTGCGAATTGGCCCACGCTGCCGGCGCGCAGGTACTGGCCGATGGCAGCCAGGCCGCCGTTCATGTTCCGGTTGATGTGCAGGCGCTGGACGTCGACTGGTATGTCATGACCGGCCACAAGCTCTACGGCCCCAGCGGCATTGGTGTGCTGTATGGCACGGACGAAGCACTGGAGCGGGCGCGGCCCTATCAGGGCGGCGGAGAGATGATCGAGGTCGTGACCCGTGACCGTGTTACCTACAATACTGCCCCGCACAAGTTCGAAGCCGGCACACCGCCAATTCTGGAGGCCATTGGTCTTGGCGTTGCGCTCAAATGGATCAATGCGTTTGATCATGTCGAGATCGAAGCGCACGAGATGGCGCTTTATGAACGCGCCTATGAGGGACTGCGCGGCGTGAATGGCATCACGGTTCATGGTACGACACCAGACAAGGGCGCTGTCCTGACGTTCAGCCTGCAAGGAGCTCATCCCCATGATCTGGCGCAGATCCTGGATCAGTATGGAGTGGCCATCCGTGCAGGCCATCACTGTGCCCAGCCGCTGATGGAGCATCTGGGGGTCAGCGCGACGGCGCGGGCAAGTTTCGCAATTTATAACACTGAGGCCGAGGTGGACGCTTTCATTGAAGCGCTCGCCAAGGCCCGGGAAATGCTGGTATAGAGGGCACCATGGCAGATGATATGACATCTCGCGACATGGTCGATGCTTCAGAGGATGCGGCGCCTTCGGCGATTCCGCAGGATGAGCTGAATCGGATCACTGATGCGCTGATCGAGGCATTCAAGACGGTGTTCGACCCGGAAATCCCGGTCGATATCTATGAATTGGGCCTGATCTACAAGGTCGACATTGATGATGACCGTAAAGTGGACGTGGAAATGACCCTCACAGCCCCAGGCTGCCCCGTGGCGGGCGATATGCCGGGCTGGGTGGAGACGGCTGCGCGCACTGTGGAGGGCATCAAGGACGTCGAGGTGCATCTCACCTTCGATCCGCCGTGGGATCCGTCCCGCATGTCGGATGAAGCGCGTCTTGCGCTGAACATGCTTTAATTGAACCTGAACACGATCCTTCCTATCTAGTTAGTATGGCCAGAAGACCGAGACCCAAGCCCGTAATGCTCACTGACGCTGCTGCAGAGCGCGTTAAGGAGATCATGCACGAAAAAGGCGCCGGCTATTTGCGCGTGGGCGTGAAGAATGGCGGCTGCGCGGGCATGGAATATGTCATGGACTACGCCACTGAGCCGGAAGTCCTGGATGAAGTTGTTGAGGATAATGGCGTAACCATCCTAATTGATGCAAAGGCCGTCTTGTTTCTATTGGGCAGCGAAGTCGACTACGAAGTCACGCCGCTGCATGAGAAGTTCGTGTTCCGGAACCCAAACCAGACAGATGCTTGTGGATGCGGTGAAAGCGTTACGATTGTTCCGGTTGTAGACGCCTGAGGCATTTGATGGCCGGAGCAGGGGCCGAATGATCATTCAGAGCTTTGATCCGATCGCGGCCCCTAATGCTGAAATTCTTGTTCTTGGAAGCATGCCAGGCATCGCCTCTCTAGAGGCGGGGCAATATTATGCCCACCCTCGCAACGCATTCTGGCCCATCATGGGAGAATTGTACGGCGCGGGACCGGACAAGCCATATCAGGTGCGGGTGGAGACCCTGAAGGTGCAAGGCGTCGCCGTTTGGGACGTGCTTCAGTTCTGCCAGCGGGAAGGCAGTCTCGATTCCAATATCAAGGCCGAAGTGCCAAATGATTTTTCGACTTTCTTCACGCAGTATCCGAATATTCGGCGCATCGCCTTGAATGGTGGCAAGGCGGCAAAGAGTTTTGAGCGTTTCGCGCGTGATCATGTTCCTGGATCTGCGCAGATCGTGCCGGCTCCCTCCACCAGCCCAGCCTATGCGGCCATGCGGTTTGAACAAAAGTGCGCGCTATGGCGTGCGGCGCTTCTGGGCGATAAGTGATCAGAGGTAAATGACGGGAGGTCTGGGATGAGCAAACTTATGAGCTTGCTGATGGGGGCAGTGTCCCTGACTGCAATGGAGGCAATTGCCGAGCCCGTGCATCCCTTTGCGATACCGCAACCTGTGGAGATAGACAGTTTCTATGCGATTATAGAAATTCCGGCGGGCAGCTTCACCAAATATGAGATTGATGAAGAGACCGGCCATGTGCGCGTCGACCGCTTCCTGTCCGCGCCTGTCGGATATCCAGCCAATTACGGATCAATTCCGTCATCTTTGGCGGGCGATGGAGACCCTCTGGATGCACTCGTACTGACACGACAGCCTGTTATTCCGGGAGCGTATCTTGAAGTACGCGCTATCGGCGTGCTGCGGATGACGGATGCGGGACACCCTGACGACAAAATCATTTCCGTGCCGTCCGATGAGGTTGACCCATTCTACAAGGAAGTCCGTGATCTCTCAGACCTGCCTGAAGCACAGCGGGACCAGATCGAGGCTTTCTTCCTGACCTATAAGCAGGTTCCTGCTGGCGGTAACCAAGTTGTGCTAAGTGGCTATGGGGATGCTGCGGAGGCACAAGTCATGGTGGAAGCCGCTTTTGAGGCTTACGGGGCGCGGCTAGCCGACTAGACCTTCTCAGGGCTTGCCATAAGCCGCGAGGTTATTTGGTGTAGGTTTGGCTTCCATGCCCTTTGGTGGGTCCGGGATAAGGATGGCAGGTGTCACGGGAGCGCCAGTGGCCTCGGCGACGAGTTCCGCAGTGCGCGCCTCAACGACTTCTGTCAGCCGATTCATGAACTCATCCTTGGGCAGATCGTATGGGATTGGCTCAAGAAATTCGATCACAGCCTTGCCGGGGCGCTTCTCTTTTTCCTGTTGGCTCCAGAAGACGCCGATATTCGTGGCAACAGGTACGACCGGAACCTGCATGGCTTGCGCCATGTGCCAGATGCCGGGTTTATAGCGGAAATAATAGCCGACCGGGGCGAGGTGCCCCTCCGGATAAATCAGGACACGGCGACCTTCCTTGCGGGCGACTTCCATTCCTTCGCGCAAGGAGGCTGCCTTGCGTTCCCCGCCACCGCATGTGTCGATGACAATTGCGCCAAGCTTTCGCAGGATGCCACCGACAAGCGGAAACTTTTCCAGATGGTCTCCGGTTACAAAGGAAAGGCTCTTCACTTCAGGATAGATGAGATATCCATCGCCCCAACTTTGATGTTTGGCGCCGATGACGAATGCGCCTTCTGGCAGGTTTTCCTGGCCGCGCACCTCTTTGCGTATGCCCGCAACAATGCGTAAATTCCAGTTCATTGCGCGCGTATAGCTGCGGATGATCACACTGACCGGGCCGCGGCCAGGAAGGATAAGGAACGGGACAGATACCAGCACATAGAGGACTGACAGCATATAGTAGACAATTGTGAAGAGCATGGCGCGCATGGCGTCGTTCTCCTGAAAAGGAACTATTCCGACTTCAGAACACAGAGGACTGCGCGGGCCATGGCTTCAGCATGCTGGGAGAGTGGGCCGGGCAGGCGATTGTAGATCTTGTTCTGTCCGGCCTGCATCACGACGCCCAGTGCCATGGCGGCTTTGAGCGCTGGGTCGCCCTTCGGCAGCACGCCTTCCTGCATCAGGTTGGAGATGATCTTCTCTGTGATCGAGACCGGATCATCCTCGCGGCGTTTATCGTAGGGCAGAAAGCGGTTCAGCGAAACGAGGTGGAAGGAAAAGAGCAGGAAATCCTCATCGGCCAGTTCGCAGTAGGCTGTAACGGCGGCGAGCACTTTTTCGTCCAGATTGCCTTCACCGGAAAGCGCCTCAGCCATCATCGCGCCGAGACGATTGTGAGTTTCCATGAACAAGGACAGTGCAAGTTCGTCCTTGCCTTTGTAGTGCCGGTAAAGTGCGCCTTCAGAGACGCCAGCCTTTTCCGCAATCTCGCGTGTCGTGGCTGCATCAATCCCTTCATGGATGAAGAGCTTGAGGGCAGCGCGTTCGATTTTGGGGCGTGCATTGCGCGCCCGGGGCTTTTTGGCCGTGTCTTTGGTTTTACTGGCTTGCCGCGCCATGGTGCATTCCCCTATCTCTCTGGCTTCAATATAGCTTTAGCGAGGAACTCTTGCAAGTGAATGCTTGCTCACTTTTGGAGTTTGTATGTCTTGCGTCAGAGAGTGGCGGCTTTATTGGCAAAATGTCTTTCAGAAATACGAAAGAGTGGCGGCCCCTATGACATGAGCCTTGAGGGCCGGGGCCTATTCCGCCAGTTCGTAGCGGTAGCTTTCGATCACAGTATTTGCCAGAAGCTTCTCGCACATTTCCTTGACCCGGGCATCCGCCGCATCCTTCGAGAGGCCGTCTTCAAGGTCCAGTTCGATGACCTTGCCAATGCGAGCCGCTTCGACTTCCTTGTAGCCCATGCGCGTCAAAGTATCCGCAACGGCTTTGCCCTGAGGGTCCAGAACACCATTCTTAAGTGCGATGTGAACGATGGCCTTCATATAAATGATCTCCTGGCGAAGTCTGAGTCGGGCTCCGTTTAGCCCAATTGCGTTGTCATTGGAACAGACAGGCAGCGCGGGTATGCAGGTTGTTGCCCCAGGGCGATTGGGGGCTATTTGCCCCCGTTGAAGCTGACCACATTGTCCGTTTCACCAGACTCCTTAAGGATGCCCAAACGGCGTGCGACTTCGGCATATGCCTCTGTCACACCGCCCATGTCACGGCGGAAGCGGTCCTTGTCCAGCTTGTTGCCCGTCTCAAAATCCCAGAGACGGCAGCTATCCGGGCTGATCTCGTCAGCCAGCAGGATGCGCGGCACTTCGCTGTCACCATCATAATGGCGGCCAAACTCAAGTTTGAAGTCGATAAGGCGAATGCCGACAGCTGCAAACAGGCCAGACATGAAATCATTCACGCGCAACGCCAGAGAGATCAGGTCATCATATTCCTGCGGACCGGCCCACCCGAACGCAGCGATATGCTCTTCGGTGACCAACGGATCACCCAAGGCATCGTCCTTATAATAGAATTCGACCATCGGGCGGGGAAGAACCTGCCCCTCTTCAATGCCGAGGCGCTTGGAGAGCGTGCCAGCGGCAACGTTACGCACAACGACCTCCAGAGGAATGATGTCCACTTTCTTGATCAGCTGCTCACGCATATTGAGGCGGCGGATGAAGTGTGTCGGGATACCTACGGCGGAAAGGCGCGTCATCATGAATTCGCTGATGCGATTGTTCAGGACACCCTTGCCATCCAGGACGGCGCGTTTTTCTGCGTTAAATGCGGTCGCATCGTCCTTGAAGTACTGGATCAGCGTACCGGGTTCCGGGCCTTCATAGAGAATCTTGGCCTTGCCCTCATAGATTACGCGTTTCTTGTTCATACGTACCGGGCCTCCTGCAAAAGGATCTGGTTCGCCTGTAACGAGAATCGTGAACAGCAACCCCAGAAAGCGCGACTGTTACGCCAATCTGCCCAAAGAAACAATTATTGCGCACACCTCATGTCAGCCCCTATATGCACCCAGAAGAAGACCACCTTTCAGAAAGGCCATTTCATGAGCACATTTGATGATCGCGAGCGCGCAGAAGAGGCACGCTATGCATTGGATCAGGAAACCCAGTTCAAAGTGATGGCACGCCGCAACAAGCTGCTTGGCATTTGGGCTGCGGACCTGATGGGGCTGAGCGGTGCTGACGCTGAGGCCTATGCAAAATCTGTTGTCCTGGCAGACTTGGAAGAGGCTGGCGATGAGGACGTGTTTCGCAAGGTTCGCAAGGATTTTGATGAAGCTGGAATTGACCGGACTGATGCGCGTATTCGCGAACAGATGGCGCAATTGCTGCCCATCGCCCGTGAGCAAATCCTCAAAGATAAATAACATTTCTGTCTCCTGAGCCTCCGCAAGGGCGGCTCAGGAGTTTTTCTTTTCCTTGTAGACATCACTGCAAGACCGTTTGTCTTCGCCCATGGGGGTGAAAGACGAGCAGCTGACTGTCGTGACAGCCTCAGTACCGAAATCAGGCTTGCCATGCCATTCCCGCATCTTGGGAATGCCGGTCCAGTGACTGAAATGAACCTTCCCGGCTGTTTTGGGAATGAAGGGGTCATTCAGCTCGCTCGCATAATAGGGCACGCCATCGACGTACCAGGTAATGCGGTCCGGCAGCCATTCGAACGCATAAAGGTGTGGGCCTTCAGAGGCATCAAAGGGCAGATCGAAGGTGGCGAACTTGCCACGCTTTCCATTGCGCCAGTAGTTGAAGTGGATCTTGGTCGTGTCCTTACCCAGAAACTCGATATCCACTTCGTCATGCGGGTCCCCGAAATAGGGGCCGGTATAGGTGAAGAAAGCAGATACGAGGCCTGATCCCTTGCCAATCTGCATGATCGCTTCATAGCGCCCATAGCCATAGCGCTTGTAAGTGCTGGCCTCCGCGATCGAGAAGGGCACGTCTGTATTGCCCTCCTTCTTCACGCTGAACGTTGTGCCATTTGCGGTGCTTTCAATGTTTTCGGGGGCCCAACGGCCACCATAAAAGTCCCGAGGGGCTTTGCTCTGGGATAGATAGTAAGAGGCCTCAAGACGATCGTCTCCCAAGAGCGAGATAAAGGCCGGGCTAGAATTGGCGAGTTGCTTTGCCTGGGGCTGGTCCGGCGCAGGAGCGGGCTGAGGCGCAGCCTCTGGTGCCAGTTTATCCGCGGCATCTGACGGCGCAGGCGCAGCCTCTGGAGGTGCGACAGGATAGTAAATGGGCACGTCTGCCACGACGGTGAGATTACGAGTGTCTTTGGAAGAGAACGCGGCTGCAATCCCGAAAAGGAACACTGCGAGTACGCAAAGTCCCGTTATGGCATCAATATTACTGAAACGGCCGAGCCATCTCTTTTCGTCTGTTTTGTCTGAAGACTGCATTTCACTGCTTTGCGTTTACCTTTTGAGGTGTTTCGCAAGAAATGCGCCAAGTTTTTGGACGTCCTAGCTGTCTGTCAGGCTTTTCATGTTTCGCATCATGAAGAGCGGAATTGAGCCGATTGGGGTAACTGCCCAGTCCAGGGGTTGGTCATGATCTTCAGCAGGAACTTGATCGATCTGTTGCGCTGGATAGGCCAGGGCGCAGGCGAACGCTCTGCCATTTGCCCGCAGTTTTTCAAATGCACGATCATAATGGCCTTTGCCATAGCCGAGGCGGTTGCCCATGCCGTCGAACGCCAACAAGGGCGTCAGGATAAGAGTGGGCGTGGCAACGGGCGCATCTTCAGCAGGCTCAAGCAGGCCAAAGGGACGGCGTTCGAGTGTTTCGCCGGCAGACCACAGGCGCCAGGTTAATTCTCCGCCATCCTCAATGCGGGGCAGACAAAGCTCTGCGCCAGCCTTCGCCAGGCGCTTCATCAGGGGGGCTGGGTCGATCTCTTCATTGATCGCCACATAGCCTGCGACGACAGGCCCGTAGCGCTCTAACAATTTCATGGGAAATTGCTCGGCCAGGGTCTCGGCGGCATCGGGATCGCGCGCAGCAGCCTCAGCCCTCAGGGTGCGCATACGGTGTCGCAGATCGGTTTTGTCTATGGTCTCGGTCATCTACAGCAGCCTTAGCGGCCATATGCTCTGGCGTCACCAGATTATATGCGCACAAGAACCACCAACGCCGCTGGGCATATTCACTCCCGTCAACCTAGAGACTAGGTGGGTGCCAGGTGAGCCCGGACCACGGTCCGGACCAGATTGCCAGCTCCCTGACGGTAAGTAAGGTCGCCGGAGATCAGTCCCATTGCAAACGCAGCAGCCCTTGTGCTGGGTATGATGTAATCCGCCCCGCATCCCTTTGTAAGAGGGATTGATGCGCCGTGGTGCAAATGCTTCACGGCAGGGTGATATCAAAGGCGTATAGCAAGGTTCTTTGTCTGGGGCTGAAATTGTTGTCAGAGATTAGCCATAGCCGATAGCTGCCGTCCGACTGCAGCTTTGCGGTAATGCCTTCAAAATTGTCGACGTTCATCGGTGGAGACAGTTTGAGCAGCGGCTGGCCGTTAGCCGAGAGCGCGTGCCCATCGGCATCTGAATAACGTGCCTCAATGGTCAGGCGGTTGCCAAAGAGGGGATTGAACTGCCGACGTAATGCGAAAGTGACTTGCTGGCCGTCATCTGAGGCCCTTGGCGAGGCATCTGACATGCCCACCAAGGGGCCGCCATAGCCGGAAGCGACAGGATCGAGCATCTCGATAGAGGATGTTTCAACGGATGAAATGGCCACCGCCGAACGGCCATTGATGACCTGTTCAAAGCCTGCCTGTAGTGTGCGTTTGTTCAGGGCTAGTGCCTCTGCCCCGGCATTCTCATGTATACGTGTGCCATCGATCTCTCTTGGTAAGGTGCTGACCAAGACGGATCGGGCCTCTGCGCCACAAGCCTCCAGCGCAAACGCCTCAATGCGATGGCGCCGTTCAAAGCTGACATAGGCTATGCCGCCATCCAGAGCGAGCCCCTCGGAATCTCCGTCCGTTTTGCCGCGCAGATAGCTCCCATCGGGACCGCGCATATAGGCAAATTTGCCGCTTCCAGCTGGCGCATCATTGCTCATGTCTATCCATACGAACGCGCCCTCGTCAGACACGGTCAGCAGGCTGCCATCAGACAGCAAGTCTATGCCCGACAGTCCGCCAAAACCCTGATGTGATGATGTCAGCACCCACCCGCCAAGGAAACGTATTCCGGTGGGCAGGTCATCGGTCTTGTCCTCTGGCCAAAGAGGTATGGATGTGGCCTGAATGTCGATGGGCGTGGGCGCAATCTTTTGGGCGCCAGTTGGACAGCTGTTTTCGATAATCTTCAAAGAGGCTGCATTGCCAGTCGATTCCGTAATGCCCGAGCTGCTTAATGTCGGATGTGGGCGTTCTGACTCGGATGGCGCAGTGCAACTGATCGGCAAGGTCGGCAGCATCAAAAGGCATAGCAAAATGGTGCGCATGAATCGGTTTCCTCTTCTGGCGAGAGGCAGCTTATCGCTGAAATTTGCGACAGAGTCGTCAAAGACTCTGGATTTAAAAAGCGAACTTATCCAAGACATATGTCATGTCACAGATACCTCTTGCCCGCCGCTCGCCTGTTCCGCCTGACTCCTGCAATCTTGCCCGGGCGATTGATACTATCGGAGATCGCTGGACGCTGCTCATCCTACGCGCCGCCCTTTATGGTGTCCGGCGGTTCGATGACTTTCAGGCCGAACTTGGCTGTCCGCGTACAGTCCTGTCAGGGCGCCTAAAGAATCTTGTCGAAGCTGGTCTGCTGACCAAGCGATCCTACAAGTCGCCAGGCAAGCGCGCGAGGCCGGAATACACACTTTCTTCCATGGGGCTCTCCCTGCGGCCGATCCTAATCGGGTTGACGCAGTGGGGTGACGCGTGGCTGGGGCAGGGTGAGACACCGCCCATCAGTTTTACCAAGGCGGGCTCAAAGAGCGCGATTCGCGCCGCTTTTGTGGACTTGGAGGGCCGTGAAGTGCGTCCGGATCAGATCCGCGCTGTGTTGAGAGGCTAGCGGATAAAGGGGGTTTTGGCATCCATCTGCATTTTGTGCAGATTTGCCGAAATTCCACCTTGCAAAGGCCAGCGTGATGCGCTTTATCACGCCTCTCGGCGGAGACGTCGTGACATACCCTATAGGACGCGGGCGTAGCTCAGGGGTAGAGCACAACCTTGCCAAGGTTGGGGTCGTGAGTTCGAATCTCATCGCCCGCTCCAATAAAAACTACCGAAAAACAAGGTCTTGCCAGTAGCCGCAAATTGCGGCTACGAGGCCAAGTAAGTTCGGAGTAAGCTTTTCCCTCCAAAGATGCAGCGGCTTGCGCTAGCCTCCGTGTCCAGCCCCCAGTTTATGGGCCATTTTGCAATCGAGTTTCTGGCGCGGGTGTCGCATGCTGAGGGTCTGGTGAGGCCGGACACGATTGTATTGTCTGAGCCAGGTGTTGATGGCGGTCTGGGCCTGGTGGAGTGAGGTAAACCATTCAGCGTTCAGCACCTCTCGCCTGAGGGGTCGTTCGAAGCGTTCATTGTACCCCTTTTCCAAGGTGGCTCCCGGTATAGATATGCAACGGTCGGATACCCACACGTACCAGCCAGTCCTGCAGGCCTGAGGCAACAAACTCCGGGCCATTGTCAGATCGAATGTGTATCATGGCCAGGCGCAGCGTTTCATCATCGTCTGCCTTGCGGGCTTTGTACTGCTGTGTAGAGCGCGCCATGCCGACCGCCTGAAGGCGCGCCGCTCTGTGAGGTGTCGAGCCTCTGGCGCACATGGATCACGCCCTGACGCACTTCAGCGGGCTTCAGGCCTTGGGCTTTAGGTAATCAAGTGTCTCTTGGGGGATCAGCTTGTCCAGTTCCAGATCCACCACGATCCGCTCCAGCCGCGCATTCTCTTTCTCCAGAGCTTTATTCTCGGCCAGTTGCGTGCGCCCAACCCCACCAAACTTCTTGCGCCAGTTATAAAAGGTCGCATCCGACACGTGCCTTGCGTCACGCACTCACTACATCAAGACCTTCTGCAAGCAAAACCTCTATCTCACGTCACAGCCGCAGCACGTCCTCATCTGAATATCGCTTCCTAGCCATAAAAAAACCTCCTGAACCGCCTAAACCACCAGGCTCAACTTGGCCCAGTTTTAAGGGGGGGGGGAGGATAACGGCCCACCCTCTGCTTTCGTCTTTGCGTCTTCCCGGCTAATACAGGCAATCTGGTTGATTTGGTGACGTCAGGAATGGGTGAAGACAGTGTTTAGCCGCGATCTCATACCATGGCGCGATCCACTTGAGGCATTTGTGCCCTTGCGTGACAGCGCCTATGCGCTGCTGTTTTACAGCCCTGGCGGACAATGGAGCTATATCTGCGCAAATCCGGTTTGCGTGGTGACTACGCAAATGGCGGCGGACGCTCGGCATATCGACGAAGTTCGCGCCCTTACACACCAGTTGAAGTTTCAGCGCCCAGCGGATGCGCCTCCCTTTTGTGGTGGTTGGGCTGGCTTGCTGTCGTACGAGTATGGACGAGTCTTGGTCCCAAACCTCAAGGCGCAGCCAGTTCGGGAAGCGTGGCCTGATGTTGCCCTGGGTCTTTATTCAGAGGTTATCGCGTTTAACCATGCTACGCGAAAGGCGGAATATTGGCGATGGCATTGGGGGAAGAAAGATGGGCCTCCATTGTCCCAGCTGATTTGCGTGTCTGATGCGCCGACACGTAGTTGCGCCTTGGCTTCCGGTATGCCCCACCCAATCATAGCGGATACGCAGTATAAGGAAAGTATCGCTCGCACCGTAGCCTACATCCATGCTGGGGATTGCTTTCAGGCAAACATATCTCAGCGTTTCGATTTTGAGCTGGAGGATGACGCGCACCCTTATGACCTGATGCGCCGTCTATCGGAAAACAGTCCAGCGCCGTTCTCGGCCTATTATCGTTTGCCGGGGCATGCGCTTGTCTCGAACTCGCCCGAACGTTTCTTGAAGGTGCAAGTGACCCCCGCTGGCGTACACCAGGTAACAACCCAGCCCATCAAAGGCACACGCCCTCGTGGTAGAACACCGGATGAAGACAAACGCCTGGCCGACGACCTGTTGAACTCGGAAAAGGACCGGGCGGAAAACCTGATGATTGTGGATCTGATGCGCAACGATCTCTCGCGCGTCTCCAAACCGGGTAGCGTTAAGGTGCCAAAACTTAATGCGCTTGAGAGCTATGCGAATGTCCACCACCTTGTCTCGACGGTGACGAGCGAATTGCAAGAAGGGCGTGATGCGCTGGATGTGATCCGGGTGGCTTTTCCAGGTGGATCAATCACAGGCGCGCCAAAAGTTCGGGCCATGCAGATTATCACCGAGCTGGAGCAGGAGGCGCGCGGTCCCTATTGTGGATCACTTCTCTGGATGAGCCCTGATGGAAATATGGATTCCTCCATCCTGATCCGATCAGTTGCCCTGTCAGAACAGGGCGCTAGTCGATGGAAGGGGCATTTCCGTTCTGGTGGTGGAATTGTATCGGATTCCATTCCGTCTCAGGAATATCAGGAAACTTTGGATAAGGCATCTGCAATGACACGCGCCCTGATGGAGTATGCAATACCCGAAACCATGGATATTGCCTTCAAGGGAGCGGCCTGGATGGCCTCGCCCGAAGTTTCCGTACGGGACAGGGCCTTTCTGCTTGGCGATGGATGCTTTGAGACCCTGCGCCTGTCAGACGGCAGCATTGAAGGTCTCGATGAACACATCGCTCTCCTGCGGTGCTCTCTTTCCGTTCTCGGAATAAATGGAGTGCCCGAGGACGAGGCTTTAAGGCAGGCTTTTCTGGAGCTGGCGGAGCGTGTTGCAGGCGATGCCGCCCTGAGGATTACCGTCAGTCGCGGGGCAGGTGGTCGCGGGGCGGTGGCAGCAGGCAGTGAGCCTCTCACCGTGCTGAGTGTCACGCCGCTATCGGACACGCGGCCCTACGCGCCCATGAAGACGATCACCGCATCCATTCGCAGAAACGAAACGTCTCCTCTGTCGCAGATTAAATCAACCAGCTATGGCGAAAATCTTGTCGCGCGACGGCAGGCAAGTGAGGCGGGGGCTGATGAATCCCTGATGCTTAATATGGCGGGGCGGCCTGCCTGCTTTGCAATGGGAAACTTGTTCCTCGTAACGGCGGATGGTGTGTGGGTGACGCCGCCGGAAGAAGAGGGCGTACGCCCTGGCTATATGCGCGCCAGCATTCTTCGTCGTCTCCAGGAAGAGGGAACGCCCTGTGAGATACGGGCCATTGAATATGCTGAGCTGATACAGCCGGGTGCTCAGATTTTCGGCGCAAATTCCCTGTGGGGGCTTCGCGATGTCGCAAGTTTGGACGGACGGGAGCTCGCCCAGCCTCATCGCTGAACAAGCTTGTCCGCTCCATTTACTGAAGGCCGATGCCGGCATAGTTTGGCACGCTGTCCTTTTCGATCATCCTGCGCCCGTCCACAAGGAGGGGCGCGCCAGGCAGTTTCGATATCATCTCCGGCAGGGCCTTGAATTCAGGCCATGCTGTCATGATTAGGATCGCTTCGGCATCTGCAATGGCCTCGTCCAGCGTGTCGCGGAAACTAAGTTTGTCGCCCAGTTCCCGCTCCGCTTCATGTCTTGCGATCGGGTCAAAGGCTGTCAAAAGGGCGCCCTTATCTGCAAGCTGACGAATAACGGGGATGGCAGGGCTCTCGCGGATGTCATCCGTGCCCGGCTTGAAAGCTACACCCAGTACGGTCACCTTGCGTCCGGAGATATCGCCAAGGCGATCCTCCAGCATGTCCACCATTTTCTGGGGCTGGCGATTGTTCACATCAATCACAGATTTGAGCAGCTGCATCGGCACGCCGCCATTTTCGCCATGCGCCACAAGCGCCTTCACATCCTTCGGGAAGCATGAGCCCCCAAAACCCGCGCCTGGCCAGACATAGGATACAAAGCCAGGTGAAACGCGCTCACCCGACGGCAGGATGGGTGAGAAGCGGCGGTCCAGGTGAACACCATGCATTGCTTCAGCCACATCAACTTTCTGTGCAGCGCAGAGATTGGCAATCTCGTTGGAGAAGGAGATCAGAGTCGCAAGTAGCGAGTTCGCCGTGTACTTGATCATTTCCGCCGTGCGCGGATCGGTGCGCACCTTGTCTGACTTGTCGAACACCTCATAGAGGGCCGCAAGGGAGTCGATGGATCGCTCATCAATACCCCCGAACACAATCCGGTCAGGCTGCATGAAGTCCTCGATCGCTTCGCCTTCACGCAGGAATTCCGGGTTCATGCCAACGCCGAAATCAACCCCAGCCGTCTTGCCTGACGCCTCTTCCAGAATGGGCAGAACCACATCGGTCGTTGTGCCGGGCACCACTGTGCTCTTCACGACAACCATGTGATAATCAGGTTTGTCCTTCAGGGCTTCGCCGATTTCCTTTGCGACCTGACGGATGTATTTGAGGTCAATAATCTGGCCGTCAAAGGGCGTGCCGACAGCGATGAGCGACAGGTCGGACTCCAGCACTGCTTTGCGCAAATCTGTCGTCGCGGTCAGACGCGCAGGGACGTTCTCGTCCAGTAATTCCTGAAGGCCCTTCTCATAGATGGGCGGGTTCTTTTCCATGATCATGTCGACCTTGCGCGGATCGACATCCACGCAAACGACTGTATGCCCCAAGTGCGATAGGCAGGCCCCGGAAACGAGACCAACATAGCCTGTGCCGATTACGGATACTTTCATATCAGGCGTCCTCTGCCACCATGTTTCCGGAATACCAGATCAGGGCGCGTTCAAGGCCCTCTTCGAAATGAACTTTCGGCTCATAGCCAAGCTGGCTGCGGGCTTTGTCAATGACGGGGCAGCGGCGGTTTGGATTATCGGTCAGATATTCCTTGTCGCTGGAGGTCTTCCGGATGACCTGTCCTTTATAGTCCCAGTTCGCTGTGGCGACCTTCACAACTTCATCGGCCAGTTTTGCCATCGAGACTTCTTCCGCATCCGTCCCGATATTGTAGCTCTCGCCTGGCTCGCCTTTGACCAGCACCTTGTAGTATCCGACAATCGCATCCGCGATGTAGCAGAAAGTGCGCGTCGGAGAGCCATCAGACAGCATCACGATGTCACGACCTTCGAACACATCGCGGGCAAAGTCCGGCAGCACGCGGCGATCGGTGATCTTCAGGCCCGGGCCATAATTATTGAACGGGCGGGCAATCGTTATGTGCAGGCCATGCTGACGCGCAAAGTTCACGCACAGCGTTTCACCATAGCGTTTGGACTCATCATAACATGCGCGGGGGCCGGTGCAGGAGACATTGCCGCGATAGGTCTCCGGTGTCGGAATATTCTCCGGTGTCGGATCACCATAGATCTCGCTCGTGGAGTAGAACAGAAAACCTGACAGCGGATTGCCGGCGGCTTGTTTCTTCATCGCGAAGTTCAGCAGGTGGCGCAGGCCATCGACATTCGCATCCATCGTTTCGATAGGGTATTTCCGGTAATAGATCGGAGAGGCAATCGAGGCGGCGTGGATGATGTAATCAAAGTCTTCCGCATCTTCCGGCATCGGATGGGTGATGTCATGCGTAACCAATTTGAGGTGCTCATCGCCTTCCAGCACCTGTATCCAGTCAGGCTTTCCCCGGATCCAGTTGTCATAAACGGTCACGTCAATCGGTGCGCCCTTGCCGGTCTTGTTCCAGGCCAGTGGGGCTTGTACCAGATAATAGCCAAGAAAGCCGGCGCCGCCGACAATCAACAGCTTTTTTCCTGCCATTTCACCAAATTCTGTAGACAGACGGTCGCCAATGTCAGCCAGGTCTTCCTGCACAATATCGTTTGCGGTTTTCATGAGTGGTGTCCCGTCAGTCTAATCAACCATCAATTATAGAGAGCGTCCTGCTCAGCGCGCAGCGCATGAGACAGGCTGTCTGTCGGCGCTTCCACATCGTCCCAGGTCAGAACCTGATCCTTCGGAACATCGCGCTTCAGCTTGCAATTTTCTGCCAGCCCCATGGGCAGCAGGTTTTCGGCAACGGCCGTGTCGTAATTTTCGCATTGGCCATAGGTCATGTAATAGCCCAGCCCGTCCAGCGTCTCGCCAGCCTTGAGGTCAATCTTCGCACTGGCTACGCATTCGACTGTCGGTCGGCCAATCGGCGCGATGACGGTGTCAGTGCACAAGGCTACGCGCGCAGCCGAGATATGAACCTCCAAGGCCGTAAGATGCCATGGTACGTAGAAGGAATAAACCGGGCCTTCGCCCAGCTTGCCATAATTCAGATAATGCGCCTGGGTTTTGTCCTGCGCTTCGGCGAATACATAGATGCCAGGGCTAGGTTTCGCGCCGACGACATAGTCGACGATCCCGCCCAGTTCGCGCATCTGGTCCAGATCGTACATGTCGACCATCTCGTCGACATGGCCCTTGTATTCGATGCCAATCATGCCGCGCTGCGCCACTTTCATGCCGGTCGCGTTGCCGACAATAGCCTGCTCCATGGAAATTTTGGTGCCGTCCGCAAAGGAGGTGACCATGTTAGGTGTCTGGCCCCATTGCTTGGCAAAGGCGGCCTGTGTGGTCGGGTTACGATAGCGATCCTGCAGACCCTTGATGTTGCCGCAGAGCAGGGGCTTCAGGCCCAGCGTCTGCACATAGCGCAACAGGTTCATCTGCACGCCCGGCTGATCACCGTCACAACCTGACAAGATGACGCCTGCCTTGTCGGCCTTGTCCTTAAGGATGGAGCCAACCGTTGCGTCCAGCTCTACATTCATGGATACCATATGCTTGCCGGCATTGATGGAGGCGATCGTGGCCTTGGCGCCATATTCGACATGGCCGGTTGACTCGATCACGACTTCGATGCCTGCGGCCTCGACCATAACCTGGATGTCCGATGTGATCGCGAACTTGCCTGCGCGGATCGCGTCGTCCAGCTGCGCAGCGGTCGTACACTCGACAATCATGTCATCCGGCACTCCGGCTACATGGTAGGCGTCACGGGCGGCGCTCAGTGTGCGGTTGCAGATCGTGGCGATCCGCATACCCGGTGTGTAGCGCGTTACCTGGTTGACGATGCCCTTGGCCATGAAGCCTGCACCGAACAGACCGACCTGCAAAGGTTTCAGTTCCTCGGCGCGTTTTGCGAGAGCGGTATCGACAATGATCATGAGTATACTCCAGAGGCACAATCCCAAAGCAAGAAACATGCCCGGATTGTCAGGGTCTGACTGACTAAAACGGCCATCCTTAAACGCTTGTCAAATGGAAGCGTCGTGTATTCAGAACTTCTTGCACGAATGAGGCAAAGCTTGATCTTTCTGTCTCAAAAGGATCCGCATTCTAATGGCTTTCCGACATCAATTCAGAGCCACGGAGCCCACGGGGCCTTGCCGCTCTCCCACAGCTGTTCCAACACGTTTCGGTCACGCAGCGTGTCCATAGCCTGCCAGAAGCCGCGATGGCGATAGGCTGCCAGCTGGCCGGCATCGACCAGCCTGCGCAGGGGCTCCTGTTCCCATACCGTATCGTCCCCGTCGATCAGGTCGAAGACAGATGGCTCACAGACAAAGAAGCCGCCATTGATCATGCCGACATCTTCCTTGTCCTTTTCGCGGAAGGCCTCGACCTTTTCGCCGGACTCGTCAAAGGCCAGCACACCAAAGCGGCCAGGCGGCACAACGGCTGTCACGGTGCAGGCCATGCCTTTCTCTCTATGGAACTCGACCAGCTTGGCGATGTCCACATCCGAGACACCATCGCCATAGGTCAGGCAGAATGTTTCATCTCCGACAATCTCGCGCGCGCGGCGAATACGCCCGCCAGTCATGGAATCTGCGCCGGTATCAAGCACCGTCACCTTCCACGGCTCGGCGTTATGGCGCTGCCAGACCAGTTCCCCGGTTTGCAAATCCACAGTAAAATCGCTGGAGGTGCGGGTGTAATTCAGGAAGTAATCCCGAATGAATTCAACCTTGTATCCGCCCAAAACGACGAACTCGTTAAAACCGTAATGGGAGTAACTTTTCATGATGTGCCACAGAATGGGACGGGCGCCGACCTCCACCATAGGTTTCGGACGGATCGTCGTTTCTTCGCTGAGGCGCGTACCAAATCCACCGGCAAGGATCAGGACTTTCATGAAAATGTCTCCCTTTGTCTGTCCGGTTATGCAGACATTGTTCCAGTTTTAAGCTTGAACCCACCCGCACAGGCAATCAATCTGCGATCATCTAGTAGAGGATAAGTTTACATGCTGTTTCACAAGACAGATCTATTGGGCGCATTCCTGATAAAGCTGGAGGCGCGCGGGGACGAGCGGGGCATGTTTGCCCGGACATTCTGCATCAATGAGTTCGCCGCCCATGGCCTGGAAACCCGCTTTGTAAACCAGAACATGTCTGTTTCGGCTGAGCAGGGCACGCTGCGCGGCATGCACTGCCAGATTGAGCCAAGCGCCGAAGTGAAAGTAATCCGCTGCGTCCGCGGCGCGATTTTTGACGTGATCGTAGACATCCGCCCGGACAGCCCGACCTATCTTAAATGGCAGGGCTTTGAATTGACTGAGCAAAACAAGGATCAGCTCTACATCCCGAAAGGTTTCCTTCACGGCTTCCAAACTCTGCTGAATGATACCGAGGTCAGCTATCTCGTGTCGGAATTCTACGCACCAGAAGCAGAGCGCGGCGCGCGCCATGATGACCCGGCCTTCGGTATTGAATGGCCGGTGCCGGTCACGGTGCTGTCAGACAAGGATGCGTCCTGGGCAGACTATAAAGCATCAGCTTTCAAGGCATGAAGATGCGTTAGCGGGTCTTGCTGTCGATAAAGGCTTTCAACGCGCCAATATTCGGCAGCTCGGCCAGCTCGTTTCCGGGGAACTGAAAGCCGAACTCCTGCTCGATCGCAAACATCAGATTGATGTGGGCCAGGCTGTCCCATCCGTCGACATCCGCGGCGGTCATATCATCTGACAGTTCCAGATCATCATCCAGGAAAACAGTCTGGAAGACTTCATTCAAACGGGTTTCAGTAGACATGATCAGGCCTCAACGCGTGTATTGACAGCAATATAGGGGCTCGAAATATCGCCCTGTTTTTCAATGTCGTATTCCCAAATTGTCTTGCCGTCGTCCAGTTTTGCGATGCAATCAAATCCGAAATCGGCATATTTCGTTTCAACCAGCGCGTTTTTGGCGGTGGGAATGTAACTCCCGCGCAGCTTCTTCAGGCCTTGCGCACGGGCCTGCAGGCACAGCTCTCCCAACAATGCATCTTCCACCGTGCGCCCGATTACCCGGCAACTCATCAGCCATAGGTGAATGTCCATCGCGCTTTCCACCAGTCGCGCCATGATCATGCTGACCAGCCCGTGGTCAGTAAATTTGTCGGCCAGTTTCAGGGATAGGTTCACCGCACCATCCTGTTGCATGAAGTCGCGAATGTCGGCCTCCGAATAGCGATAGGTCGTCAAATTGAACTGGTTGGACTTGCCAATCAGCTGCACGATGCGCGGCATATTGAAGTCGTTGAATGGCTCGATCTCGGCCTTCATGTGCAGGGATTTGTAGAAGTCAGGCAGGGAGGCCGTCGTCGCCTGCATCTCCGCGATGCGGGACTTGGCCCGGTATTGCTCGGTCTTGTTGGCATCTTCTCGCGTATAGCTGACCGTCTCGAAGCCGAGATAGTCGCCCAGCACGCGCACATAACCGGCCGGGTCTTCCGGCATCGGTAGCACGTCCACCTCCGGCACAAGCTCGCGAACCGTTGCGCGTTCGACCGGATTGTCATCAGCAAAGACCAGGCTGTCGAGGCCGATATTCAGCGTCTTGGCTATATGTTTGATGTTCTCGGCCTTGTTCGTCCAGTTAGCGACGAACATGGCGAAATCGTCCAGCTTCAGCACCATGTCCGGATGTTTCTCGAACGGCTCGCGTGCATCGGCATCATTGTTCTTGGAGCAGACTGCCAGAATGACGCCGCGCTGTTGCAGGCGCTTCACAGCCATCTGGAAAGCCAGGAAGGCTTCGCTCTTTGCATCCCCCTGGCCGATCTTGATCCCTGCCAGCCCGTCTTCCCCGATCACACCACCCCAGCACGTATTATCCAAATCCAGCACGAGGCATTTCTTCGTCAGCCCGAACTCGGCTGCGATAAGCGCCGCCATATGACGCGCCAGCAGAGGCAGGGCTTTAAAGCTGACGCCTTGCTTGGAGAGGTGCCAGTAGCGATCATCAAACCAAGCGCGCTTACCGATTTGGGCTGATATTGCCTCGACATCCACCAGCGTGACGCCACCCAGCTCATTCGCCTTTCGGGCCAAATCATTATTCACTGCATGAATGATCGTGCGGCGGCTTTCCGGCACGCGGGAAGACAGGTGCCCGAAGGCTTCATCCAGTGGTGCGGCAATATTGGTGCACAGGATGCGCGCCTTGCAGTTCTGGCGGATGGACTGCCAGATCATCGAGACATCCTGCGTTGCTTCCGTGACAGTTTCCTGAACAGACAGATCACTGACGGATCGTTCCAGATCGCTATGGTGCAGGGCGATCACGATAACGTCCGGGTCAAAAGCATACATCTGTGAATCGGGCGACAGCGCGTCCTGGCGATGCTGCCCATAATCGGCAACAGCCACTTCGATATTCACATTTACGGCCAGCGCGGCCAGCTGCAGTAACGGCGCCAATTGGGCCAGCGTATAGCTGCCGGTCAGCCACACGCGCCCCGTCCGCTTGGCATGCGGCGCGGAAAGGCCGGGATTGTCCTTCAGCAATTTGCGCAACAGGCCGCTGGCGGCTTGCCAGGCGGGGAAGTCATCTCCGCCACGGGTCAGCAGTGCCAGCCAGTCAAGGGCCTTGTCCTTTTGTCCCGTGCCAGCATGACATTGTGCGACCGCCAGGCAGGTTTTCTCATCGGGTGCTTCGACATTGGCGAGCGCCGCGTCATAGGCGGCGATGGCGCCTTGGTAATTCTTTTCGCGTTTCAGGGCAGCGGCTTCGGCCAGCTTGTCTGATGCGGTCATTCTACTCGACGTCCTGGACAGGTGTTGGTGCCGGTTTCGGCTTAGGCATGGTAATCACGCGGGAGGCTGGCGCAAAGACGGTTGAGCCCGGCTTGATATGGGTCTGCACTACAGCATTGGGGCCGACCTTGGTGTCATCGCCCAGCTGGACCGGTCCGATCACGACACTACCGGCACCCAGCGTCACGCGGCTGCCCAGCACAGGGGCTTCGCTTATGTCATAGGTTGCGCCTGCACCAATCGTTACACATTGGCGGATCATGCAGTCATCGCCGATTGTTGCATGGCGGTGGATCACAATGCCGCCCTGGTGCGCAATCACCAGCCGACGGCCCACCTTTGCGGTATCGTGCAGCTCAATCCCGTACACTGTACGTACACGGTGGTTCATCAAATAGTAGAGCAAGCCCATCACCTTGCGCAGCGGGGAAAATTTGATCACTTTGCGCCATGTGCCAAAGCGATGCACGGCCACCGCGCGAAAGCCTGGCTCGGCCCAGCGGCGATTATTTGCCGCATAATCCTCTTTCAGGATCGTCCAGAAGCCATGCTTGCCAATCAGGTCAGGTCCGTACAGGACCGGCTCGTCCATGCACGTATCTGAGTGATTTTCATCTTTGTTCATTGACACTTTGCCCACCCCTGGAAGAAGAGGTGTGCCGTGCCGGGCGAACACCCCTTTTAGTAGAACACTTTCTTTTCACGCCTTTTAAAACGCCTGCTGCACTGGTATGCAACTTGCGTTCCGTCAGGGTCTTCGCACCGAACTATACCCTCTAATTGATCGACTGTCTCAATGAGTGACCCCGCCGCTTACCCGCTCGTAACCGTGATTACGCCAGCTTACAATGCCGAAGCCTATTTGCGTGAGACAATGGAGTGTGTTCAGGCGCAAACTTGGCCAAATCTGGTACACTTGGTCATTGAGAATGCGTCAACTGACGCTACGGCAAGCATCATTGCCGAGTTTGAGAACGCCCGTGTTCCCGTCAAAGTCGTACGGCACGAGAATTTGCTGCCTCAGGTGGAAAACTGGAACTCCGCTTTCGCCCATCTGCCTGAAGGCGCGGAATGGTTTCGCCTGCTATGTGCCGATGACACCATGACGCCAGATGCCATCGAAAAGATGATGCAGGTGGCCCAACTGGATGACCAGATTGGCCTTGTGGCGTGCAAGGTCAATTATGGTGGGGATCTGGAAACTTACCAATGGCCTGACGGGCTTGCAGTTATGGAGGGCAAGGAAGCCATTCGCCGCTTCTTTCTCAATCAGGGCCATTTCCGCGCTCCGCATGTGCTAGTCAATGTGAAGGCCATTCCGGAAGATGGTGTCTATTTCGATTCCTGTGTGAATGCCTTCGATACGGACTCAGTCCTGCGTACACTGACGAAATGGCGATTTGGTTTTGTCCATGAATACATTGCCAATACACGCGTTCACGAAGACACGGTGACCTCCCGCTTCGTTGCGCCGAAACGTCTGCACCTTCTGGACTGGTATCACTACCTTCTGCGCTATGCCGCCGTGGCCTTTCCGGAGGATGACGGCCGCACCATCCTCCAGCATTACAAGCGCCACTATCTGCGCCGACTGATCGCGCTGCGGCGTGAGGATGAGAATGGCAAGATCTGGGAAGAGCATATGACCCGGCTGGACAGGCTGGATGCGCGTCCCACCGTGCTGGACTTTATAGATGCCATGGCAGATCGCTTGCTGATCGCCGTCGGCATGCGTCCGAAATGGTATGCCTATCCCTGGTAAGGCGATGTATGGCAGGTTGACTGCGCCTGAATTTCTTTGCCTGAATCCGTCGCATAGGCTGCGCCTTCATTCTGTCTGGCATGAGCAATCCAGACTTCATCAATCAAGGCTTTGAACAGGCGCGTTATGCCCTGACCAACATCATTGGCATGACGAACGCACAGCTGCAGCCGAAAACCTTGCCACGTAGCCTGAAACAGCGCGCGTCAGGTCGATTGTCCCAACTTGAAACCATTGTTCGCCGTTTGCTCTACCTGATGGCGCTGATGCTAGGCCTGCCTGAGCGGCAGGTCTCGCGCCAGACATATCCACGCCAATTGCCGGAAGGGGCTGAGATCGTTTCCTTTCCCGCCCAGCGTCGCTTTGCCCTGTCTGCAAAGAAGGTGGCTGTTGCGACGGGGGCGCTGCCCCAGAAGATGCCATTCCGAGATGGCCAGCCGATTCCGGCAGCGCCTTTTCTCGCACGCCTTGCGGCGCTCTATCGTGTCCTGAAAGACCCGGATACTCATGCAAAGCGCCTGGCGCACGCCATCGCTCGGCAAAGAGAGAAGGGAGAGCCTGTGCCGCACGTTTTGCCCCTTGCCAGCGCGTTCCGCCTTCGGCCGGAACTCGGCATTGTGTCGGCGGCTTTGCCAGGCATGATCCGCGCGCGGCTTCAGGATGCCTGGAATACCAGCTGAGCGAGCCTCGCAATCACGCCATCTGCCGTGCCTTCACCAGAGGGCGCGGATACAGGTGCAGGCCAATCAATCACGCGAAACGTCTTGTCTGTCCCAGCGACAACCGCATTATGAGCAGGAAAAATCCGGAGGAAACCACATGCCCGCAACGAATGTCCTGTCTGACCTGCGCATCGCCGATATGACGACCGTCATCTTCGGCCCGTACTGCACGCAGACCCTGGCAGACATGGGGGCTGAAGTGGTTAAGGTCGAACCGAAAAATGGCGATGATTTCCGCAATGTCGGCAAGCCTGCCAACACCAAGGGTATGGGGCCGTGCCACCTGACCATGAATCGCGGCAAGCGTTCTGTGGTCTGGGACATGAAATCTGATGAAGGGCAGGCCGCCATCCGCAAGCTGATCCAAAACAGCGATGTCTTCATCCACAATATCCGCGCCGATGCTGTGGCTCGCCTCGGCCTCACTTTTGAGGAGGTGAAGAAGATCAAGCCGGATATCGTTTATGTCCATTGCGTCGGCTTTGGCTCGGAAGGGCCTTATGCGGGGCGCCCGGCCTATGATGACCTGATCCAGGGCCTGTCCGGCGCGACCATGCTGTTGCCAAAGGTAGACGGCAATGAGCGTCCGCGCTTCATCCCGACCGCTTTTGCCGACAAGGTCTCAGGCTTGCATGCCGTCTACGCAACGCTTGCTGCCCTGCGCCAGCGGGACCGGACAGGTGAGGCCGTGCATGTCGAAGTGCCGATGTTTGAATGCATCACGCACTTCCTGCTGGAAGAGCATTTCTATGAGGCGGTCTTCGATCCGGCTGTCGGGCCATTCTGCTACCAGCGCCAGGTGGACCCGTGCCGGCAGCCGCTGAAAACGTCCAATGGTTATATCGTCATCGCGCCTTATGTAGACGCGCGCTGGGTCAAACTGTTCGATGTGATTGGCGCACCGCAGGAGCTTGAAGACGAACGCATCAATGATTATCGCGGCCGTTATTTCAACATGGACTATATGATGGATCGGGTTCAGCACTACTTTAAGGATCAAACAACGGAGCATTGGCTGGAGGTGCTAGCCGGCGCGGACATTCCTGCCGCCAAGGCGAATGACTTCCCGGACCTTCAGGAAGACCCGCACCTCAAGGCGGTCAATTTCTTCCAGCGGCGAGAGCATCCAACCGAAGGCGGCTATTGGGAAACCCAGCCGCCGGTACACTTTATCGGGGCGCCGAAAAAGGAAATCCGCCCTGCGCCGAGGATTGGAGAGCATACGGAAGAAGTTCTCGCAGAGCTTGGCCTGTCACTGGACTAGATCGCGCCGATCCCCCGCGCGAGCGCATTCCAAGCATCGCGATTGTACTGCTTGGTAACGCGGGCATCTGTCACCCACATGAAGCCATGCGGTGCGCCGGGATAGACGTGCAGCTCAACCGGAACGCCTGCGGCCATCAGACGGCGGGCATATTCCAGGTTCTCCTCCGTGAAGAGGTCCATCGCGCCGGTTGCCATGAAAACTGGAGGAAGGTCGGAAAGGTCTTCCGCCCGCGCCGCGGCGGCATAAGGCGAAATGCCATCTGATCCGGGGGCTGCGCCGAGAAGACATGACCAGCCGAAATGGTTCATCTCATTGGTCCATACCAATTCCCCGAACATCGAGGATAGGTCGGTCCGCGTGGCTGTCCGGTCGTCAATCATCGGGAAGATCAGTTGTTGGTGACAGAATGAAAATTCCTTCCGATCACGCACCAACAGGGCCAGCGCCGCCGCCAGCCCTCCGCCCGCACTTTCCCCGGCCACCGCAATACGGGAAGTATCAATGCCCAGCTGACCCGCATTATCATGCATCCACGCCAGCGCCGCATAGGCATCCTCAACATTGCCTGGATAGCTCGTTTCCGGCCCCAGCCGGTAAGCTGGCGCCACAACAATGGCGTCCATCCCCTTCGCCCAGGCTGTGCATTGCGGTGCCATCGTGTCGGGATTGCCGAGAACATAACCTCCGCCATGAAGGTGCAGAATGGCCGGACGGTCTGTCCGGTCAGATCCGGTGCGATAGATTTTCATCCGTACATCCGGGTCGCCGTTTCGTCCCGGCGCCATTTCCTGAACAATGCTGACCTCTGGCGGCAGCGACGGCATTGTGGCCATTGCAAAGTCCGTGCGCACTTTGCGAATTTCAGGCAAGGCTTCGCGGGTCAATTCCGTTGGGGGCAGCGCTTCGAAAAAGGCTTTCAGTTCAGGGTCGAGCAGATACTTGGAAGACATGGCTTTTCCTCCTCAGGGGCCGCCATCCACGCGAAGGATGACGCCTGTCGTGAAGCTGGAGGAATCCGTCGCCAGATACAAGGCGGCCGTCACAATCTCTTCCGGGCGGCCAGGGCGATGAAGTGCGTTATTCGCCGTCTGACGGGCTTCATCGGTCCAGGCTTTGGAAATATCCGTCAGGAAAGGCCCTGCGGCGATGCAATTCACCCGCACTTCCGGGCCATATTCGCGGGCCATCGACGTCGTCATCGCATTTAGCGCCGCTTTAGCACCTGCATAGGGAACAACCGCCGGCATCGGCACCAGCGATGCAATGGAGGAAATATTGATAATACACCCACGTCCGGCCTTTTTCATCCGATCACCGATGATGGATGAAAGGCGGAAAGGGCCTTTGAAATTCAGATTCATGACGCTATCGAACAAATTTTCCGGCACTTCATGGCTCGGCACCATCGGGCCCATGCCGGCATTGTTGACCAGAATGTCGACCCGGCCATATTCAGTATAGGCCTTCTCAATCAGCGCATCTATGTCGTCCCAGCGTCCGCAATGCGCGCCCACGGCCAGTGCTTTTCGCCCCATCGCGCGCACTTCCTCGGCCACTTCTTCGCAGGCGTCCTGATTGCGGCTGGCAATGATCACATCCGCGCCGCGCTCTGCAAACGCCTTGACCATTTGGTAGCCAAGCCCGCGGCTGCCGCCCGTAATCAGCGCAATTTTTCCCTCAAGACTGAAAAGCGGATCTGTCATGCGTTCCTCCTGTTTTGCCAGCCACTGTACTGGCGTGTTCAGGACGCACCAGACATGTCGCGGCGGCAGGTGGCCAGCAATACAGAGCCAGAAAATCAGAGAAACGCTTTCAGGTCCGTCAGGAACTCATCCAGCTTGTCATGGTGAAGCCAGTGCCCGGCATCCTTGTAGAGTTTCACGCGCGCATTCCTGAAATGCTGGACGCGGCCATCTTCTGCGGGATTGGACGCCCAGCTCTTGTCACCATACATCAGCAGGGTCGGGCAGGTGATGTTCTGCCACAACTGCTCCACATCTTCCTGCGGCATGTCATACGGCGTGAAGATCCGCATGTAATTGTCGAACTTCCAGGAATAGGTGCCATCCTCATTCTGGCTGATGCCATGGATTGTCAGGTGGCGCGCCTGGGCATCGGAGAGGTAGGTATTCTCCTCCTTCATCCGCGTGTAGGCCTCATCCAGGCTCTCATATTTCCGGGGCAGACGACCCGCGCTGGCGCGCTTGGATTCGATCCACTCCTTCATCCGGTCTGCCGGTGTGACCTTGGCGCGCTCTTCCATCATCTTGGGCGAGGGACCGAGGCCCTCAATCGCGACGATCTTCTTCACCATGTCCGGATAGATCCCGGCATAGCGAAGCGCGATATTACCGCCATAGGAATGGGCCACGATCGTCACCGGCCCGGCATTCAACTGGTGGATCAGCTGCGCAAGATCATAGACGCAGGCGCGCGGCGAATATTCGCCATCGGCCGACCAGGCGCTGTCGCCATGACCGCGTAGATCCGGCGCAATGACGTGCCAGTCCTCGCGCAATTCCTGCGCAACCCAGTCCCAGCTGCGGCAATGATCGCGCCCGCCATGCAGCAGAATTAGAATGGGCGCGCCTTCATTTCCCCAGTCCACATAATGAAGCCGGAGGCGCTGCGAATAGTATGAGTGTGATGTTGGCCCTGTAATCATAAAGGCGAGTTTCGGCCCCTGAACACGGCTTGTCCAGATACTCCGCAGCGGCAAGCGCTGGCAGGCCTCAACAGGCCCGCTCTCGACACTTGGGGTCAGCGGGATAAATGAAAGGGAAGCGCGAAGCTCAGTCAGGACAATTCATGCACGACATCAGTTTCAAGGGATTTGCCGGAGTTGCTCTCAAAGGAGATGTTTCCGGTGATGAGAACGACCCCTCTGTGCTTCTGGTTCATGGGGTGGGCCAGAGCCGGGACGACTGGAATGATGTGGCCGATGCCCTACGTCAGGCAGGTCGGCGCGTTCTGAGAGTGGATTTGCGCGGTCATGGCGAAAGCGAATGGCCCGAAGATGGTCGCTATGATTTTGACGCCTGTGTTGAAGACCTTCGCTGCGTTCTGGCGCAGATGGCTTCGCGGCCCGTTGTGGTGGCTTCATCTCTGGCGGGCTGGATTGCGACCGCAGCGATCGGCGAAGATGGCGCGCATCTGGCATCTGGTCTGGTTCTGGTCGATGCACCGCCTGATTCCGAAACCGGCTCTGCCGAAAGGTCTGATGCGGCTATCAAGACCGTTGCGGAAGCAGCCTTGTCGTCGGGGCGATTTGATCCGCGCTTTCAAGAGACGTTCCATTCTAATGACCTGGTCCACAGAGTTCAGGCTGCGGCCAGTGATATTCGCTTGCCGGTTCTGTTCGTGCGCGGTGCGCTCAGCCGGATTACGCCCGCCGAAGAGGCAGGCCGGTTTGCCGGGCGCTTTGCCGATGCGGAATATGCCGAAGTCAGCGAAGCAGGCCACGTGGTCGCGACAGATTCTGCTGATCTGTTCAACGCGACTCTTCTGGATTTTCTGGAGAGACGCGTGCCACGTTCGGTGCCGGAATATCGCTCAGGTTCTGATGCGCGGACGCTGCGCGATGCGATGGGCTGCTTTGCCACCGGCGTGACAGTTGTGACGGCAAAGGCCGCAGATGGAACGCCAATCGGGCTGACCGCGAATTCGTTCACATCGGTCTCCCTCGACCCGCCTCTGCTGCTGGTCTGTATTGCGAATACGTCGAAGAGTCGCGCTGCGCTGGAGGAGGCAGAAACCTTTGCTGTCAATGTACTGCATATCGGTCAGCAACCGACTTCGAACCTCTTTGCCAAGCCCGGAGAAGACCGGTTCTCACAAACTCCCTGGGAGACTGGCCAGCATGATGTTCCGCTACTTTCTGGAGCACTGGCGAATTTTGAATGCCGGCGGCATGCGGTCCATAAGGGCGGAGATCATATCATTCTGATAGGTGAGGTGATGAGGGCAAAATTCGACCCCAGACGCGATCCCCTCCTTTATTTTAATGGCAAGTATCGCCGTCTTCACTTCGCATGAAAAATGTGGAACGGTTTCGTCAGGATATGAATATATCTCTAAATCGGACTGTTTATACCCCCAAAGGGGCAGTGTGGTAATTGCCTATTAAAGGTTTAATGCAAGTATAGACACTGGCTTATATTTGGTTGCGGGGGCTGGCGATCAGATGCGAGGGGGCTTAGATGAAAAAGGATGCACGTAATACGGCTAAGCCGACGTCATCTGCTTATCCGCCCGCCCGTTATACTGACAATCGTCATGAGTCGCTCGAAAAGGGCCTGAAGGACGTCTATAATGAGACGCTTAAGCAGCCTATTCCTGACAAGCTTCTCAGGCTGATGCAGCAATTGAAGGAAGCTGAAGACCTTAAAACCAGGAAGTAGGGCAGAGCCTGACCATTCAGCTAGCGGGCTGAGCGGTTTCGTCTTCCATTGGATTTTCAGCCATTTCCAGTCTCTTTCGAGCCAGATCCCTGACGCGCTGGTATCTTTTCTGAGCTGCTTCTGTTGCTGATGAATTTTGCGGTATACGCCGGGACGCTTGCCCAAGCGATTTTACCGTCCTGTTCAAAAGTGGCACTTTCCAAGCCATCACCATCCTCCTGCCTTGCCTGGTTTGCAGTATGGGGAAATACGCCCCGTGGTTTGCACACCTGTTCCGACTGGATGAGCCTGACTTCTGGGGACAGGGCCGTGTCCAGTGCGGCAGTAATGTCACACTAACGGGTAAACGCGTCTCAGGCGAGTTACTTTTTTATAATGACGGGCGAATCCCTTTCGCAAGGGAGGGGATGTCCGGAACTCAGGCAGGAACGCTGAAAAGACTAGCGGCGGCCGGTTGGATTGTCTGGTGTGGCTTCGTCCGTTCGGGGCAGCTGAACTGCGCCGATCGTACCGAAGATCTGTTCCCAGAAGCCAAGTTCGCGACCGCGCGTTGGTGTTTCACGCGATGCGTAGTTGATGATTTGCCCCGCATCGGCATCGTACTCAACCACGTCTTCAACCTTATCGTCCGTGCCGAAGCGGATGGCGACAACGCTGCGCTTGGTGATCTTTGGTTTCAGGAAGGCAATGCGCTCCTGAATGTCGGACATGTAGATCCAAGTATTTTCATCGAAAACGCTGATCGTAGACGGGGAGCCGAGTTTGGCAAGGACTGTGGAGCGCGTGTCTTCGCCGGGTGCCATGTCCCGCGGTTGCGCCTCGTCAGCGACATAGCCATGATAATCCCGTGACGGAGTGAGACAGGCCGTCAGAGGCAGGGCCAGTACCGATAAGGCCAGAATCGCGCATCGCGACATCGGAATACTCCTGATAACTCGTTGGCAAAGACCTAGCGTTTGCGAGTATGGCTTGGCAAGCGCAGGTATGCAGGAGGCGAAGGGTTTTCCTATGTTATGGGCCAAGCGAAAACGCACGAACATCAAGCGCACAGCGGGTGCGCTTCACTCCGGCATGGTCATGGCCTCTCTTGAGCCCGTGCTGTATGAGCGTGGCTTGGCCATTGATACGTTTGAGGGTCGGGCGGCGATGGTGACCGCGCATGCAAGTCTGCTGATTCCCCGCCTGAAGGTCATGGAAAACCGCGAAGGTGACCGTCTGGCCGAAGCCGTAAACTCACTGATCCTGGATGGTTTTGACGCCTCATTCCGTGAAAAAGGCGTCGGGGATTCGTCTATCGCCCGCAAAATGCGCAAGCTGGCGGAGGTCCATTACGGTCTTGGGAAGTCTCTGGCGGAGGCGTATTCTATAGAAAATGGTGCACGTCACGCGGCGGTTGAGGCCTGCGTTCTGCGTAACGCAATCTGTATGCCGGACAAGCAGACTGAGCTGGCAGACTATATGCTGGCACAGCGCCAATGGCTGGCGGAGCAGCCGGATGAGGCGTTTGTCTCCGGCGCGCTGATCTGGCCACATCCGGCCTGAGTTGCAATTCCTTCGCATGCGCGGCGTTGCCAAGGTGCGGGGCGCGCCTTAAACACCGCTGGGTAATCCGGACAAACTCGGTGGAGCTGGAAGGCCCGTGGCTAAAGGCACAATCCTGGCAGTTGATGCAATGGGCGGCGATAATGCCCCTGACGTGACCGTAGAGGGCGCTACAGCGTTCCTGTCGGCGCGCAAGGACGCATTTGTGCGCCTGCACGGCGATGAAGCGAAGCTGAAGCCTATTCTGGCAAAGTATTCTTCCGTAGCCGACAGAATGGAAATCGTTCACACGGAAGATATCATCACGGGTGACATGAAGCCCAGCCAGGCTCTGCGCCGTGGACGGAATTCCTCCATGTGGAACGCGCTGGAAGATGTGAAGGAAGGCCGGGCGAATGCCGCCGTGTCCGCAGGGAATACAGGCGCACTGATGGCCATTTCCATGCTGGTGCTACGCAAGATGGACGGCGTTCACCGCCCCGCCATGACGGCTGCCTGGCCGACCCTGCGTGGGCGCAGTGTGGTACTGGATGTAGGTGCGAATCTGGAGGCAGACGCCGCTCAGCTTGTTACCTTTGCGATCATGGGTGAAGCCTATGCGCGGGCGATTCTGGGAATTAAGCGCCCGACGATTGGCCTGCTGAATATCGGCTCTGAAGAGATGAAAGGCCATGACGAAATCCGCGAGGCCCATGAGTGGCTACGCGGTAGCGATCTGGAACTGGACTATCAGGGCTTTGTTGAGGGTGACGATATTTCCAGCGGCAAGGTGGATGTCATCGTCACGGATGGCTTTACAGGCAATGTTGCCCTGAAGGCCGGTGAAGGCGTCGCGCGCATGCTTGGGGTGCGGGTGCGCGAGGCCCTGACGGGAAACCTGTTCTCAAAGCTGGGTGCCGTGCTTGCCATGGGCGGCCTGAAGAATCTGCGCGCTCAGATGGATCCGAGCAATGTGAATGGCGGCGTACTGCTGGGGCTGGGCGGTGTATCCGTCAAAAGCCATGGCGGTACAGATGGCCGCGGCTTTGCCCGTGCTTGCCAGCTTGCAGCAGACCTCGCGACCAGCCATTATCGGGATGAGGTTGCCACGAACCTCGCAAAAATCCGGCAAAAAGGGATAGCAGCCGAATAACCGGCTCTATGAAAGGCATTTAATGGCACGGCGAAGCTTTATCCGTGGGACGGGCAGTTATCTTCCCACAAAGGTGCTGACCAATAACGATCTCTCCAAAATGGTCGATACATCTGATGAATGGATTGTCGAGCGCACGGGCATCCGCCAGCGACACGTAGCCGCCGAAGGCGAGATGACATCCGACATTGCCACGGCAGCCGCGCGGGATGCGCTGGCGGCGGCGGGTCTGACACCAGCGGATGTGGACCTGATCGTGCTGGGCACGACGACACCGGACCAGACTTTCCCGGCAACGGCTACGGCAGTTCAGGCGAAACTGGGCATGACCGGCGGCGCGGCCTTTGACGTTCAGGCTGTCTGTTCCGGATTCCTGTTCGCGCTGTCGACGGCAGATGCCATGCTGAAGCAGGGCCTCTTCAATACAGCGATTGTGATCGGCGCGGAAACCTTCACCCGCCTGTTGGACTGGTCTGATCGTGGCACCTGCGTGCTGTTCGGCGATGGCGGCGGAGCAGTCGTGCTGCAAGCGGAAGAGTGGGACGGCGCAGAAGATCAGGGCGTCATCACACACCATATCCGCACAGATGGCACCAAATCCGATCTGCTTTATGTTGATGGCGGCGTCAGCTCTACGGGCACGATTGGTCATGTCCGCATGGAAGGTAATCGTGTATTTCGTCATGCCGTGACGAATATTTCCGCGGCCATTCAGGCTGTGCTGGACGAGACCGGCCTGACCATTGAGGATATTGACTGGTTCGTACCACATCAGGCCAACAAGCGCATTTTGGATGCGGTGGCCAAGAAGATGAATATTGATGATGAGAAGGTTATCATCACAGTGGACAAGCACGCTAATACATCCGCTGCCTCCATTCCTCTTGCCCTGAATCATGCCGTGCGCACGGGGCGCGCCAAGAAGGGCGATCTGGTCCTGTCAGAAGCAATGGGCGGCGGCTTTTCGTGGGGCGCGAGCCTTTTCCGCCTCTAGCCTCACAGGCGAAAATCAGCATTATCAAAGTTCAGAAGGAACGCGGGCGCTAGGATTCCGTTAACAATCCTTGGCTATCCATTAACCAAAGCGGGAGAATCCCATGAGTAACCAGACCATCACACGCGCCGAAGTTACCGACGCAATTGTTCGTGAAGTAGGGGTTACGCGTCAGGAATCGTCTGATCTGCTGGACAAGACGCTGGAGCTGATAGGCTCTGCGCTTGAGAAGGAAGATGAGGTGAAGCTTTCTCGTTTTGGAAACTTTGTGGTGCGGTCGAAATCCGCGCGCGAAGGCCGTAACCCAAAAACCGGGGAAGAAGCCGTGATCGCGGCGCGCCGTGTCGTCACCTTCCGCCCCTCACCAATGCTCAAGGCGTTGGTCGACAAAAATTAGCCAGGAAGGATCCGCTTATGTCTGCAAGCCGCGCTCGTGTTGAAAAATCCGCCAAAGCATTCCGGTCAATCGGAGAAGCGGCAGCAGAGCTGGGGTTGGAGACACATGTGATCCGCTACTGGGAAACCAAGTTCACGCGCGATGTGCGGCCGGTAAAGCGCGCCGATGGACGCCGCATGTTCCGGCCACAAGACCTGGAAGCGCTGAGGGCGATCCAGATTCTGGTTCACGAAAAGGGTTTGACCCTGAAAGGCGCAAAGGCGCTGCTGGCTGAGCAGGGCGTGCTGGCCGTGCTGGCAGGCGAGGCTACTCTGGGTGCAGCAGCCCCGAGCCCGGCGCGGGAACTGCAGAAGAGCGTCGCCAAGGCTTTTGAGGCCGAGATCGAGGACACGGCAAAGACCGGCAGCCGTGAGCGCTTGGAAGATGCTCTGGTCGGCCTGACCGACCTGAAAGCCCGCCTGGATGCCGTCCGCCAGAAACGCGCAGCCTAATCCCACATAACGCATTGCGGAAAAGCGGAGGCTTGGTTACAAGCCGCCGGTGTCGGAGCGTGGCGCAGCCCGGTAGCGCACTCGCCTGGGGGGCGAGGGGTCGTAGGTTCGAATCCTATCGCTCCGAC
>NZ_AWFA01000009.1 GCF_000682675.1 Hyphomonas pacifica | reverse complement strand
CCGCCATGCCGGGCAAAAGTGCTGGTGGAAATATGAACCCCAGATGAAAACTTGCGCTCTGCGTGTGCCAATGGCGTTGAAATAGCACGCTATCACGGGAAAACGGCAGAAAATGCAGTGGCTTGCAACGGAAAGCTGCCTGCATCGCGTTTCAGAAATAATCCAGTTTTGAAAACGCTGCAGAAGGCATGATCCCACGCCATGACCCGCCAGAAAAAGCGCCGCTTGTCATCTCCCGTAAAAATCACCGCCATGGCGCTGCTTGCCGTCGCGGCATTTCTTGCCTACCGGCATTATGTACCCGGGCAGGAGAAAGTCACTTATCAGACGGCGGAGGTAACGCGCGGCGATATTGAGGTTTCGATCTCCGCTGCGGGCAAGATCACGCCAAAGGAATCCGTGGTTGTCGGGGCCCAGGTGTCCGGCCAGTTGCAGGAGCTGTTGGTTGAGGCGGGCGACAAGGTGGAGAAAGGCCAGTTGCTGGCGCAGATTGACCCCACCATCGCGATGACCGCCGTGGAGGCAGACCGCGCCCAGTTGAAGGAATCCCAAGCCAGTCGCAAACAGCAGCAGGCCACCTTGAATCTCGCCATGGCTGAGGCTGAGCGCGCCGAGATGCTGTATGAGGCAGACGCCATCGCGCGCGCCGATTATGAATCCGCGCAGGCCGCCTACGCCATCGCGCAGGGCAAGCTGGAAGGCATTGACGCACAGATCCAGCGTCAGCAATCTACACTGCGGGCCGATCTTGCGACGCTGGAATTCACAAAGATCTATGCGCCCACTAGCGGCACAATCGTCTCCGTTGAAGCCGATGAAGGCCAAACGCTGAATGCCAATCAGACTGCGCCGACCATCCTGACGATTGCGGACCTTTCCATAATGACGGTGGAGACCGATGTGTCAGAGGCGGATGTACTGCGTATCAAGAAAGGCCAGCAGGCTTATTTCACCACACTGGGCGATCCCTCCCGTCGCTGGGAAACGCGCGTGCGTCAGGTTCTTCCGACACCGGAGGTTTTGAATGATGTCGTCCTCTACAAGGCACTGCTGGATGTGGACAATCCGGAAGGGTTGCTGCGGTCTGAAATGTCGGCGCAGGTCTTCTTTGTCTCCGGCTATGCCAGGGATGCCGTGCTTGTGCCTGTCACGGCCCTGCAAACTGCGCCACCGCGCCTTCCGCATGCCTTGGGTGATCAGGTCGCCAAAGGTCGTCAAAGCCAGCAAGGCGGCTTCATGCAGGCTGATGCGTCAGAGGCCACACAGGCGCAGGCTGAACGCCGCGACGCAAAAAGCCGCGAGGTCTTCCGCAAGGTGGCAGAGGCACACCCGCAGACCGAACACGGAATGGTAATGCTGATGACGGCCGAAGGTGCGCCCCGCCCGCAACCGGTTCTGGTCGGTCTGAAAACCCGTACGCAGGCTGAGATTGTCTATGGTCTGGAACCTGGTCAGATAGTCATCACGGGCGAGGTGAAAACCGGGCGTGCCGACAGTGGAAATGACAGCCGTAGACGAGGCCCACCGCGTCGCTTCTAGGACATCGTTATGACCCATCCCTTGATCGAACTGCATGATGTGACCCGTTATTACGGGGCCGGTGATACCGAAGTGCGCGCGCTCGACGGCGTCAGTCTGACTATTGAGCCCAGTGAATTCGTGGCCATTGTCGGCCAGTCCGGCTCTGGAAAGTCGACGCTGATGAACATTCTTGGTTGCCTGGACCGGCCAACCGGCGGCAGCTACCGTGTGCGCGGGCAGGATGTCTCTGCTCTGGACCCGGACGAGCTGGCCGCCATGCGCCGCCAGACCTTTGGCTTTATCTTTCAGCGCTATAATCTGCTGGCCAGTGTCAGCGCGTCAGAGAATGTGGAGTTGCCCGCCGTCTATGCCGGCCTCAGCCTTCAGGAGCGCCGCGACAAGGCTGCCGAACTTCTGGAACGGCTCGGACTGGGAGAGCGCATCGACCACAAGCCAGGCCAGCTGTCAGGTGGCCAGCAACAGCGCGTTGCCGTTGCCCGTGCGCTGGTCAATGATGCGGAAGTCATTCTGGCGGACGAGCCGACCGGCGCGCTTGATTCCGGCTCCAGCGCTGAATTGCTCAACCTGCTTGAGAGCCTGCATGAAAGCGGCCGTACGATCATTCTGATTACGCACGATCTGAACGTGGCCCAGCGCGCCAAACGCGTCATCGAGATTCACGATGGCAAGATCATCTCTGACAGCGGCGTCAGCCCCCATAAGGCGGAAGGGGCTGACGGTTATCGCTACACGCGCAAAGGGCCGTCCCCTATCGTGCAGGTGATCGAATCCGTCAAAATGGCCTTTCGTTCTCTGCGCGCAAACCTGTTCCGCACGGCATTGACTCTGCTGGGTGTTGTCATCGGTGTGGCTGCGGTAGTCGCGATGCTCGCCATTGGTCAGGGCAGCCAGAAGGAAGTCATGGCGCGGTTTGAATCCATGGGGGCCAATCTACTCTTCGTGCGCCCCGGCGCGCCGGGAACGCGGATGCGCGGCGATGCCATCGCAACGCTGACACTGGATGATGCGAGGGCGCTAAAAGAGCTGGACAATGTGCTCGCGGTAGTGCCGTCTCGCTCAGGCAGTGCAACATTCCGCATCGGGAATAATGACTATCGCAGCTCAGTTGAGGGCGTCTCTGAAGACTGGACCATTGCCCAGAACCGAGGCTTGAAATATGGCAGCTTCTTCACTGCTGAAGATTCCGAGCGCCGTGTTGGTGTCGTCGTCCTCGGCACCACGACAGCCGGCAATCTGTTTGATAATGTTGAAGGTGCCGTTGGCCAGTATGTGTTCCTCGGCGGTGCGCCGTTTGAGGTGGCTGGCATTCTCGAAGAGAGAGGCGCGTCCTCCTGGGGGCAGGATCAGGATGATGTCGCCTTGGTGCCGATTACCACAGGCATGATGCGCATCTTCGGCCAGAACTATCTGTCCTCCATCACCATCGCTGTGGATGATACCGACAAGATTGCCGATACTGAAACAGAGGCCACCAATCTTCTGCTAGCCCGTCATGGTGTGGAGGACTTTCAGTTGCGTAACACGGCTTCTATCCTGGAGTCGGTACAGCAGACGCAGAACTCTTTTTCCATCCTGCTTGGCTCGGTGGCGTCCATCTCACTTCTGGTCGGCGGTATCGGTGTGATGAACATAATGTTGGTCAGCGTGTCAGAGCGGACGCGGGAGATTGGCGTGCGCATGGCCACCGGGGCACGCAGATCTGACATTCTGACCCAGTTCGTGGTGGAGGCTCTCGTCGTGGGTGGCCTTGGCGGCATTGCCGGGGTGCTGATCGGGGTCGGGGTCTGTTTCATTCTCATGCAAGTGGGGATGACCATCGCGATCACGCCCACACCCGCCATACTGGCATTCGCCTCGGCATTGGCGACCGGTCTGGTCTTCGGTCTTTTGCCGGCCCGCAAGGCTTCCCGCCTCGATCCAGTTGCCGCCCTCGCTTCGGAGTAAAGCCATAATGATCAGATCCAGCCTGCTTTCTGCCTCCCTGTGTGTGCTGACGGCGTGCGCCTCTTTGCAGCCGCAACAGGTGACGGATACCAGCGCGCAAATGGTGCTGCCGGATGCCTATGATTATGCTGACGAACTGTCCGGCATCCGCGCCGCCGAGCAGATATGGTGGCAAGGCTTTAACACGGCGCAGCTAAATGCGCTGGTCGGGCAGGCACTCATCGCCAATCAGAATCTGGCCCAGGGTGTTGCCAATGTTGAAGCATCCCGCGCGGAGCTGAAGGTGACGAACGCGGCCTTCCTGCCGCAGGCGAGTGGTAGCCTGTCTGCCTCAAGCGACACTGATGGCGGGCTGGATGATGTCAGCTCTTCCTCGCGTCTTTCGGCTTCCTATCAACTGGATTTGTTTGGCGCCAACGAGGCCAGCCGCCAGAGTTCCATTGCCAGCCTGGACGCGGCGATCTTCTCCCTACGCGCGCTGGAGTTGACGGTTCAGTCTGATGTTTCCTCCACCTATTTCAACCTGCTTGCCACGCGGGAACAGCTACGCGTGGCCCGGCAAAATCTGGAAATTTCCGAACGCATTTTCGAGATTGTCGAAGTGCGCTACCGGGCAGGCTCCATTTCCGGCTTTGACGTGTCCAGCCAGCGCGCGAGCCTGGCCAATGCCCGCGCCCGCATTCCTCAGCTGGAGGCGCAAGTGACCAGTTTTGAAACCTCGCTGGCCATCCTGCTGGGCCAGACGCCGCAAGGCTATGAAGCAGTGGATGAGGACATTCTGAATATCACCCTGCCAGACATCGCGCCCGGCCTGCCATCTGATCTGATGCTGCGCCGTCCGGACCTGATGCAGGCAGAAGCCAATCTCCGCGGGGCCAATGCCAATATCAATGCGGCGCGCGCGGCCTTCTTCCCAAGCATTGATCTGGGGACGGGCCTTTCGACGCTGCTTAGCGGCGGCAATCTCGTCGGATCCTTCTCTGCCGGGCTCAGCCAGACAATTTTTTCCGGCGGTCGCTTCAAAGGTCAGCTTGAAGGCGCAGAGGCACGACGTGAGGCGCAACTGGCCGGCTATCGCCAGTCCATCCTGATGGCTCTCCGCGATGTGGATGTCAGCCTGAATGCCATCGAGACCGGGCGTGTGCGGGAAGCGCAGTTACTGATTGCCCGTGATGCCGCCCTTGAGGCGCTGGACGCGGCAGAGCTGCGCTACAAGGCCGGTGAAGATGATCTGACCAGCTTGCTTAGTGCTCAGCAGACCTTCTTCGATGCTTCCAACAGCTATGTTCAGGGGCGTCTTGATCGTCTCATCGCCGCAATTGACCTTTATGTCGCATTGGGTGGCGGATATAGGTGACTAAAAAAAGCTGCCGCACCTTTTATTTGATGCGACAGCTCTATCCGGTACGATCCGATAGTAAGGCGAAGCCTATTGTTCTGCCGTTTCGTAATTTTTCAGGACGTCCACGGCCGTGCCGGGATAGTCTGTCCAGACGCCGTCGGCGCCTGCATCAAACAGGGCGCGCAGTTCTGCGCGAGAGTCTGCGAAGCCGGGAGCGGGTTCGTCATCGCGGACTGTGAAGACATGAACCAACAGGCCCTTGTCGTGGGCCTGATTGATATAGTCTGTCGTCGTCCCATCCTCGTTGAGGATCATGGTCTTGTTGGCACCGACGCCAGCTGTCGTGACATCATCCAGGCTGATTTCCATGCCCAGCATCTTGTCATAGGGCGGGCCGATCAAATTCTGGATCAGCGGAATATCGCTTTTTTTGGCGACTTCAGCCAGGAATTGCGGTTCAAAGCACTGGATGTAGACCGGAATGCCTGCGGCTTTCAGGCCTTTGACGTCCATGGCATCCAGAATGGGATCAACCATGTCGAGCCCGACAGAGGAGAAATGGCTCGGCCATTTGGCTTCAATGTGCAGGCCGACTGTGCGGCCTTTCTTTGCCTGCTCTGTGACCAGATCTAAAATTTCGTCAAAGGAGACGAGGTTGAGCTGGTCATTATATTCCTGGTCACGCCCCTCGACGCGCTGACGCGCTTTTAGGGTTTTCAACTCTTCCCAGGTGAAATCGTCAGACCACCAATCCTCACGATCACCAAATGGTGTCTGGCGAACTTTCTTGCGGTCCGCGAATTCAGGGTGATCGGCAATGTCTGTCGTGTCTGACAGATAACCATCATGATTAGCAAAGAGAACGCCGTCAGAGCTCATGACCAGGTCCGGCTCAATGAAGTCTGCGCCTTGTTCAATGGCGGTTTCATAGGCCTTGATCGTATGTTCCGGGAAGAGGCCGCTTGCGCCGCGATGGGCGATGATGATCGGCGCTTCTCCGGTCAGGCTTTTGAAAGTTTTGGTCTCTGCCTGCGTCTCTGGTGCGTTGGCCTCAGCTTGAGGCGCAACGGGTGTCTGGGCTGTCTTGGTGTCCTGTGCCTGGCCGCATGCGGCGAGCAACAGAACAGGAGCGACAGCAAGAAGATATTTCATTGTGTGTGCCTGTCTTTAAAAGGAAAAGGCCGGAGCAATCAGCTTGCTCCGGCCAGGTCAGGTGGGATCAGAACTTGAAGTAGACGCCCGCTTTCAGCATTTGCGGTTTTCCGCGGATGATCGTGTGCAGACCAAATGCGCCGCCTGTGTTGCCGACGTCGATCAGGTATTCCTCATCAAAGATGTTCTCGCCGAGGACGTAGGCGCCCCAACGTTCGCTGGCACTGTCAAAGCCGATGCGGAGATTGGCAATGCCATAAGCATCCTGGAATTCATCGACCGGCGTACCATCCGGATACGTCTCGCGGACGCGGGTAAAGCCGCCATTGCCGTCGGCCACATAGTCGTAGCCATTGTCATCTTCGAAGAAGTGATCGTCTTTCCAGATGTAGGTTGGCACGATGGAGAACTGACCATACTCACCCGCCGGGATGGTGATATCCGCAGCAAGGGAGAAGCTGTGCTCCGGGCTGATCCGGAAGCTGTTGCCGGCGAATTGCAGCGGATTGCCGTCATCATCTTCATCATCATACTGGGAGTGCGTGTAGGCATAGGTCGCCAGCAGGCGGACATTCTCTGACACCAGCGCCTGACCGTCGAATTCAAAGCCATACTGGGTGGCGTTGCCGGAATTCTCCGTGATGAAGATACCCTGGATTGGGTCGAATTTGGTCGTCTGGAAGTCTTTGTACTGGCCATAATAGATGGAGCTGGTCATCTGGAGGCGTTCATCGAAGAAGCGGCCGAACATGCCGACTTCAACATTGTCCAGCGTTTCGGCATCTATAACATCATAATTCGCTCCGGAGGCGGACAGAACTTCGGGGCGACGGCCGCGGCCATAAGCCACCCAAGTGTTGATGTTGTCAGAAACGCGGTAGGCCGCGTTCAGACGCCATGTGAAGGCACCATCTGTGTCTTCGGAGGCTGAGGCCAGATTGTCCAGTGTTGCCGCGCTAAGCACCAGAGTCGGGGCCATGGTCACACCATTGCGGCCAGCCAGATATGGGTTGGACTTCAAGACGTGGGCGATCGTGCTGGCTGACAATTCTTCCTTCGTGTAACGCAGACCTGCGGTTACTTCGAGGCGATCCGTCAGGGCATAGGTCACATCGCCGAAAAGGTCATAGGTGTCCCGGCCATAGGTGGCGACTTGCTCTTCAAGGTGCTCGCCATAGAGTGGCACGAGGCTGCCGCCGCCCATCAGGAAGGCCAGCATGGAGTATTGAAGAGGCGTATCGAAGCTGCCCAGATTTTGACCACCCGGCAGACCCTGTGAGGCCAGATAGGCACCGAACTGATCGACGCTGGTACCCTCAGGTGCGACAGCGCTGACAAGGTTTGGCGCGAACAGGGACTGAGCATAGGCTTCGTCCGTCGAGAAGCGCAGGATGTCCTTGCCATTGATGGTGAAATAGTTGCCGCCGAAGAACGCGGTCAGTTTGCCACCAGCATCATAGTTCAGGCGCAGTTCCTGGCTGAATGTATTGGCTTGGCGAGCCTGATAGAACTGGAGCAGGTTGATGGCGATGCCGTCAGAGTCCCATGCTTCGTTCGAGAACAGGTTGCGATAGTCCGTCAGGGAGGTGAGGGACCAGGCATCGTTCAGATCATACTCGACGTTTGCCGTGACATAGAAGAGTTCACGGTCATTGCCGAGCTTGCCACGCACCTGGTCATCATTGACGTTCATCGCGGTTGCGCCATACGGGTCAACCTTACCATTGACCGGGAAGAAGCCTGAGGTGAACTGCGTTCCCGTGGAATCGTCTTCCTGATAATTCACATAAAGGTCAGCCGTCAGTTTCGGCGTCGGAGCCCAGCGGACCGCAGTGCGCAGAGCCGTGGTGTCCTGACCCATAAGATCCGGTGAGTTGGCCGTATTTGGAACATATCCGTCCATGTTCTTGATCTGGCCGGCAACACGAACCGCCAGCGTATCGCTGAGCACATAGTTATAGTGGCCTTCGGCGCGCAGGAAGCTGTAATCGCCACCTTCAAGAGTCAGCGAACCGGAATTGCCATTCAGTGAGGCATGATTCTGGATGAAGTTGATGCCGCCGACGAGCGCGCCCTGACCGAACAGTGTGGCCTGCGGGCCTTTGACGACCTCAACGCGTTCCATGTCATAAATGGCCAGGTTTGTCGCAAAGCCTGGATTACCAATGGCCACGCCGTTCTGGAACATGGCGACGCGAGGGGTGCCGCCATCGGACACAACGCCGCGAAGGGAATAGCTGGGCGCGTTGAGGCTTTGTGCCTGAACAGATAGGCCCGGGATGAAGTTGCCAAGATCTTCCAGATCATCGGCGGCCAGCTTGTCGATCAGGTCCTGGCTGGTAACGGACACGTTGATCGGAACATCAATCAGGGACTGTTCCTGTTTCTGCGTTGTCACGGTGACAACTTCCAGACGACGGGAATCGTCCTGAGGTGCAGATTGTGCGAGTGCGGATATTTGGCTGGAAATGCCGATGGCCGCGATCGCCGTCGCGGAGAGATAATAACGTTTCATGGTTCAACCCGTCTTTGTGTGCGGCGCAACATGGCCGCCCCGGGCGCTGGTTAGTCACAGCCGGGAACCGTCTCAAATCAAGGTTTTGCAACAGATATGCGGCAATTCCACTACATCCGCGTTCATTCTCTCCCGGAAGTGGAACTGCCTTGCATATAGTCTGCAAACCGAATGAAAAATTGGAACACAGATGAATTTTGTGTGACGTTTGCAGCGCGCGCGCGGAGGGCACCTTGCGTCACACGGTTCAGCAAAATTGTGATGCTGACTGCAACACGGGCAGAGATGGTTTAGAAGGAAGCGGCCTGGAACGCTGAATCGCGCGCGGTTTTGCGTGCAGCTCAGTGACTAGGCCGATGATGATGCCGCTACGTCATGATCAAATGTGTGAACAAAGCCGCCCGACAAATTAATGTTGCATAAGCGCCGAATTGGCTGGTCTTAGAGCAATATCAAGATATCTGACGTTATAGACACAGGTGGATCGTTGCGTGGGCACGGGCCCTGTGTCTACGACACAAAAAAAGAGATTTTTGCGACGGGTTTAGGCGTGTTGGCCGTTTAAGAAGAGACATTTTCGGGCGGTCTGTTGGTTTTGGTGAGAAAAGTGTTGTTTAACAAGGTTTTATTTTCCGCTTTGGTGCCGGGCATGCTGCTTGTTACCGCATGCAGCGGGTCAGATGAGGCGCAGAAACCTGCTGCCCAAGGCGCGGAGCGGAGTGTGCGTGTCATTGCCCAGCCTGTGCGGTTGACCAATGAGGCTGCGAAAGTGGAAGCAGTCGGTACAGCCCGCGCCGAACGTGCCGCCACTATCTATCCCGAGACGTCGGGCCTGGTCACGTCCGTGAACTTTGTATCCGGCCAGTATGTGGAGAAGGGCGCCACTCTGGCCCAGCTGGACAATGTCCAGCAGCGTCTGGCCGTCGCGAAGGCGGAGATTGCGTTGAAGGATGCCCAGCAATTGCTGGAGCGCTATCAGCGGATTGATGTGCCCGGTGCTGTCTCAACCAGCCAGATTGATGCGGCCAAAACCGCCGTTGAGGCCGCCAAGGTAGACCTTGATGTGGCAAAAGAGTTGCTGGCTGACCGCGTGGTGCGGGCGCCGTTCTCTGGTTATGTCGGCTTTACGGATATTGATGCCGGTGCGCGCGTCACTCAGTCCACAGAGATTACCCGCATTGATGACCGCGACATTCTGTTCGTGGATTTCTCTCTACCGGAACAGCTGTTCGGTCAGATCGAGACGGGCAGCATTCTGCATGTCGATCCGTTCGCCAGCGTAAATGCCAAGGTCGAGGCGGAAGTCACTGTTGTCGGTAGCCGGATCAATGTTGAACAAAGATCCTTCACCGTGCGCGCTGCCATCGACAATGCCGATGATGTGTTGCGCCCTGGGATGAGTTTCCGCGTCAGCTTTGATGTGGAGGGGGATGCCTATCCGGAAGTGCCGGAAGCCTCCATCGTCTGGGGCGGTGATGGCCCGTATCTGTGGGCAGTCGAGGATGGCAAGGCCAAGCGCATGCCGGTCACGATCATCAGCCGCAAGGAAGGCCGTGTTTTGGTGCGCGCCGATCTTCAGGAAGGTGATCTTATCATCGCCGAAGGCGTTCAGAAGGTGCGTGATGGTACGCCGGTGATGAACATTGTGGAGTCGCGCAAGGAAATCAGCCTGGATGTACCTTCTGGCGCGGTGTCGGCTCAAGGGGCCCTGGAATAATGCATTTTCGCCGGTCCGGCGGGATCGCGGAACTTGCTGTCCGTCGTCCCCTTTTTGTCACTGTCCTCAACCTGCTGATCATCATTGCGGGTCTGGCGGCCCTGTTCGGCACCGAGGTGCGCGAACTGCCGGACGTTGACCAGCCCATCGTCATGGTGCGGGCAAGCCTGCCGGGCGGCGCGCCGGAAACCATCGATGCGGAAGTGACGAGCGTGCTGGAAGGTGCGGTCGCGCGTGTCTCTGGCATCCGCGAGATTGTCTCTTCAAGTGAAGAGAACAGTGCGCGTATTCGTATCGAGTTCAATCCAGGTGTGGATCTTGATGTGGCCGCGTCCGATGTGCGTGAGGCCGTCAGCCGCGTGAACCGCCAATTGCCGGACCGTGTGGAGAATATCTTCGTCACCAAAGCGGATGAGGATGCCTCTCCGATCATGACGATCGCTGTGGTCAGCGAGACGGTGCCGGAAGATGAGCTTACCCGGATCATCGAAAAGGACATCTCGCCCGAATTGCTCGCGGTTGAAGGCGTTGCCACTTTACAGGAGTTTGGTACGCGTGAACGCCAGATGCGGGTGGTAATTGATCCGCTGCGACTCAACCGTTTTGGTTTTACGATCAGTGATGTCGCAACGGCCCTCAGGGCTGCGCCTTTTGATGTGCCGGTTGGCAGCTTCCGGTCGGATGACCAGGAATTGCTGGTACGCGCTGAAGCCACAGCAGCAACGCCAGCACTGGTAAAGGATGTGATCATCCGTGACCCCATTCGCATTGGCGATGTGGCGGATGTGGTTCTGGCGCCTGCGGATGCCGAGAACATGTTGCGTCTGAATGGTGCGCCGGTGATCGGTCTAGGTGTTGTGCGTCAAGCGCAATCCAACACGATCGCGATTTCCAGCAATATTAAGAAGAAGGTGGAGATGCTGAACAAGCGCCTGCCGGATGTGCAGGTTTTGATCACGTCTGATGAGGCCGTCTTCATCGAAACCTCTGTTAGTGAAGTGGTTACCAGCCTGCTGATTACCATTCTGATCGTGATCGCGACGATCTGGCTGTCGCTTGGTTCCCTGAAGGCGACGATCATTCCGGCTGTGACGATCCCGGTTGCGCTGATCGGCACATTGGCAGGTATCTGGGCGTTTGGCTTTTCGATCAATTTGCTGACCCTGCTGGCCTTGGTTCTGGCAACCGGCCTGATCGTGGATGACGCGATTGTTGTGCTGGAAAACGTCCAGCGCCGCCAATCCGAAGGCCTTAAGCGCCGCGCCGCAGCCGTGCTGGGCACAGAGCAGGTGTTCTTCGCCGTCATCGCGACGACTGCTGTGCTGGTCGCCGTGTTCGTGCCGATCTCCTTCCTGCCATCCATGACCGGGCGCCTGTTCCGGGAGTTTGGTTTTGTGCTGGCCATTGCCGTGATCATCTCATCCTTTGTGGCGCTGACCATCGCGCCGGCGATTGCGGCGCAGTTCAAGTTCAAGGAAGAGACAGAGCATAAATCGGGTTTCATCTCCTCCATCGGAAGTGTGCTGCAGGGCGGCTATGACCGCGCGCTGAATGCCAGCCTGGTGCACCCGGTCATTACCGTGCTGATCTCTATCGCGCTGGCAGGCGGTGCTTATTTCGCCTTCAAGAATCTGAACAGCGAGCTTGTGCCACCGGAAGACCGCGGCCGCATTCAGGTGTTTGCGACCGGGCCGGATGGCGTTGGCCTCTCCTATATGGAGCGCCAGGCCGATCAGATTGAGGAAATCTTCCAGCCCTTGCTCGACAGCGGTGAAGTGCAATCCCTGTTTACCGTTGTCGGCCAGTGGGACCCGAACCGCGTCATGGTGACAGCGGAGCTGGCCCCTTGGGAAGAGCGCGAAAGAAGCCAGCAGGACATTATCGCCAGCCTGCGTGAGCCGCTATCGCATATTCCGGGTGCACGGGCCTCTGCCTTCGGGCGCAGCAGCCTGGCCGTGGGGTGGGGCAACCGCGCAGGGCTTCAGGTGGCTATCACCGGTGCGGACTATCAGGAAATTTACGAGGTCGCGCGGGAGATGGCAAACCGCATCGAAACGCAATCCGCCATCCTCTCCAATCCGGAGATTTCCTATCAGCCGACCCAGCCCCAGCTGCGCGTCGAGATCGACCGTCGCCGTGCGGCGGATCTGAAAGTGCCCCTGGAAGAGATTTCCCTGACTCTGAGAGCCATGGTCGGAGGGGAGGATCTGGTCGATCTGAACGTGAATGATGAGACCATTCCGATCTTCCTGGAATCCCGGGCCACAGCCATCGTGTCGCCAGCGGATCTAAGCAACCTCTATGTCCGCTCATCCACGGGTGCGTTGATTCCGCTCTCCAGCCTCACCAAGATCGTGGAAGAAGGTGTCGCGGCCCAGCTGGACCGTGTGGAACAGCGCCGGGCAATCCAATTTGAAATGGATGTCGCAACAGGCGCGCCGATGGCGGACGCCGTTGCAGAGATTCAGGCGATAGCAGCCGAGCTGCTGCCAAGTGGGATGAACCTTGTGCTGCAGGGAGAGGCGGCCACACTGGAAGAGTCCTCTCATGAATTGCTGCTGACTTTCGGCTTTGCGTTGGTCATCGTGTTCCTGGCACTCGTCGCGCAGTTTGAGAGTATTACCAGCCCGTTGGTGATCATGCTGATTGTGCCATTCGGCCTTGCTGCGGCCATCTATGCGATGGCACTGACGGGAACGTCGCTGAACATCTTCTCGCAGATCGGTCTGATCCTGTTGATCGGCCTGATGGCGAAGAACGGGATCCTGCTGGTCGAATTTGCGGACCAGTTGAGAGGTGAAGGCAAGTCTGTGCGCGACGCCGTGCAACAGGCGGCATCCATCCGTGTGCGCCCAATTCTGATTACGGTGATTTCCACCGCGCTGGGCGCTGTGCCGCTGATCCTGTCCAGCGGGGCAGGGGCAGAGGCACGCCAAGCGATTGGCTGGGTCGTGTTCGGTGGATTGGGGTTGGCGGCTGTCTTCACCCTGTTCCTGACGCCTGTTTTGTATCTTGGCATCGCCCGGTTTGCGAGCACGCGGACCTCCAGCGGCAAGGCGCTGGATCATGAACTCAAAAGCGCTCATGGCGAAACGCCTGAGACGCATATGGGGCCTGCAGAATGAAGTATTCGATTTCAGCAATCGTCTGCCTGGCTGTGCTGCAGGGCTGTATGGTTGGTCCATCGACCGAGCCGCCAGCCATTACGGTGTCAGAGGACTACCTGACGCATATAAATCCGTCTGCAGAGCAGGCTGTTGATGCTGAGTGGTGGGAGAAGTTCGATGATGCGGAGTTTTCCCGCGTCATGAATGCCGTACTGGAGCAGAATCTCGATATTGATATTGCCCTCTCGAATGTGCGCGTGCGAGAGGCAGACGTCACGATTGCAGGCTCTGCCTTGCTACCTTCCTTTGATGGCTTCATGCAGACGCAGCTGAATTCGGTGCTCACTGGCGGCGTGGATGGCGATGTCAGCGCGGCAGCCGGCGGTACGCTCGGTTATGATGTGGACATTGCCGGCGGCAACAAGCGTTCCGTGCAGGCTGCGATGGCGCGTCTGGAAGCAGCGCGGATCTCCGTCAATGATGTGCGCCGGCTGGTAACACGCCAGGCCGCGCTTCAATATATCGAATTGCGCCGTGCCGAGGCACGTCTGGAATTGTTGCAATCCTCTCTGGATCTGCAGACGCAGACGCTGGAGATTGTACAGTCTCGCTATAGCGCGGGCCTCTCGCCTGCTCTGGATGTTGATCGTGTGGCCGCTGACCTGGCGCGGACCCGTGCGCAAAAGGGCGTGCTGGAAGCAACACGCAAAAGCGCTGATTACGCGCTGTCCGTCCTCGCGGGCCGCAGCCCGGAAGATCTGGTGCTGCAAACTGAACGCCAGGAAGAATTGCCGACCTATCAGGGGGCGCTGTCTGCCGGAGTGCCAGCAGACTTGCTGAGGCGTCGCCCTGATATTCGTGCGGCTGAGGCGCAATTGGTGGCAGAGCTGGCCTCTGTTGGCGCACGGGAGGCTGACCTTTATCCCTCTCTGCGTCTACCGGGCACGATCCAGGCCCGTGGAGGTTCCAGCAATTCGGTGACAGAGCAGGTCACACTTGGCCTTTCCGCTATTCTGGATGTGCCGCTTTTTGATGCGGGCGCACGCAAGGCACGGCTGGAGGCGCAAAAGGCGCAGGCCGATATTGCCCTGGCGAATTACCGCGCAAGCGTGCTGGAGGGACTTCAGGAAGTTGAGACAGCATTGGTGCGCATCGAGGCGCTGCAGCAGCGTCTTGATGAGCTGAACCGCGCAGTGGAGGCCAGCGAGTCAGCCTATCGCCAGCTGGAAGCGCTCTACCGGGAAGGCTTGTCGAGTTTTCTGGATGTGCTGGATTCCCAGCGCCAGTTGATTGCCAGCCGCGAGACCGTGATTGATACGCAGGCAGATTTGGCCGCCGCAATCATTACGCTGAACGCCTCATTGGGATTTGGTGACATCTAACCCGCTTTCCTCCCCTCAGGAAACTTGCAGTTCGCGCGGCATGATCAGGGGTGCCAATGCGCGGATTTACTGGTTATGGGTCTGGCGATGATGGAAACAGATACCCCCTCAGTACCGGAGCCTGTCGTGTCCGGTTATCGCAACATTCTCGCGATTGTTGCGGCGCTGACCATTCTTGCGGCCGCAATGTCTGCGCTGTCGGTTCTGATCGCGCTGAATTTGCGGAGTGCAGGTATTTCCAATGCGGCGCTGGGCCTTGTGGCATCAGCCTTTTCCCTCGGTTTTCTGATCGGGACCAATCTGTCTCCGTTCGAGATCAAGCGGATCGGGCATATCCGGTCTTTTGCCTTCTTTGCGGCGATCGCGGCGATAGTGGCGCTCGCTTACACGCTCAGTATCAATGTGCTGGTGTGGACCGGCTTGCAGGTGTTTCTGGGCATTTGCTGCGCAGGACTGCTGACGTCCGGCGAGAGCTGGATTGCCGATGCTGCGCCGTCTGACAAGCGCGGGGCGGTGCTGGGCTTCTATTACTTCGTTTCCAAAACAGGCGCTGTGGCGGGGCCATTCGTCATTGCGGGTATCAGCAGTCTCACGACAGGCTTCATGGTGCTGGCCGCCTTGTTTGCGGCTTCTCTGCTGCCCGTGACGGCGACGAACCGTGCGCAGCCATCCTTCTCCGGCGCGGTGCCGTTCGGGCCCCGGCAGATATTTCGGAAAGCGCCGGGCGCGGTCTATGCAGCCTTCACGGTGGGCATTGTGAATAATGCCGTTGCGCAGCTTTATCCAGTTTATGCTTCTCAGGTGATGCCGGAAACCAGCACCGTGTTTGCCGCGCAATTTAATGCGGCGCTGACCATCGGCACCATGCTGGCGCTCTGGCCGGCGGGTACAATCTCCGACCGTGTGGACAGGCGTCTCGTGCTTTGCGTGCTGGCCACGATCGGCGCAGCCGCATCAGCGGGCATGGTGATGTTTGCAGGAACTGGCTCAGCTGTGATTATTCTGGGGCTCGCGCTGGCTTTCGGGGCAGGTTCCCTCAGCTGTTACGCCATCGCGGTGGCCCATGCGGCGGACCGCGCGAACCCGGAACAGGTCACCTCCATGATGGCGGGCATGCTGACCATCTGGGCCATAGGCTCCGCGCTTGGGCCTGTGCTGGCAGGTCTTGTCATGACACGGTCCCTCGGTGCGCCGGGCCTGTTTGTGTTCTCCGGTGTATCGCTGGGTATGTTGGCGCTGCTGATGGTGACACGGGCTGTGCGTTATGAGAATACGCCGGAGGAAGACAAGGAGCCGTTCGGCGTCGTCACCGCGACCAGCTATGCCATTGCCGAAGTGGACCCCCGCGGCTCAGAGGACGAGCAGTTGGACTTGTTCAACGAATAGAGACCCTGTTGCGTCTGGCAAACACAGGCCACGCAAACGCTTATACCCCCCAAGGGTGTAGTTATCTGTGGTCAATGCCCCTAGACAGGTCTCTCCACAAGAGATTGCCCGGGGCATTATGGACACGTCTACCATCATCATTTTCGTTGCGGCACTGGTCTTTGTGTCTGCTGCTGTTGGCTTGCTGAAAGCATTCGCCAAGACTGCCAGCGACACGCTGAAACAGGAGGCTGCGGTGGAGTTTGAAGCGAATGTGCCCGCGACGATCCAGTTCATCCAGGCCTATGGCAAAACGGCACTTGGATTTAGTGAAACGGGAGGCGTTTGGGTCTGGCAGAAGCCATCGCCGGTTTGGCAACTGAATAGAGGTGATGTGAGCAGTTGGTATGCTGGCGAAGTCGTGTTCACGGGCCTGGATGCCGGCACTGCCTCCACCACTAATCTGATGCTGGAACAGTCGGGAAGTGAAGACAGAATGGCGGCCAGAGAGGCCAGGCCATCTTATGTGCTGATCTATGGGGGCGGCGAACGCCTGCTCGTAAAGGTCGGGATTGTCGACAAGGCCGACACAGAGGAAGTCCGAGTCTGGCTCGAAAAAGCCTTTCCGGGGAAAGAGTGCAAAGAGCCTGGCAGTCTGACACTGCAACCGGCAGGCTCTTTTGCGGCCTAGTTGGTTTCGGCTTCAGGTTGCGCTTCCTGTTCCCATGTGCCAAGCGCGCGGTAGAGCGCGAGGGCGTTCAGGTTGCGGTCCAGATTGGCGATGATCAGCTGTTGTTTGGCGCTGTAATCTTCCCGCTGAGCGTCCAGCACTGTCAGGTAACCATCGAGACCGGACTTGAAGCGTTCCGATGACAGGGACAGCGTAACGGTTGTGTCCTCTGCCAGCTGTTCAAGCGCCTCAAGCCGCTTGTCAATTGTCTCGGAAACAGCGAGCGTGTCAGAGACATCACGGAAGGCCTGCTGGATTGTGCTTTCATAATTGGCGAGCGCAGCATCCGCATTTGCACGGGCAGCATCCAGACGACCCTGACGGTTGCCAAAGTCAAAGATTGGTATGTCGATGCTCGGCGTGAAGGCCCAGCCGCTTGTCGGATCGCCATTGAAGAGATCATCCAGATCGCCGCTGGCGATGCCCACATTCCCGGTCAGCGAGATGGACGGGAAGAAGGCCGCACGCGCCGCGCCGATATTGGCATTGGCCGCCAGAAGCTGACGCTCGGCGGCGATCACGTCGGGGCGCATCAGCAGGGCTGCGGAAGACTGGCCGACAGGAACGTCCACTCTCACCGGAGCGGGGAAGAGAGAGGCCTGGTTGGCCAGGTTTGCAGGAAGCTCCGCACCCGTCAGATAGCGAAGGGCATTGAGGTCCCGCCGCACGGCCGCTTCATATTGCGCCGCTTGTGCCTGAGCCTGCGAGACAGATGCAGAGGCCCGACGAACGTCCAATTCGCTGGCCGTGCCGGCTTCAAACAATTCGTTCGTCAGCGAAAGGCTTTCAGACTGACTGCTCACTGTCTGGTTGGCCAGGCGAAGCAATTCCTGATCGGAGGCGAGTTGCAGCCATGTCTCTGCAACGGTTGCCACAAGGGCAATCCTGGCGGCGCGTTCACCTTCAGCCGTCGCGAGATAGGTCTGCAGGGCGACAGCATTCAGATTGCTGACCCGCCCGAAGAAATCCAGTTCCCATGCCGCGACGCCCACTTGGGCGTAGGTGCTGTCAACAAAGCGAGTGTTGGGGCCAGACCCATCATCGAAGGTGTCAGCAATCTGACTGCTGGCGCCGGCGCTGATATAGGGCCACAATTGCGAGCGTGAGCTTACAAGGTTTGCCTGCGCAGCGCGGACATTCGCCGTTGCAGCTCTCAGATCGCGATTGTTTTCCAGCGCCTGTTCGACAAGATTGCGCAGGGCCGGGGAGGTGATGACGCCTTCCCAGTAGAGCGGAGCTTCATAGCCCCGTTCGACCGTGGCGGAACCAAACTCCGTCGGCACAGGCATGTCAACGCGCTCATATTTCGGTGCCATGTTCATGCAGCCTGTCAGGGTGATCAGGCTAGCTGCCGCAAGAAGATTTAGTTTGTGGCTCATGCTGGGTCTCCGGCTGTGTCGCCATGTTTGGGGGTACGAGAAGTCAGTTTACGCACCAGAACATAGAAGAGCGGAGCGAAAAGCAGGCTGAAGGTCATGGCCGCGATCACACCGCCAAGCACGATTGTGCCGATGGCGTTTCTACCAGCAGCTCCTGCGCCACTGCTGAGTGCCAGAGGCAACACACCAAAGGCAAAGGCGAAGGATGTCATCAGAACCGGTCGGATACGCAGACGGACGGCTTCGATCGTCGCTTCCACCAGTTCCTTGCCTTCATTCTCAAGGTTGCGGGCAAACTCGACAATCAGGATGGCGTTTTTGGAGGCAAGGCCGACCGTGGTGAGAAGGCCTACCTGGAAGAAGACGTCATTTGCAAATCCACCAAATGTTGCGCCTGCTACAGCACCAGCCACACCCAGCGGGGCAACCAGCAGAACGGAAACCGGAATGGTCCAGCTTTCATACAGGGCAGCAAGGCAGAGGAACACAAACAGGATGGAGATGACGTACAGGGTGGTTGCCTGGTTGCCTGACTGGCGTTCCTGACGGCTGAGTCCGCTCCACTCATAGGAGATGCCAGGCGGTAGCTGACCGATAAGTTCTTCCATGGCCTCCATGGCACCACCTGAACTCAGGCCAGGTGCGGCGGAGCCTTGAAGGTTCAGGGCGGAGATGCCGTTGAAGCGCTGCAGTTGAGGTGAACCAATGATCCAGTCACTGGTAATCATCTCGTCAAGCGGAGCCATTTCGTTGGAACTGGTTCTCACAAACCAGTTGGAAATGTCTTCCGGCTGCATGCGGTCGTTCGCATCGCCCTGAATATAGACGCGCTTGATCCGGCCACGGTCGATAAAGTCATTTACATAGAGGCCGCCGAACATGGTGGACATCAGGCTCGTCGCATCAGAGACAGACACGCCGAGAGCCTGGGCCTTCTGGTAATCCAATTTCAGATTAAATTGTGGGCCATCTTCTACGCCATTCGGGCGCACACCTGCAAGGCGCGGATCCTGGGCGGCCATACCGAGCAATTGGTTGCGGGCACCCACAAACTCTTCATGGGACAGGTTACCTGTGTTCTGAATGAACAGGTCAAACCCGCTGGCATTGCCCAGTTCGCGGATGGCGGGCGGGGAAATTGCAAAAACCTGCGCCCGGTCGATCTGGGAGAGTTCCCCCATGGCGCGGCCGACAATAGCCTGCACGGAGTTTTCCTTGCCGGGGCGCTCAGACCAGTCTTTCAGGGAGGCAAAGGCGATACCGTTATTTTGGCCCTGACCGGCGAAGCTGAAGCCTGCGAGAGAGAATATACCTTTAACGTTGTCACCTTCTTCCGTCTGATAATAGTCAACGACTTCATCCATGACGGACATGGTGCGCTCAAGGCTGGCATTTGCCGGCAATTGGGCAAGGGTAAAGTAGTTGCCCTGGTCTTCGTCAGGAAGGAAGGAGCTGGGGATGCGGGTGAATGCAAGGCCCGTCAGCGCGACAATGATGGCGAAGACGCCAACCATGATCAGGCGCCGTCTAAGGATGCGGTTCACCACAGCTTCATAGCCGACGGTCAGCTTGTCAAAGCCGGTATTGAAGACTTCGGCCGGTTTGCCCAGCCAGGAGCTTTTCGAGTGATCCTTTGGCTTCAGGATGGTCGCGCAGAGCGCCGGGGACAGCACAATCGCGATCAGCACGGATAGCGCCATGGCAGATACGATGGTCACCGAGAACTGGCGATAGATGATGCCCGCAGAGCCCGGGAAGAAGGCCATGGGCACGAATACAGCAGACAGAACAACTGCGATGCCGACAAGGGCGCCGACGATCTGTTCCATGGAACGGATCGTTGCCTCACGCGGTGGCAATTTCTCATCATGCATCACGCGCTCGACGTTCTCCACAACAACAATCGCGTCATCCACCAGAAGGCCGATGGCGAGCACCATGGCGAACATGGTCAGTGTGTTGATGGACATGCCCATGACCAGCAGCACGGCAAATGTGCCAAGCAGCACGACAGGCACAGCAATGATCGGGATGAAGGAGGCGCGGAAGCTTTGCAGGAAGACCAGGATCACAATGAAGACTAGGAAGATGGCCTCAAACAGGGTCTTCTGAACCTCGTGAATGGACGTTTCGATGAAGGGAGTGGAGTCCACCGGAAAGGCATATTCAATGTCGTCTGGAAAGTCTTTGGACATCCCTTCGACCGTCTTCTTCACCAACTCGGCCGTGTCGAGTGCGTTGGCGCCGGTCGCAAGGGATACGGCAAAACCGGTTGAGGGCATGCCGTTATATTTCGAGATGAACTCGTAGTTCTCTGCGCCCATCTCAACCTTGGCAACATCCTCAAGACGGACAGAGCCGCCTTCGGGAGTCGTTCGGATAAGAAGGTTGCGGAACTCTTCCGGTGTCGAGAGAAGGGATTGCAGGGTGATGGTGACGTTGATTTCCTGGCCTTCGACTGACGGCGCGCCGCCGAGGGAGCCTGCTGAAATCTGCGCATTCTGTGCCTTGATCGCATTTACGATGTCAGAGGGCATCAGCTTGTACTGGACCAGCTTTTCAGGTTCCAGCCAGACGCGCATGGCATAGCGTGATCCGAATGCCTCAACCCGGCCTACACCATTGAGGCGACTGACAGTGTCGTAGATATTGGAGCGGACATAATCCCCCAGATCGGTCTGGTCATATGTTCCGTTCGGAGAGTACAGCGCGGTAATCAGCAGGAAGCCGTTACTGGCCTTGCTGACCGTCACGCCTTGCCGCTGCACCTGTTCGGGAAGGAAAGGTGTTGCGAGAGACAGTTTGTTCTGGACCTGAACCTGCGCAATATCCGGATTGGTGCCCGGCTTGAAGGAGAGGTTGATCGTGGCAGAGCCGTTCGAGCTGCTGGTGGAGGTGATGTAGTCGAGCCCGTCAAGACCGGTCAGCTGTTGCTCGATTACCTGCGTGACAGAGTTTTCCACCGCTTTGGCCGATGCGCCCGGATAGTTGCCCATGATGCTGATCGTGGTCGGGGCAACATCTGGGTACTGTGCAACCGGAAGCGTTCGCAGGGCCAGGCCGCCTGCCAGCATGATGAGGATCGCAATCACCCAAGCAAATACCGGGCGATCAATGAAGAATTTTGCCATTTGAAACTTCCGTAGGTCTTATTTCGAGCCGCCGCGTGCATCCTGGGATGCAGACAGCTTGCTGGCGGCGGAGATAGGTGTGACTTTCATGCCGGGACGGATGGACTGGAGGTTGGACACGGCGATCTTCTCGCCGGGCTTCAGGCCGGATGTGACGATCCATTGGTTGTCGACCTGTTCGGCAATCTCGACGACACGCTGCTCCACAGTGCCATCCTCATTGACGACCATGACGGTTGCCTGACCAGTGGCGGATCTTGAAACGACTGACTGGGGCAGGAGGAAGACATTTTCATAATTGCCGGCGGCAAAGTTGGCTCTCACGAACATGCCAGGCAGAATGATGCCATCAGGATTGGGCACCACAACCCGAACAGCGACGGTGCCAGCGCTCTCATCAACGTTCACCTCGCTGAACTCCAGTTCGCCGACAAGACCGTTTGAGTCATTGTCGCTCAGCAGGATGTTGACCGGGATGGTACGTCTCTCAGTGGTCGCAATCTCTCCGGAGGCCATCTGCTGGCGCCAGTTCAGGATGCGGGAGCTTGAAACCGTAAGGTCGACATAGACCGGATCGAGTTGCAGCACACGCGCCAGAGGTTCGGCTTGGTTCTGCGTAACAAGCGCGCCCTGCGTGACAGAAGAGCGGCCGATCGTGCCTGTGATCGGAGAGGTGATCTTGGTACGAGCCAGATCAATCCGCGCGCTATCCAGAGCGGCTTTTTGCATGGAGATGTCGGCTTCGGCCTGGCGTGCAGATGCGACCGCTTGGTCATATTCCTGCTGGCTGACAGCGTTGATTTCTGCGAGGCGCTTGTAGCGATTGGCTGTTTCGCGAGCGACATCAGCCGTTGCTTGGGCGCGCTCCAGTGAAGCTTCCGCACTGCGCGCCGCCGCAGCGTATTCAGCCGCGTCGATCTGATAGAGCGCTTGGCCTTTCTGAACAACATCCCCTTCCGTGAAGAGGCGTTCCTTGATGAGGCCGGTCACCTGGGGGCGAATTTCGGCTTCAGCATAGGCGCGTGCGCGGCCCGACAGCTCTATCGTGTTGGGCACGCTGGTCAGTTCCGCCGTCATTGTTTCAACACGGGGAGCAGCCTGTTGCTGGCTCATGTCGGCTGAGGGGGAGTCATTTCCACATGCCGCAAGCAGTAGTGAAGTGGCCATAACCAGCGCCGAAAGGGTTTGTGTGGGTATGCGCATGAAAGTTCCTTGACGACTGACCAGCCCGCAGGCTATTCAAAATATAGAATGAGCGCTCTATCTAATGCTGCGTCGCAGCAAGTCAAGGAGGCGGTGCATCAAATTATGGGTAGGAAACGTTAATGAGCCAGATTCTAGGAACAAGGATGAGCGCAAAGCGCGAAACACGCATCGCATCCATACTTGATTGCGCGGAAAAGAACTTTGTCGAGAAGGGGTTCCATGGGGCCGGAATCTCCGGGATCGCCCGTGATTGTGGCATCAGCGTTGGCCACCTGTATCACTATTTCCCTTCAAAGGACTCGCTGGTCGAGGCCGTGACGGAACGAGAGCTTTGCCGTCAGCTTGGGCGTATGCGGGAGTTTGAGAATGATACACCGCAGATGGTGCAGGAGGGTATTGTCAGCACGATATCTGACATCATCATGCGCAAGGAAGATCCTTTCAGGACGGTTCTGAACTTCGAAATTCTCGCCGAAGCGCAGCGTAATCCCTCGGTTGCGGATATTCTTCAAAAGCATGACGCCGTGATGCGGCAGGAATTCAGCGCCATTCTGGAGCGTGCGGGCCTCGATTCTATTCAGCTACGAACTGAGCTTCTCTTTACGATGCTGTCCGGACTTCCTGCGCGGGCCCTGCGACATCCGGAACAGGAGCGAGCCTCATTCCTTGAGACCATGAAGCCTGTTCTGGAAAGCATTCTGGGAGATTGTTGGGACGGGGACCCCAAGAAGGCGAAATAATATGCCCCATATTTCCTTACGGAAGACATTTTTAGCCCAAATGAGCCTGACAAATCGGTAAGTCTGCGCTACCCGGATATCATGGTCGTTACCCCCATGAAACCTGCTGCCGGAAAGCCATGACGCAAGACACCACACAGTATCTTAAATTAATTGAGCAGCGCCTGCTTTGGCTGTCTGCCTGGATTGTTCATAATGCCAATCATTTGCGCGCCAAATCAGATGGCGATGTCAAAGTTGGCGGCCACCAGGCTTCTTGCGCCTCAATGGTCTCGATCATGACGGCGTTGTATTTTCATGAGCTGAAACCGGAAGACCGTGTTGCCGTGAAGCCCCACGCCTCGCCCGTGTTCCACGCCATGCAGTATATGATGGGCAATCAGACGCGCGAAAAGCTGGAGAGTTTCCGTGCTCTAGGTGGCGCACAATCCTACCCCAGCCGCACCAAGGATGTAGATGATGTGGACTTCTCCACGGGCTCGGTTGGCCTTGGCGTGGCGATCACGGCATTTGCGTCCCTCATGCAGGATTATCTGGAGGCCAAGAAATGGGCCGCTGACAAGCCGCTTGGGCGGATGATTGCGCTGGTCGGTGATGCCGAGCTGGATGAAGGCAATGTCTATGAATGCCTTCAGGAGGGCTGGAAGCATGGCCTTCGCAACACGTGGTGGATCATTGACTATAACCGTCAAAGCCTGGACGGCGTTGTCCGCGAGGGGCTGTGGGAAAAGATCGATGCGATCTTCAAGGCATTTGGCTGGCGCACAGTGGTGCTGCGCCATGGCGTGCTGCAACGCGCAGCCTTTGGGGAGCCAGGCGGCGAGGCGTTGAGGCAATGGATCCAGTCCTGTCCGAATACGGACTATTCTGCGCTGACCTATCAGGGCGGCAAGGCATGGCGCAAACGCCTGATGGACGATATTGGCGATCAGGGCGATGTGACGGAACTGCTAGAGAAGCGCTCGGATGATGAACTGGCGGCCCTGATGAACAATCTGGGCGGTCAGTGCGTCGAGACGTTGATGAATGCCTTTGACAGCATTCAGGATGACCAGCCGACCGTGTTTCTTGCCTATACAATCAAAGGCTGGGGCACGCCATTGGCGGGGCATAAGGACAATCATGCCGGCCTGATGAATCCGGCGCAGATGGCCGATTTCCAGAAGCGGATGGGCGTTCCGCAGGGCCAGGAGTGGGAACCTTTTGCCGCGCTTGATGATGCAGGCAGCCTGCGGGCGTTCATGGAAAAGGCCGAGTTCTTCTCCAAAGGTGCCCGCCGCTATGAGGCGCCAATCGTGAAAAGCCCCGGCCCCGTATTTCTTGATGACCGGGAGCTGTCCACGCAAGCGGGATTTGGCAAGATACTCGACGCGCTGGCGAAGACTGATAGCGAGCTGGCCGACCGTATGCTGACGACATCTCCTGATGTGACGGCTTCGACCAATCTCGGACCCTGGGTGAACCGGCGCAGCCTGTTTGCCCGGGATGCGCGTGAGGACAAATTCCGGGAAGAGCGCATTCCGTCGACGCAGAAATGGCAGTTTTCTCCCGAAGGTCAGCATATTGAGCTGGGCATTGCGGAGATGAATTTGTTCCTGCTGCTGGGCGCAGCTGGGCTGTCACATAGCCTGTTCGGTGAGCGGATCATCCCGATCGGAACTGTCTATGACCCCTTTGTGGCGCGCGGACTCGATGCCATGAATTATGCCTGTTACCAGGATGCACGCTTTATCATCGTGGGCACACCCTCGGGGGTGACGTTGGCGCCAGAAGGCGGCGCGCACCAATCCATTGGGGCGCAGCTGATCGGCATGAGCCAGGATGGGCTTGTCTCGTTCGAGCCGGCTTTTCTGGATGAACTTTCCATCATCATGGACTGGTCGTTTGATTATCTCCAGCGCAGCGGCGAGGGGGATCCGGATGAGCGGACCTGGTTGCGTGACGAGACGGGCGGCTCTGTCTATTTGCGCCTGACGACCCGTCCCCTGGAGCAGCCGGGCGTGAAGGCGCGTGATGATGAAGAGTTTAGGCGCGGCGTAGTCGATGGCGGATACTGGTTGAGAGAACCCGGCCCGAATTGTGAAGTCGTCATTGCCTATCAGGGCTGTGTCGCGCCCGAAGCAATCGAAGCTGCTGGCCGCATCGGCAATGACCGGCGAGACATTGGCGTTCTAGCGATCACGTCAGCTGACAGGCTGAATTCCGGCTGGACAGCGGCGCGCCGGGCCCGGGCGCGCGGCGTGGAAGATGCAACCAGTCAGATTGAGCGGCTGATGGCGGGCGTGCCGCGGGATGCGACGCTGATTACTGTAACGGATGGTCATCCAGCGACGCTGGCCTGGATCGGCTCTGTCAGGGGGCATCGCACGATGCCCTTGGGCGTGGAGCATTTCGGTCAGACCGGGACGATCTCTGATCTCTACCGGCACTTCATGATCGACGCCGATGCGATTACAGCCGCTGCCAATCATTTGTCCGTGGGGCGTCCTATTCGGCTTAGCGCTCGAAACATTTGACGATTCTGGATTTGTCTTCTTATTAGCATGCATGTCTGACCATCATGATCTTCTTATTGCCCTGCGCCAGATAACGCGGGCCATCGACCTGAACTCCAAACGCCTTGCCAAAACATCCGGGCTTACTGCGCCGCAATTGCTGGTGCTGCAGACTTTGGCGCGGTCCGGCTGGGACAAGCCGTCCGAGATTGCGCGGCAGATCCATCTTTCGCAGGCAACGGTCACGTCGATTGTCGACCGGTTGGAGGCGGCTGGCCTGGTTGAACGCAAGCGCAATCAGGATGACCGCCGCGTGATTGATGTGGTGATTACAGAACGTGGCCGGAAAAACCTGGCAGACGCACCAGAGCCGCTCCAAGAGGGGTTCCTGAAGCGGTTTGAGGCATTGGAAATGTGGGAAAAGACTCTCCTCGTTTCATCTGTGCAGAGACTTGCTGCAATGATGAACGCGGAGAGCCTGGATGTGGCACCTATCCTTGAGGTGGGAGATCTATCCCAGCCGGATTGATCAGCTGTCGGAAACTTCCACGAATGTATCTTCCTTGGGGCTGTCCCATAGAAGGTGGCGGTCTTCCAGAATGATCAGGTTTTCACGGCTGATGACGGTGCCGCCGGTCTGGTATCCTAGAAGATCCTTGGGAGGGATTTCCGGATGACGTGCCAGCACCATGGTTTCCTCTGAGGAGAAATTGGTCATGCCGCGGGCAATTTCTTCACCATGCTCATCATAAATGTGGATCACGTCACCCTTCACATATGGGCCCTGAATGGACTTGATGTCTTCGTGACGGATATGGTCGATGTCCTTGGCGATCTTCTTGGCGACATCGTCGCGGATCACCAGGCTGCCGGCAACTTGCAGGCGGTCTGTCAGCCATGCGGCCCATGCAGAGGCGGGCTTGGTATGTGCAATGCACTTGGTGTGCTTACGTTCCCCGTAAAGAACCGATGATACCGGCGCTTCATGCTCGCCATTGGCGATCAGCGTGGTGCAACCAGCATTCTGGGCCATGTTTGCGGCTTGCATCTTGGTCAGCATGCCGCCACTGCCGAGGCTGCTCGTGCCATCTGTTACAGCAATATATTCGCTGACATCGGAAACCTCCTCGACCAGCTGCGCACCTTCCTCTTCGGGATTGCGGTCATACAGGCCGTCAATGCAGGTCAGGATCACGAGATGGTCCGCCTGGATCATCTGGGCAACTTTCGCGGCGAGACGGTCATTATCACCGACGCGGATTTCTTCGGTCGTGATGGAGTCGTTCTCGTTCACGATGGGCAGGATATCGCCCTGGAGAAGTCGGTGAACAGTGTTCTTTGTGTTCAGGAAGCGCTTGCGCTCTTCCATGTCCTGTAGGGTTACCAGAACCTGAGCAATATCAAAACCGAATTCATGTGCCACTTGCTTGTAGGCGTTCAGAAGAAGCGGCATGCCGCAGGCCGCAGCAGCCTGTTTATCCCGAAGGCCGGCGGTTTCCGGTTTTTCGCCCAGCATGTTCAGGCCAAGGGCCACAGCACCTGATGAGCAGAGGACAACTTCATATCCGTCATTACGAAGTTTCGTGATGTCTTCAAGAAGTCGTTGTATGAATGCCCAGCGCGGCGTGAGAAGGTCAGGATTGGCGAGAAGGCTGGATCCGATTTTCACGACAAGGCGTTTTTTAGCAGGCAAAATATGCTCCCGTAGTAGCTTAGGGGCGGACATAGGTAGATTTTCCGCGGGATGCAAATGATTAGCTTACAAAATACCCGCGGGTGTTGCTCATATACACAGTTGCCCCGTATCAACAGGGTATATGGTAGATTTTTTCGAAGCGTCCACCCCTGTGCCTGCAGTATATAATTTGAATTCTAAACAAATATTATTATGTGGCGAGTCAGGCAAACATGGAAAGGCTGAGCATGAAGATACTTCTTCTGGGTTGTGGAAAAATGGGCGGTGCCCTTCTGACGCAATGGGTAAAGGCTGTAGAGGCTGAGTTCACCATTGTGGATCCGTTTTTGGATCAACAGCCTGAGGGAGCGCGCCTCCTGAAGAAGGTCGAAGATATTGGAGATGAGCAGTTTGATCTGCTGATCGTGGCGATAAAGCCGCAAATGATCGACGAAATCCTGCCTGCCTATAAGAATGTACTTGCCTCGGATGGAGCGATCGCTTCCATCGCTGCAGGATGCTCGGTTCAGCGTCTGAAAAAAGCGCTGCCGGGATTTCCTGTCGTCCGCATTATGCCGAACCTTCCTTCTGCAATTGGTGCAGGTGTTGCGGGCCTATATGCCAGTGAAGATGCTGGCGATGCCCACAAATCTGCTGTCCAGGAGCTGATGGAAGCTGCTGGCACAGCCGTTTGGGTCGGCGAGGAAGACATGCTTGACCGCGTTACAGCAGTCGCTGGAAGTGGCCCAGGTTATGTATTCGAAATCGCGCGCGCCTACATCGAAGCCGCGCAGGAGCTTGGTTTCTCGGCTGAGCAGGCGCGTGATCTCGTCATGGGCACCTTGAATGGCTCTATCCAGATGGTTCTGGAAACCGGTGACGATCCGGAAAATCTGCGCAATTCCGTGACCAGCAAGAACGGCACGACTGAAGCCGGCCTGAAAGCGCTGAATGGTGACGGATCCCTGACCAAGCTTCTGAAAGCAACAACGGAGGCTGCTTACAAGCGCGCTGTGGAGCTGCGCTGAGGGCCCCTACAATCAAGTAAAGGACAAAACGTGACCACATTGGACTCCCGTTTAACCGCCTATATCGCCGGGCTTGGCTCGGATGCACAATCTGCTGCAAAGGCCCTTATGACGGCCACGACAGATCAAAAGAATGAGGCCTTGCGAGCTGCGGCTACAGCCTTGAGAGAGGCCAAGCCTGAGCTGCTGAAGGCGAATGCCGAAGATGTTGCCAGTGTCGGAGATTCCCGGCCGGACTCATTCATTGACCGCCTCAAGCTGACAGATGAACGTGTCGAGGGCATTGCCTCCGCAATTGAGCAAATTGCGGAGCTGCCTGACCCCGTCGGTCGGCTCCTCTCCACCACAGACCGACCGAATGGCTTGAAGATTGAGCGTGTAGCTGTGCCGATTGGCGTGATCGGCATGATTTACGAGTCCCGCCCGAATGTCGGTGCGGACGCCAGTGCGCTTTGTCTTAAGTCCGGCAACGCCGTGATTCTACGCGGCGGATCGGAGAGTGGCAATTCCACGCGCGTCATCGTCAAGTGCATGCAAAAAGGCCTCAAGTCGGCTGGTCTGCCGGGAAAAGCCGTGCAGACGGTAGAGACAACAGACCGCGGTGCCGTGAAAGCGCTGCTCCATGCCGTTGATTATGTCGACCTGGTCATCCCGCGCGGCGGGCGTGGCCTGGTCGAACTGGTGCGCGATGAGGCCAAGGTGCCAACCCTGCTGCACCTGGATGGCAATTGCCATTCCTACATTCATGCCGAGGCCGATATCGACAAGGCACTTGACGTGGTGCGGAATGCGAAGCTGCGCCGGACCGGTGTTTGCGGCGCAACTGAGAGCATCGTGGTTGACCGTGCCATTGCGAAGGACGTGCTGCCAAGACTGGTCGACGTTATGGAAGGATGCGAGCTGCGCGGAGATGCTGAGGCCCGCGAAATTGAACCACGCCTCGCCGAAGCCTCTGATGAGGATTGGTCAACAGAGTATCTCGACGCCATCGCATCCGTGAAACTGGTGGACGGTCTGGACGAGGCGATCGGCTTTGTCAGCAAGAATTCCTCCGGCCACACCGATGCGATCCTGACCGAAGACAAGGATGCTGCGCGCCGTTTCATGACCAGCATCGACAGCGCCGTGGTCATGCACAATGCCTCCACACAGTTTTCTGATGGCGGAGAATTCGGAATGGGTGCAGAAATTGGCATTGCCACGGGCAAAATGCATGCTCGAGGCCCTGTTGGCTTGGAGCAGCTGACGAGTTTTAAATATCTGGTACACGGGGCGGGGCAAACGCGACCGTAGAGACATTTGGTACAGGCGCCGTGTAGCAGCGGCGCCTTTCTTGAAATTTACGAGGATAGCGAGAACAACATGACGATCAGCCTTCCGGAAATGATTTCCCTTGGCGCGTATTTTGTCCTGATGATGCTTATCGGGCTCTATGCGTACAAAGAGTCTACAAGCGATGTGTCTGAATACATGCTGGGCGGGCGCAACCTGCACCCGGCTGTAGGGGCATTGTCTGCGGGCGCCTCTGACATGAGTGGCTGGATGCTAATGGGGCTTCCTGGGGCCGTTTATGTCAGCGGCTTCTCAGCAGCATGGATCGCGGTTGGCCTCACTATTGGTGCCTATCTGAACTATCGGTTCGTGGCGCCGCGCCTCAGGGTCTATACTGAACTCGCCGATGACTCGATTACCATTCCGGACTTTTTCGAGAAACGCTTCCACGACTCCTCGCATGCTCTGCGCACCATCTCTGCGCTGGTCATCATCATATTCTTCACGGTCTATACGTCCTCCGGCATCGTGGCGGGCGGCAAGCTGTTTGAATCGGCCTTCGGGCTCAACTACCAACTCGGCCTATTCGTGACGGCCGGCGTTGTGCTTGCCTATACCGTAGTTGGCGGCTTCCTGGCTGTCAGCCTGACGGACTTTGTCCAGGGCTGCATCATGTTCCTCGCGCTTATCGTCGTGCCGGTGATTGCATTCTTCGTGGTCGGCGGCTGGAGCGGCATGGAAGAGGCGATCCTGCAATCTCCGCCCTATATTGACTCTGTCAGTGGCGCGGTGGGACCAACCCGCGATCACTTCTTCGAAATGTGGCCAGAGGGCATGACCTTCCTGGGGCTGATCTCCCTGCTGGCCTGGGGGCTTGGCTATTTTGGCCAGCCGCACATCATTGTGCGCTTCATGGCGATCCGCTCCCTCAAGGATATCAAAACCGCCCGTATTATCGGGATGAGCTGGATGCTCGTAACGGTTATCGGTGCCGTGTTCGTTGGCGCAGTCGGCGTTGCCTATGTAAACCAGCATGATCTTGGCGCAGACCTGACGGATTCCGAAGCGATCTTCATTCTGCTGTCGCAGATTGTCTTCCACCCGCTGGTTTCCGGCTTCCTGCTGGCGGCGATCTTGGCGGCGATCATGAGTACGATTTCGTCTCAGCTGCTTGTCTCTTCCAGCTCGATCACAGAAGACGTCTACAAGACCTTCTTCCGCCGTGAAGCCTCACAAACCGAACTCGTCATGATTGGCCGGATTGCGACCGTTGTGGTTAGCCTCGTGGCGATCGCGCTTGCCTTCAATCCGAACAGCAACATTCTGGACCTGGTGTCCAATGCCTGGGCAGGCTTCGGCTCTGCCTTCGGTCCGATCATCCTGCTCAGCCTGTTCTGGCGTCACCTGACGCGGGACGGTGCACTCGCAGGCATGATTGTGGGCGCGGTGACCGTGCTGGTCTGGCTATATGTGCCGCTGGTTCCGGGTGAAGAGGGTGCGCAGCCGCTGGAATCCATCGTCTATGCGATGATCCCGGGCTTTATCCTGTCTGGTCTGGCTGCTTACCTGGTCAGCAAATTTGGCCGGAACGTGAAGCCGCATGTTGCAGACCGCTTTGACGACATGTCGACCCATATGGCCGAAAACCAGTAGAGTGGGCCTCCGCTTTCGAGCGGAGGCCGTGACAGGCGATAGCTAAGGCGTTACATAATGATAACGCAAACATTTGGGGTGGAGGACACAGAATTCTCCCCCCTCTTAGCTATCAGGTCATCGGGTTGAAAAATTTTATCACACACATCGCAGCAGCATTCTGCCTGCTCGCCTCCAGTCTTTTCCAGCAAGCTGTCGCGGAAGACGGATACGAACTTTGGCTCCGTTATGAAAAACTGGAGCAGGTCCCCAAGAGTGCCCCCCGGAGCGTTGTTGCGGCCTGTTCTGATCTGTCGCCCACTCTGGACGCAGCGCTTTCCGAAATCTTACGCGCCAGTGCGTCCATACTTGGTACGCCGCTGAAACAGGGCGACAGGATCAGCCGTCATGCGCTGGTGCTGACCAGTGAGGCTTGCGGTGCGACACTGCCGAACGGCACGTTGCCGAATGCTGATGAGGTCGGGACGGAAGGCTATGTCCTTCAGTCCACGCTCATCAATGGAAAGCCTGTTACCCTGATCGCGGCGCAGTCTGATATTGGCGTGCTGTATGGCGTGTTCGACTATCTGCGCCGGATGTCATCCGGTGAAGCCATCGCGGATCTGGATGTCATTTCCCGGCCGAAGACACAGCTGCGCCTGCTGAACCACTGGGACAATCTCGACCGTCATGTGGAGCGCGGCTATTCCGGCCAGTCGATCTGGGACTGGCACCGCCTGCCAGGTTATGTCGATCCGCGCTATACGGACTATGCGCGTGCCAACGCCTCGATTGGCATCAATGGCACCTCGCTAACCAATGTGAACTCTGATGCCACGGTGCTGACTCCGCACTATCTTGAAAAAGTTGCCGCGATTGCTGATGTGCTGCGGCCCTATGGCATCAAAGTATATCTGACTGCGCGCTTTTCTGCGCCAATTGAGCTGGACGGGCTGGCCACGGCGGACCCGCTCGATCCAGCTGTGCAGACTTGGTGGCAGGCCAAGACGGACGAGATCTATGACTATGTGCCTGATTTTGGAGGCTTTCTCGTCAAGGCAAATTCTGAAGGCCAGCCCGGTCCGCAGGATTATGGCCGCAGCCATGCCGAAGGTGCCAATATGCTGGCTAAAGCGGTTGCCCCGCATGGGGGTGTCGTGATGTGGCGTGCTTTTGTCTACTCCGCGGAAGAGCCGGAGGACAGGGTGAGGCAGGCCTATACCGAATTCGTGCCGCTGGACGGTCAGTTTGCGGAGAATGTTCTGGTTCAGGTAAAGAATGGTCCGCTGGATTTCCAACCGCGCGAGCCTTTCCATCCGCTGTTCGGCGCCATGCCGGAAACGCCGCTTATGATCGAGCTGCAAATCACCAAGGAATATCTCGGCTTCTCCACGCACCTCGCCTATCTCGGTACGCTGTGGGAGGAGGTGCTCGCCGCTGACACAAAGACCAAAGGTGATGGCACGACGGTCGCCTCTGTGGTCGATGGCGAGACGTATGATTACGCCTATACGGGCATGGCGGGCGTTTCAAATATCGGCACGGATCGCAACTGGGCAGGTTCCATCTTTGATCAGGCCAACTGGTATGCATTTGGCCGTCTCGCCTGGAACCCTGACGCATCGGCAGAAGATATTGCCCGCGAATGGGTAAAGCAGACCTTCAGCCGCAAGCCGGAAGTTGTGGATGAGATCACGGACATGATGATGAAATCCCGTGAGGCGGTTGTCGATTATATGACCCCGCTGGGCCTGACTCATCTGATGGGCACGGGTCATCATTACGGGCCCGCGCCGTGGGTGGACGATCTTGGCCGTGCGGACTGGACACCCTATTATTATCACAAGGCCACCAGGGGCGGTATCGGCTTTGACCGTACCGAGACGGGCTCTGACGCTGTAGACCAATATGCCGGACCGGTCGCGCAAGAATGGGCGAGCCTTGAGACGGTGCCGGATAGTCTGCTGCTTTGGTTCCATCATGTGCCATGGGATTATGAGATGCAGGATGGAAGCACGCTGTGGCAGTCCCTTGTGGCGCATTATGCGCGTGGTATCACGACCGTTGCAGAGATGCAGTCCGAATGGGCAAGCCTGAAGGGAGAGATTGATTCCGAACGTTTCAATCAGGTGACGGACTATCTGAATATCCAGCATGAAGAGGCGCAATGGTGGCGCGATGCTTCCATCGCTTACTGGCAGAGCATCAACCAGTTGCCCTTGCCGGCGGGTGAAGCCCCACCGCCGCATGATCTGGACTATTACAAGAGCCTCTCTTTCCCGAATGCGCCGGGGCAAGGCGAGTAGCGCCAGCCTGTCAGGCCGTTCCGATCAGACGCTCAGCGGATGAGGCGAACAGACCATCCAGAAAAGTGTTCACGGCGCGCACGCGCGCGGTGCCGTGAACATCTTCGTGCACAGCCAGCCAGAAGGCGCGTTCGATACGCACGGCTTCCGGCAGTACACGAACGAGGTGCGGGTCACGTACCGCGATGAAATGCGGCAGCACGGCAATGCCTGCGCCTTCGCGTGCCATCTGCCATTGGGCGACGATGGAAGGGCTGCAGAAGCGTGGCGTCAGGCCGGGCGCAATGTCTTCATGATAGCGCAGCTGGGCCGAATATATCAAATCGTCCACATAGCCGATCAGGTCATGCTCGGTGAGATCGCTCACCCGTTCAACAGGTCGGCTGCGCGCGAGGTAATCCGGATGAGCGTATAGCTGCAGGATATAATCCGACATCTTGCGAACCTTGACGCGGCCCGCCTTTGGACGGGTTAGCATGATGGACATGTCCGCTTCGCGCTTCGGCACGCTGACAAAGCCTGAGACGGCGATGATGTCGAGGCCAATATGCGGATGCTGTGCCGCGAAGTCTGCCATGGCGGGCGCGATCAGCAGACTGCCCAGCCCTTCCGTCACACCCAGCCTGACCCGGCCTGCAGCCAGCGGCCCTTCATGATCGGACATGGCGACAATCTCTGAAGCGCTATGCTCCAGGCCTTCAGCCTTGTTTGCAACAGCGAGCCCGGCTGGTGTCAGCACATGTCCCTTTGGCGTGCGTTCGAACAGTTCGAGGCCAAGATCCGTTTCCAGCCGTTTCAGTCTACGGCTGATCGTTGTCGCGTCGAGGCCTGTGCGCGTGGCGACATCAGCCAGGCGCGGGTGACGGCTGACATCCAGCAAAAGGCGAAGATCATCCCAATTCATTTAGTTTACCTGCGAATATGCAGCCATTAACTGCGATATTGTCCATTTACCTGAATTTACGCGCGCTGTAGGCTTTCGTCAAAATGAAAGGGAGCGACCTATGCGCGAAGTGCATCACTTCATTGGTGGAAAGTCTGTTGCAGGCACATCTGGCCGATTCGGCGATATCTATAATCCGAATACCGGAGAGGTTCAGGCCCGCGTTTCGCTGGCGACCGATGCGGAACTCGGCGACGCGGTGGCAAATGCTGCAGAAGCATTCCCGGCTTGGGCGATGATGAACCCGCAGCGTCGTGCCCGCGTGATGTTCGAGTTCAAGCGCCTGCTGGAAGCGAACGTCAACGAACTGGCCGAAATGCTCTCCTCCGAGCATGGCAAGGTGGTGGCCGACTCCAAGGGTGACGTACAGCGCGGCATCGACGTGGTGGAGTTCGCTTGCGGTATCCCGCACCTGCAGAAGGGCGAGTATACCGAGGGCGCAGGCCCCGGCATCGACGTCTATTCTCTGCGCCAGCCGCTGGGCGTCGTGGCCGGTATCACGCCATTCAACTTCCCTGCCATGATCCCCTGCTGGATGTCGGCGGTGGCGATCGCGTGCGGCAACACCTTCATCCTGAAGCCATCGGAGAAGGACCCTTCGGTGCCGGTGCGCTTGGCTGAGCTGCTGCTGGAAGCCGGTGCGCCGGAAGGCGTGCTGAATGTGGTGAATGGCGACAAGGTGGTCGTTGATGCCATTCTGAAGCATCCGGAGATCAAGGCCATCAGCTTCGTTGGGTCGTCTGATATCGCACAATATGTCTATGCCACCGGCACGGCACACGGCAAGCGTGTGCAAGCCATGGGCGGGGCGAAGAACCACGGCATCATCCTGCCGGATGCCAACATGGAACAGGCTGTGAAAGACATCGTCGGCGCGGCCTATGGCTCGGCGGGCGAGCGCTGCATGGCGCTGCCTGTGGCGGTAACGGTCGGCAAGAAGACGGGCGACGAGTTTGTTGAGCGTATGGTGGATGCTGCGCGCAATCTGAAGGTCGGCGTCTCAACAGATCCTGAAGCGCATTACGGCCCGGTCGTGTCCGCCGCGCACAAGGCAAAGGTCGAAAGCTATATCCAGATGGGCGTCGATGAGGGCGCAGACCTGGTGCTGGATGGCCGCGGCCTGAGCCTGCAAGGCAATGAGGGCGGCTACTTCATTGGTCCGAACCTGTTCGACAATGTCACGCCGCAGATGCAATCCTACAAGGAAGAGATCTTTGGCCCGGTGCTGCAGGTGGTGCGCGCCGAGACACTGGAAGAGGCCGTCGCACTGCCCAGCAACCACCAATACGGCAATGGCGTTGCTATCTTCACGAGCAATGGCCGGGCGGCGCGCGAGTTCGCGGCGCAGGTGAATGTCGGCATGGTGGGCGTCAACGTGCCGATCCCGGTGCCGGTCTCCTATCATACGTTCGGGGGCTGGAAGCGCTCGGCCTTTGGCGATACGAACCAGCATGGCCCGGAAGGCGTGCGGTTCTGGACGAAGATCAAGACGATCACCCAGCGCTGGCCCGAAGGCGATATTGGCGATCAGGCCTTCATCATTCCGACGATGGGATAGGGATTTCATGAGCTACGAAACAATCACATTCGAACATAATGCTCGCATTGCGCTGGTCACGATCAACCGACCGGAGAGCCTCAATGCGCTGAACCAGCAGGTCATGCGTGAGGTGGCGCATGTCTTCGCCGAGATCGACCGCAATCCGGATATCGCGGTAAGTGTGTTGACGGGGGAAGGTCGGGCCTTTGCGGCGGGTGCCGACATCAAGGAGATGCAGCCGCAGAGCTTTTCCGACATGTATGTCGATGATTTCTTCGGCCAGTGGGACCGGTTCGCGGCGTGCCGCAAGCCGGTGATCGCGGCGGTGAACGGCTTCGCACTCGGCGGCGGATGTGAACTGGCCATGATGTGCGACATGATCATTGCGTCCGAAAAGGCAAAGTTTGGCCAGCCGGAAATCAAGTTGGGCGTAACGCCGGGAATGGGCGGTTCCATCCGCCTGACGAAAGCCGTCGGCAAGGCGAAGGCGATGGACATGGTGCTGACCGGTCGTATGATCGACGCTGCTGAAGCCGACCGGATCGGGCTTGTGTCCCGCGTGGTGGAGCATGATGCGCTGATGGACACGGCCATGGGCGCGGCGAAGGAAATCGCCGACTACTCCATCCCGTCGCTGATGGCGGCGAAGGAAATGGTGGGGCGGGCGCTGGAGGTCTCCACCGCCGAGGGCGTGAAGTTTGAGCGCCGTTTGTTTCAGGGCCTCTTCGGCACCGCCGACCAGAAGGAAGGCATGAGCGCCTTTGTCGAAAAGCGCGCCGCAGACTTCAAGGATAAATAATGCCTAAGGAACTCATCCTCAGCGAAGTCCAAGCATGGGTTCCGGTTGCGCGCCAGGTTTTGCCGGGCCCGCGCCACATGCTTCGACTTCGCTCAGCATGAGCGCTTTTTGAAGGGCCAAAGGGAGGAAAACATGACAAAGATCGCATTCATCGGGCTTGGAAACATGGGCTCTGGCATGTGTGCCAATCTGTGCAAGGCGGGGCATGACGTCAGCGCGTTCGACTTGAACACTGACGCCGTGAAAGCGGCAGCGCAGCAGGGCGCAAAGCCCGCTGCGACCCTGGTCGACGCGGTGAGTGGCGCGGACGTGATTGTCTCCATGCTGCCTGCGGGCAAGCATGTATTGTCTGTTTATTTCGGCGATGATGGCGTCGCCTCCCATACCGCACCGGGCACGTTGTTCCTCGATTGTTCGACCATCTCTGTTGAGGATGCACGCGAAGCGGCTTCGAAGGCCGAGGCGGCAGGCTTCCCAATGGTGGATGCGCCGGTCTCCGGTGGCACAGCTGCGGCGGATGCCGGTACGCTGACATTCATGGTCGGTGGCCCGGACGAGGCCTTCGCGACGGCAAAGCCTATCCTCGACGCCATGGGGAAGAACATCTTCCATGCTGGCGGTAGCGGGAATGGCCAGGCAGCAAAGATTGCCAACAACATGCTTCTCGGCATCTCGATGATTGGCACGTGCGAAGCGTTCAATCTGGCGGAAAAGCTGGGCCTGGATGCGCAGACTTTTTACGATATTTCATCTACTGCCTCCGGCCAATGCTGGAGCATGACGAGCTATTGTCCGGCCCCCGGACCGGTGCCGACGGCGCCATCAAACCGCGACTACAAGCCGGGTTTTGCTGTCGCAATGATGTTAAAAGATCTTCATCTGGCTGCAGGTGCCGCCAAAGCCGCGGGGGCAGATATCATGCTCGGCGAGATGGCCGAAAAAATCTATGAAGATCTGGACTCTAGAGGATATGGCGACCTTGATTTTTCCGGTGTGATGAAAGACATCAAGCGCCAGCTGGATTAGCAAATACCCCCACAACACGCTTTTGAACCTGGTCTGAGGGACGCCTAGCAAACGTCCAATCCCCTCCGTAACGGCTCGCTTTGCAACCATTCCAATACTTATGCATTGGAAGCGGACTTGTATGTATTGCGCTGCAGCATACCGGGTGTGGAATGTGCTTGGCGCTAATCACCAGTGAGGTGCGTTTTGGACGGACGGTATTTTTGTCGGGCGGGGGGAACTCTTGCGGTGAGCGTGGCCGCGTTGCTGGCGGCGTGTTCCGAGCCGCAGCAAAACACGACGATGGCAGAGGCTGATGCGCAGCCTGCGGTGCTTGAAGCAGAAACAAGTGAGGAAGCAGAGGCTGTGTCACCGAACATGGCCGATGAGGGGGTGGATCAGCGCTCTGTGCTCTACAATCTCGATGCAGAGTCTGTACCGCAACAGATTGATGCGCCAGCCCCATCGCCGCAGCAGCCTGAGGTCGTCATGCAGGGCCGCGAGTTTGGAATGTCGGATATTGTTGACCAAGCCCGGCGGCTGGCTGCTTCCGAATTCCAGCCTTCGCCCGCCGTGCCGGATGATGCGAAGGCGATGAATTATGACCAGTATCGAAGAATCCTGCCTGCCGAATCCGATATGGGATGGCCGGAAGACAAAGGCCGGTATCGCTTTCTGTTCGATCCGCGCGGCTATCTTTTCAATCATGAAGTAAAGATCAATCTGGTGAATGGGGCGGACGTAACGCCCAAGGCTTACGATCCCGATCTGTTTGACTTCAAGGATCTGCCTCTTTCCAAGCATACACGCCAAACGCTTGGCTTTGCCGGTGTGCGCTTGCTGGCGCCGATCAACCGCTCAGGTAAATTTGATGAGGTTCTGAGCTTCAAGGGGGCCAGCTTTTTCAGGGCGCTTGGGGCGGGAAATGTTTATGGCGCATCGGCCCGTGGGCTTGGCCTGGGCACGGCCTCTCCGGAAGGCGAGGAGTTCCCTTTCTTCAAGGAGTTCTGGATCGTCCATCCGGACACGGCAGATGATCAGGTGGAAATGTTCGCCCTGATGGACAGCCCAAGCGTGACCGGCGCATTCAGGTTCCTCGTTACCACTGGCCAGACAACCCGCATGGATGTAGAGGCGACGTTTTTCCCTCGCAAGGAAATCCAGCGTGTCGGGCTCTCGCCTCTGACGTCGATGTATTATTTCTCGCCGCATGATGTGGTCAAGCAGGCCACGGATTACCGCCCAGCTGTGCATGATTCAGAAGGGCTGGCCGTCCATATGGCTAATGGCGAATGGGCCTGGCGGCCCTTGCTCAACCCGGCAGAGCTTGAAGTGTCTGTGTTGACCGAGGACCAGCCAAAAGGGTTTGGCCTGTTGCAGCGTCACAGGAAGTTCGATGATTTCTCCGATTTGGAGGCGGGCTATCATCAGCGTCCAGATGTATGGATTGAGCCGACTGGAGAATGGGGAGAAGGCCAGCTGATGCTGGTGGAAATTCCCACCGTCAATGAGTACAATGACAATATTGCGGTCTTCTGGCGACCAAAGAACAGCTGGCGGGCCGGAGAGGCCAAGACGATTTCCTACACTATGAATTGGGGCCTGAAGCCTTCGGTCATGCCGCAAGTTGTCTCGGTTTCCGAAACCCGTGCAGGAAAAAAACCTGGCGAGAAACGCTATCTGTTTATTCTGGATTATGATGAGTCTCCATCGGAGTATTTTGATGACGCGGAAATGGAAATAACGACATCTGCCGGTGAAATTTTGAACCCGACCCTCCGCAAGCATCCCGGTGATGATCGGTATCGTCTAAGCTTTGAGCTGGACCCTGGTAGCGCCAGCATGGCGGAACTACGGACCGTTGTGCACAAGGGAGAAACCCCACTAACCGAAACATGGCTTTATCGTTGGAGAGCGAAATGACGGATCTGCGCCCTCGACCGACTGAATTCCCCCTGACCATGCCAAATCAGGCTTTCAAGGCGCAGGAAGGCAGGCGCAAGGCTGAAACTCCATCTTATCGCTGGCGCAAATTGTTTGTCTTCTTCTCTTCCATGCTGCTCACCTTGTGGGCGACGCGGGAAATGTACGAGGTTCTGGCGGCATCGGAGATGACCCTGCTGGAATGGGTGCTGCTGGTTGTCTTCGTTATCAATATCAGCTGGATTTGCTTCGCATTCATCAATGCAACGATCGGCTTTGTTGGCGCCCTGTCTTCGGAATTCAGGGGGGGCGGGGAAGAGCCTGATATATGTATTCATAATGTGCGTACCGTGATCGCTTTTCCGATATATAACGAATCCGTTGAGCATGTCTTTGCGACGGTGTCTGCCACGGCCCGTATGCTGAAAGAGTCGCCAGGCATTTATGAGTGCTTCATTCTCAGCGACACGACAGACCCTGAAATAGCGTTGGCGGAAGAGGCGGCCTATACGGAACTTCTGAGAACAGCCGGGCATGAGGTGGCAGTGCGGTATCGCCGCCGCACGATCAACCATCACCGCAAATCCGGTAATGTCCGTGATTTCGTCATGCGCTGGGGCGGTCGCTATGATTATATGATCGTGTTTGATGCTGATAGCTATATGGAGCGAGACACGATTGTCCGTCTGGTGAAGGAGATGGAGCGTGCTCCCCACACCGCGCTTATCCAGACCATTCCACAACTCGTCGGCGGCACGACATTGTTTGCGCGTTGCCAGCAATTTGCCTCTGCGCTTTATGGTCCCATCCTTGGCGGTGGCATGGCCTGGTGGGCGCAGAATGAAGGCAATTTCTGGGGACACAATGCGATCATTCGCGTGTCAGCACTTGCCGAGGCGGCCGGTCTTCCTGATATTCCCGGTAAGGCGCCCTTTGGTGGCACCATCCTCAGTCACGATTTTGTCGAGGCGGCCTTCCTGCGGCGTGCTGGATGGAATGTGGAAATCCGCCCGGAAATAGGCGGTTCCTATGAGCAGGGCCCACCAACAATCATCGAACTGGTCAAGCGTGACCGGCGTTGGTGTCAGGGCAACATGCAGCATATGGCCGTACTGCTCAAGACGGCTGGCCTCAGCTGGACGAACCGCTTTCACCTCATTACCGGCATCTTCTCTTATCTGGCTTCACCGCTCTGGCTCATCTTCATCACGCTGGGCATGATGCTGTCCCTTCAGAACAGTTTCATGCGCCCGAACTATTTCAGTGATGGGGCCTCTCTGTTTCCCACTTGGCCTGTGATTGACTCAGAGCGCGCCTTGACGTTGTTCCTGGCGACAATGGGGCTGTTGTTCGCGCCCAAGATATATGCCCTGATTTATGGTCTTGTTTCCAGCCGTTGGCGCAAGACGGTAGGTGTAACCCGAACCTTCATGGGCACTCTGACCGAAACGTTCATCTCTGTGCTGATTGCTCCAATCCTGATGGCGACGCAGACTGGAGCGGTGATCAATGTCTTCCGGGGCAAAGACACTGGCTGGTCTCCGCAGGAGCGCAGCCAGGGCGGCTATGGCTTTCTCACGACACTGCGCCATAATGCACCGGCAACCCTGTTGGGACTAGTGCTTACGGTTTCGGCGATTGCTATTTCCCCCATCTATGCCGCGTGGTTGGCGCCTGCGACAATCGGCATGTTGCTCAGTGCCCCATTGTCTTATTGGACCGCCAAGGAAAGCGTTGGGCGAGCGGCACATCTCAAAGGCCTCTTGGTAACTCCTGTTGAAATAAACACGCCGGAGAGTGTTCAGCTTTCCAAGGCAGAAAGTGCGACCTTTGCCACGCTTCCCAAGACGGATATCGTTTCTCTACTGAGGGATCGGAGAAAACAAAAGAAACGCAAGCAGCTGATTGACCCTTACTGGCCCCTGCAGCGCTATGAAGTGCATACGCCATTGGCCATAGCGCGGGCAAAGGCAGCGCGCGTACTGTCGCTGGAAGATTATATGAAAGCCATCACGCGGGCAGAGTTGATGGCCGTGCTGAACTCAAGTCAGGATATGGAAAGTATTAGTTTCCGGTTCTCCGTTGCTGGACGGGTTGTCGGGGACTCTACCAGTTTCGAGAGATTCTTGGCCACTCGGCGCACACCTGCCCGACCGCCTCAGCCCAGCGGCGCAAGGCGTGGTCGCTCCTAGTCTGAGTAATTACTTGCCTCTCAACCGGTTTCGGAAGTCTCTCTTGGCGGCCTCCAAGCCTTCATTCAGCTGTTGGCGTAATCCCATCCGCAGGGCGCTGACGCCCTGGCTCGTGGACTGTACCAGGTCTTCTGTGACGCCGACAGATGTCATGCTTTCAGAAATGCTGGGGCCCATAAGTGAGAAACCAGAGGTTTGCTCAATCGCACCAATCGTCCAGAAGTCCTCTTCCTGGGACCAAGCGTCCATAGTTTCGAAAGGAATCCAGAAATAACCGCCCTCGGCCCAGCTGGCGCTCCAGCTGTTGCGGACGAGATAGCAGCGGTCTGTCAGATCATAGCCGACGATCAGCATGGCATGTCCGGAAGGGGGCTTGTTTGTTGCAATTTGGTCGGGTCGGGGCATGCGTCCTGTCTCGCTGGCGACCTTGTAGTAATCTCCCGGTGCGAACATTCCAAAGACAACCGGTAAGCCTTGCGACAACGCAGTGAGGGCAGGCACGCCGCGCGGTGTGCGGGCATACTGTACGGCATCATAATTCCGGGCATTATTATAACAGGCTTCCGTGGGCTGCGTGGTCACCATGGCTTCCTGAAAAGGCCACATACGTGCTTCACAGGCTCCGAAAGCCAGAACGGCGGCCATGCCGTGATGGATGTAGCTGCCACTATCCTGTTGCTCACTTTTGGAAAGCGATCGAGCATTATAATAAATGAACAGGCGTGATAGGTCCGTCAAAGGCATTTTGTTTTTGTTTTGATGAAACTCCAATGCGCCCACTACGGCGTTGGCAACACAGGAATTGGTGCGCTGCTGGTTCTCGACGGGGGAGCAGAGGGCCCTCAGATCAATACGATCCGGTAAGTTCAGCTTTGGAGCGGACAGGGTAGGGGCCGGTGATGGCTTTGTTTCGAAGATGCATCCGTGCAGGCTGTAGTCTGATGTGTGACCGGACATGTCGTGTTCCTTCCATATTAGATCTGTATGGCTGGTCCAGAGGCGTTGCGCCCTAGAAGACCTGTGTTTGTTAGAATGCGTGTTTTTATGAAGGGCATGGCCCACCAGGCTGATGGTTCACATGCATCTGTCCCTGACTGACAAGATTGTTGTACGCATCGAACGTCTGAAAGTTGATGTGGCAGCCGCGGTCCCACAGCAGCCGTCCATTCAGGGATACGCTGATCGCAGGGGCCGTGAGGGTGTAGGATCCATTCACACCATTCAATCGACCTGATAGCTGCAGGGAGTAGCCATCCGTGCTTGTGCCAGTGCCTGAGAAAGAGCCATCATTATCGACTCGCATGGAATAGATGCTGCCAATGCCATCATTCCATTGTCCGTTCAGGGATTGATATCTGTTGACCGGATTTACGGGCTCCTCCGGATCTATGCAGGCTTGATAGGCGCTGCCTGTCAGACCGTCGCATGGCCCGATCGGAGGCGGTGGCTCCGTCGGTTCCAGTATCGCCGCGATTCCCGCAATCATTACGACCAGTCCCACCAGGCCGAGTGTGGCCAGTGAAATGATTTTGATCAGGCCGCTCTTGTCGTGAGTGACGTCTCCCGGCGTGTCGCGAGTTTTCTTGCGCGGTACATATCCCAGATTGACTGCCTCTACGAGTTCCTTGCGGTACTCTGCTGCGCTTTGAGGGCGGCTGGCTGGACGGTTGGAAAGGCCGCGTTCGATCAGCTTGTCGATACCGGGCGGCACGTCCGACCGTCCACCAGAGGGGGGCTGCCAATGTCCTTGCGGCAGAACATCCACCAACAGTTCGTAGAACAACACGGATAGGGAATACAGATCAGCTGCTGGGCCAACGCTGCTGGCATGGGTTATCTGTTCAGGTGCCATATAGCGGGGCGTGCCAATACCCGTGCCTGTGCCGCTGTCCAGCGTACCTGTGGTGGCCTGGGCAATGCCAAAATCCAGTATCTTGAGGGGGGCGGCTGCATCTGTCGGCTCATCCATCAGTATGATGTTTTCAGGTTTCAGATCGCGGTGGATCACACCCGCGGCATGCGCCGCAGACAGACCATCGAGTATTTCGGCAACGATACGGGCGGCATGGCGCAAGGGAATATCTTCGCGCGCCTGTATCTTTTTTCTGTGCCAACCGCGCAGGGATAGTCCCTGCAGATACTCCATCGACACATAGGGCTGTCCATGCGCGTCCCCAACATCATAGACAGCCACAACATTCGGGTGACGCACATTGCGTGCCGTCACCCCTTCACTAATAAGGCGCTTCACAGCCGTTTCACCGCCTAGCCGGTCACTGCGGATCAGCTTCAGCGCAACCGTCTGATCTGACACCTTGTCTTTGGCCTTATAGACCAGGCCCATCCCGCCGCGGCCGATGACTTCTTCGATGATATAACGGTCAGCGAACACTTCGCCCGCCTCCAGCGCTTGTTGCTGGTGGCGTGTTCTTGATAGGGTCGTGGCATCATCAATCGTTTCCAACCCGCCCAAAGTCATCATTCCGGCCTCGCTGAAGTCAGCCGCAGTCGGTTTCGTTACGGTGCCGCATTCCGGACAGAAACGGTCCTGCGCGGTGGTCTCGGTTTTACAGTTCGGGCATAAAGGCATGAGGGTCACCGGCTGTGTGAGAAGCGCGTCAGGCATACACTGCCAACACGTCCGTAGTCAGATTTGAATGAAACTTTCAGGGACAGGCTTTCAGGTGCAGAGACTACCGGAGAGATGATGTCTCCATCATTCAGAATGATCGTTTTGCCTTCGCCATAGGCCTCGCCATTGATACGCAGGCCGGCCTGTCCGGTCACGCGCAGAGTCAGACGGTCGCATTCGACATAGAGTTCGAAATGACGGCGGGAGAGCAGCCTGCTGGCCTCGGCATCAATGGTGCCTGTACTATCTGTCACTAGCAGGCGAACATCCCCCAGCCCTTCTTCGACCCGCGCCCGGCTGCGGCCGGCACCCAATACGCCATCAGATGTTAGGATCGGTCCCCGCTTGGGCGCATGTTCCGGGGCGAAGCCTGCCCATATGAATTCGGTGTTGCGGGGAACCCATGTGTCGGCATCCATACCGCGCAGGCCCAGCCGCCTTTCATCCTTTTCCGCGCGGACCATACGCAATTGCAAGGCCTCTTCGGTCCGAATCTGCGCTTCGTGTTTTTCGGTCTTTCCCGAAATATACACCGTGTTGCCATGGCCAGCACTCTGCCCACCGATATTCACGATAGGCGCGGCCTCAGTGCGATCTTCCGAGACAGTCAATTTCAGGTCAGCTGTGAAGGCATAGCATTCCTGCCGCCAACGCCAGCGACTGGCTACGGCGACGAGAATTTTCACGCCATGGGCCCCAGGTTTGGTAATCTGGTTTACACTGATGCTCGCCGGGCGGCTCTCGCCCGTGCTTAACCTTTCCCAACCGAGATCTTCTTCCCGCCAATCGCCTGTGCCTTCACGGCTCCACAGGCCTGTTATGAATAGGGGGCGTCCAACGGGGGAAAGATTGGCAATGGAAACCGGCAGGCTGACAGCGCCGCCGACTTTCACGGCTGTCAGCGCTCCGGCATCCACTTCAATATGCGGCGCAACACAGACCGTACACAGACCGGAATCATCCAGCAGGCCTCCGCATTCTTCCGTCGCCATGCAGCGTAGCAGAGGCTTGCCACACTCGGCGCAGAAGGTCGCTGCCTCATCCAATGCGGATGTGTAGCAGCATTCTCTCTGGGAACGCGCAGGCAAGATGGAGGAGGACGACTTCGACATTTCGATCAGGTCCGCATCTTGTGGCCACAGCCGGTGCAGAATTTAGCCTTTGCGGCTAGAACCCGTCCGCATTCGGGGCATTCCACTTTATCCGGCGGGGGTTCAGCCCCTTCCATGGCGCTGCTATTGCCGGGTTTTCCACCTGCGCCATGCGCGACGCCTGTGGCGCCAGACATGCCTGCCTTCAGGATGTCCAGCTCATGCTGGCGGCTGGCTTCACGCTCTTCGGTTGCGCCCTTGATGAGCTCTTTCATCATCTGCATGGAGTCTTCGGAATTATTGGTCTTGGCGCGCGCCTGTTCTTTAAGCACTTCGGCCACATCTGCGGAGAGGCCGGCATTGATGGCCAGGATTTGTTCGGGCGTCATTTGAGAGCCCGCAGTCAACTGTGCTGTGCGGCTTTCCATGTCTGCCCGCATCTTGGCGAGTTCATTGTCTGTCGTGCTTTTGTCACGTCGGATGTCACGGTCGATATCCCGGTCAGCTGCATCGGCTTCGATTTCCATGATGGAGCGCAGGTTCTTGGCCGACTGCTCCTGGGCAATCCGAGCTAGTTCCATTTCCATCCGCTCTGAGCGTTCGCGGAGCTCAATATCGGTCATGATGCCGAGTTTCTTCATCTGGGCCACATGCTGGGCGTCCAACATCTCGATGGATCGCTCGGAAGCGCGCAGACGTCCGGCCTCATTGGTCAGATCGGTGACATGGCTCGCTTCGGCGATGTCATTTTCCATCTTTGCGGCGCGCTCGGTCCGTAGCACTTCAATCTCATGCGCCAGCGCCTCCATTTCCTGACGACGCGTGGCGGCCTCACGGGCATCAATGAAGCTGATCTCGCTTTGCAGAACCATGTGCGCAAGTTCGTCCTCACTGGCGCTCTGGATCTTGGCCATGTCGACCGAGGCGTTCAGCTTGACTTCTGTGGCATCAGACTGGCGTTCAACCTCGCGCTTCAGCAATTGCAGCTGATAGTCCATGGCCTCTTGCTGGCGTTCAATTTGCGCCTTTTTAAAGGCTTCTCGCTCGACCGCGTTCATAGCCCATTGCACGGAGACGGCGTTCACCAGCACGCCTATGTCTCCGCCGACACGTTCGGCTTCCTGCATCATGTCGGCTTGAATCTTGTCCTGCAGGCCGGTCTCGCCGCGAATGTCGGCGGCGTCCATGCGCCCGACGATGGCCTCCATCACGCGATCAGAGAAGTGCGGTGCGATACGGTCCAGAACATCAATGCGTGACAACGCCTTGCGACCTGTTACGGGCATATCGCCCGTGGTCTTGTCGGTCTGCTTGCGTGTCACTCCGCCCATCAGGCCCAGAATATTGGATGGCTTTTCGGGGTTCAGTTGCAGTTCCAGCGTGGCCAGGCCGGCAATCTCAACATTGTCCCGCGAGAAAGCCTTGACCGGCAACTGAACCTGAAATGGCTTCAAGTCTGCCAGCATGATGGCGATATGGGTCGATCCTCCGACGACACCTTTAAGGGCGGTAGCCAGTCCGCCAACGGAGAAATGTGCACCTTTGAACGTGTCGATCAGTTCACCATTGCGGAAGAGAAGTGCGGCAAAGTCCGGCGGTGTGGCAAAGCGCTTTTCGAAAAAGGCCTTGAATTCACTTTCGCGGACAAATTCCGCCAGCAGGTTGGGATCTGTGAGGACAAGTGGGTTCGAGGCCATGGATCAGCCCTCCTTCTGTGCCGGCTTGGCGAAATAGGCGTAGATGCGTGCGAGAATGACGATGACGCAGACAGAGAATGCGATCGGATGGGTCTGGATGATCGCGATCAGGCGCTCTGCGGTGGAGTATTCTTCCATCATGTCGCCCATACGGGTGACGGTGAAAATTGAGCCGTAGATAATGGAAACAATGGTGAAGAGCGACATGATCAGCGCGACAATGCCTGACAGACGTTGCAGCAGTCCGACCTTGCCGCGCTGACGTCTGGCCTCGGCCTTCCTTTCGGCAATGTCACGCTCGTCGAGCTCTTTCTCAAAGGCCTCCCCACGCTTGATCGCCTCGGCGCGTGCCTTGTGATCCACGTTTAGAAAATCAGGCTGGACCTTCCGGCTCTTCTCGGCAGAGTTTACAGGCGTCAGGTTTGAGGCATGGCGTCGCCACAGGACAAACACCGTGATGCCTAGCCAGATACCCGCTGCCGCCATGGTCAGATTGAACATCAGGTCAATGAACGGCCAGGCTTCTGGCGGAATTTGGTTCAACGTTTCTTGCATCACGGGCCTCATAAATTCGGTCTCGTAATGGAAGGCGTCAGACTGTCGCCGAACGGGTCACGGGGGACAAAATTTTTTGAAAATGCTCCTATGCCTTGTGAGATCGGGGTTTTTGAGACAAGTTTGCCCGGGGAGGTGCGTAATGAGCACTGAAGAAAACCTGTCAGCCAAACAGCTGCTGGATGCCTGGAGGGACGGGGACATAGGTGCCCGTGACCGGCTCTTCACGCAATTATACTCTGAATTGCGCCTCATCTCTGCTGCCTTGATCCGTTCGGAAAGCAATCTCTCCCTATCCAGCGGAGATTTAGTGAATGAAGCTGTCATTCGTCTGATGCGACTTGACCAGATTGAATGGGCCGACAAGGCGCATTTCCTCGCGCTCGCAGCTCGCGCCATGAGACGTGTACTGATTGATCATGCTCGAAAGAAGAATTCAGACAAGCGTCAGCACAGGAAAGTAACCCTTGTCTCCAAAGTGGCGGGCAAGGGCGCGGAGCGTCTGGAGGTCGATCAGTTGGAAAAGGCCTTGATCCGCCTGAGTGTGATTGATCCGGACAAAGCAGAAATCGTTGAGCTTCGCTATTTCGGAGGCATGACCCTGGAAGAGATCGCAGAAGTGAAGGCCATCTCCGAATCCACTGTGAAGCGCAATTGGAGGGTCGCCCGGGCCTGGTTGCTGGATTCCCTGAAAGAGGATTGGCAGGATGAGCACAGAATCTCTTGAGCGCGCGGCGCTGGAACTGCTCTCGCGTGCTCTGGATGTCGTATCGGCTGAGCGTGCCGAATGGGTGCGCCAGCAGGCGGGAGACAATCATGCCCTTGCAGACCGTGTTCTGGCCATGCTTGCGGCAGAAGGGGCAGGCTCCGGACGGTTCAGAACGGGGGGGGCCGGCGGGGACATTGTAGAGCCCGCAGCGCCTAAACGCGTTGGCGCTTACCAAATCACCAGTGTCATCGGCCAGGGTGGTATGGGCGCGGTCTATAAGGGCGTGCGCATTTCCGGGAACTTCGATCACACAGTCGCGATAAAGATCATCCGGCCCGGTGTCTTGTCAGATGCCTTGATTGACCGGTTCCTGCGGGAACGGCAGACGCTGGCCGCCCTCAACCATCCCAACATTGCCCGTCTCTATGATGGCGGGGAGATGGAGGATGGTGCGCCTTATATCGTGATGGAATATGTGGACGGGCAGCCGATACTGGATTGGGTGGCTGAGGAAAGTACCCCGCTATCGGAACGCCTGCGCATGTTTCTAGACCTCTGCCATGCCGTTCATTATGCGCACCAGAATTTGGTCATCCATCGGGACATCACGCCTTCAAACGTTCTGGTGACGCAGGATGGCCAGGTCAAGCTGATTGATTTCGGCATTTCCCGCCCCCAGGAAGACAGGGCGGAGCACGTATTGGCGGCAGGGGGCTCAGCGAAACCCAGCCTTAGCTACACGCCAGGTTACGCCGCACCTGAGCGCAGCCAGGGAGCCAGCGCCAACACCCTGTCTGATATTTATTCTCTTGGGAAGTTGCTTCAGGATCTGATCGGTCCTGAGAGTCAGACCGCAGACCTTCAGGCGATCATTGCCATGGCGACGGCAACGGCACCGGAAGACAGGTATGCTTCCGTGGATGCCTTGATTGAGGATATCCAGAACTATCTGTCCGGGCGGGCCGTGAATGCGCACGGGGCAGGCGGGCTTTATCGTTTCGGCAAATTCGTCGGCCGGCACAGTATCAGTGTGGCGGCGGGGGTGGTTGTCTTTCTTGGCCTGAGTGCGGCTCTCGCGGCGACCTATGTTCAGTATACCCGTGCAGAAAAGGCGCTTGGTGTCGCCAATACGCGTTTTGCCGAAGCCCGCGAGCTGAGCCAGTCGCTCGTCTATGATGTCTATGACTCTATTTCCCGCGTTTCCGGCACCATGGAGCCGCGTCAGGCGCTGGCGAACGTTGTGCGTGATTATGTGAACGACCTTTCTGTGGATGAAGACGCCCCGGATGATGTGATGTTCGAAGTCGGCATCATCAAATCGCGGCTTTCGGATCTTTATGGCGGCGTCGGCATGGCCAATCTGGGCGACACGGATACTTCCTACGCCCTGCTGAAAGACGCGGAGTCCACGCTGGAGGCGTTGCTGCAGCGTGACCCTCAGGATACTGCCACCATGGCAGAACTCGTCATGGTGCTGAGGAGTGTCACCATGCAGAATCTGAATTACCGGCATGATATTGAAGCGGCTGAGGTGGCCAACCGAAAAGCTCTTGCCCTCGCGCAGCGCGGGGTAGCGATTGGCGATGCGAATGAGCGCACTTTGCTGCGCCATGTCTGGAGCTGCCGAACGGACGCGCTCCAGATCATGCTGAGCAAAGGAGAGAGTGAAGCAGCACTGGAAAGCGTGCGGCAATGGCGCAAGGAATTGACGCCGGAGATGTTTGCCCAGTTGGGCGGTGGGGAGGAAATGGCAGCCTATCTGGCCATCCAGGAGGCGGAATTCTTGACGCAACTGCAACGCGGCGAGGAAGCTGTTGAGCCGTTGCAATATGCCATCTCATTCCGGGAGCAGGCGCTGAAAGATAGCCCTAAAAACTACTATCAGATGACGCAGTTAATGGTGGCTCTCGGGGAAATGTCGACTGCCCTGCGGCAGACGCCTGGTAAGGCAGAGAGCCTTGAATATGCAGATAAAGCTGTCGCGCTCGCACGTCAGATACAGGAGGCAGACCCGCAGGATGCAGGCGGGCCGGAAGGCCTCTCCTCCATGTTGATGAAGAAAGCCGACACCCTTGTCACCCTGCAGGATTATCAGGCGGCAAAGGCCGCCCTGGAAGAAGCGACCGCGCTCTCGATCAGTCTTGTTCAACAGTTCCCGGATGATCTGTTTTATGAATCGCTTCTCTTCATGGCGCTTGACCATTCTGTCGAGACGGATCTAGCCATGAATGGCTGGGAAACGCTTTGGTCTTGTGAGCTTCTGAAGAAGGCTGCGCAAACCGTGCCGATCCGGGAGAAGCTGTCTGATCCCGACTCCGCACATGATCTGGACGAGCTTTCGACCCTGACGGATCAGGCGTGTCTGCCCTAATCAGGCGTAAATGAAGCTGGGCTCTCCATGGCATGTCAGGCAGACGGCGGTCAGGCGTCCCCCATAGACTGCGCCGGTATCGACATTGATGCGGCGCGAGATGTCGCCCTCTACATCCGGAAAGAAGTCATCCGTCGGAGTATGTCCGTGCACGACAGTGTGCGCATAGAGTTCCGGATTGTCCCAGTTCTCTGTCCGAAAAAAGGTTGAGGCCCGTGTCCACAACCGTCTGCCAGGGCGGCAATTCGGATACTCTCTTGTGTCGACACCCGCATGAACAAAGATCAGCTTCTGCTCGTCCTTGACATAAATATCCGGCAGGCTTTCCAGCCAGGCTAGGTGAGAGTGTGGCACGCCTTCCAGCCCCATCTTCTGATAACTCTCCAACGTTTGCTTGCCGCCATTGCGCAGCCACATGTCGCGCGCGCTGATGTCATCCGAATCATGCCCCTCGATCATGATCTGCTCATGGTTTCCACGCAGGCATATGATACGGCTTGGATCCGCTGCCTGGCATTCCATCAGGAAGGCCAGCGTACCCGCACTGTCCGGACCTCTGTCGACATAGTCGCCAAGATGCACGATCCTATAGTCATACTGCGCGTATAGCCTTTCGTGGCGGACATGGATCGCGTCATGCAGGCGTTTCAGCCGGTCGCTTTCGCCATGCACATCCCCGATCGCGTAATAGACGGGCGGGCGAGACGTATCTGCCTTGTCAACTGATGAGTCTCTCGCCGACACCAAAATCTCTCCGTGCTGCAACAATACTGATGATTGGTCCCGCCAGAACATCCAGCAGGCACATTATCAGTAACAGAAAGAACACGGATGTTGAAAACCCTGGAAACAGCAGGAAAGCCACAACACAGAAAACCAGTAATAGCATGGACAAGGCATGGTTCACGATTGCGTCGGACCGTGTGCTGGCAGATTTAATGATTTCCACGAACAGGCAGATCAGCCCGATGAATAGGACAAAATCCCCCAAGGTGAGCACCCAGGGTGTAGACATAATCATCGGTATGCGAAACATCACCTTCGTCAAGCGTTCGTCGGCACCACCAGAGAAAATGATCACGCCCAGATACAGCATAAGGGGCAGGAACAGTGAAGGGGCGTAGATGATGGCTTTGCGCATGGTTGGTCTCCAGCCGGGCAGGATTGCGTCCATGGCATTTCGGCCCACAGACTCTGTTACCTCTAGAAGCGTGGAAATGCGCCAAAACAGGTCAGTCCATCAGGCCGGTTATGAATGCCCGTATTCCGGCCAGGCTGGTTGGCTCATCCAGCGCAGGAGTGTGGCCCCGGCCTGAAATGGTCAGCAAGCTGCTGCCCTTGTGCCGACGATGCATGCGCTGGGCGGTCTTGTCGGACAGGATATCGGACGTCTCACCGCGAATAATCAGCAGAGGAATGCCCTTCATCACGCCAAATAGGCGCCACATGGCGAAATTGGTTTTCCAGTCCGGTTTGGTCGCGCCCATTCCCTGCACAATAGCCGGATCATAGTCAAAGACGATGCTGCCATCATCGGCTTCTCTACAGGTGCGTTTGGCAAACGCCATCCAGTCGTCTGCGCCATAGTCCGGATAGACCGAAGCCTGTGTCCGTCCTATGGCAGCGGCAGCCTCCACCCAGCTGCGGAAAGTTTCATTGCCGCCAGCATAGCTGGCGATGCGTTGCAGACCTGCGGGCTCGACGACTGGACCCACATCATTCAGGATAATCCCTCGGATCTTTTCCGGCATCACCTTCGCCATGATCATGGACATCAGGCCGCCCATGCTGGTGCCGGCCAGCACCAAATTCTCCAGGTTCAGCTTTTTGGTCAGCGCGGCCATGTCCTGCACGTAGACAGGCGGCAGATAGCCTTCGGTTGAGGCGGCGCGGTCTGATTTCCCGCGTCCGCGCACATCCACCGCGATGAACCGCACTGGCAGGTTCAGGCCGGCAATCATCGGCTCGAAATCCTTGTGGTTGCGGGTCAGGCCATGCATGCACAGCACCGTCAGCGCAGCATCTTTCGGCCCATAGTCCGCCGCATAGAGGTTCAATCCGTCAGCGGATGTCCAATAGACATCCCGCTTTGACGGCAAGGCCTGTTGCGGGGGCGGCGTCGTTTGCATCAGACTGCCTCCGCCGCGCGCTTGGCATCACGCGCATAGGTGAAGCCTGCCATGAACAGGAAGACGACGCTCAGCGCATTGAAGCCCAGCATCAGCTCCAGCGCAGACTTAAGGGGCGTCTCATTGCCTTGCGCTGCAAAATACTCGCTCAGATAGCCAACAATGCTCGGGCCGCCGCCAATCCCGATAAAGGTCAGGCAGAACAACATGAAGGCAGAGGCAAAAGCTCGCATACGAAGACCGACCAGTTCCTGCGATGCAGTGTAGGCGATGCTGGCATAGATCAAGCCGATGAAGGCCGGCACGACATTCCACGCATAGGCCATGTTCAGCGTATCGGCCTGAAGGAACATCCAGGCAAAGGGCAGGGCCAGCGCTGCACAGACGGCAATCATCCAGGGGCGCCAGGCCAGATTATTTGCTGAGAGCCGGTCACAGACACGGCCCAGCATAATCGCGCCCACACTGCCCACACCGCCAATCAGCAGGCCGAGCGGAATGGCAATGTCACTCGGGCCCACCTGGTAGGTGCGCTGTAGATGGCTGGGTGTCCAGGCGAGGAAAGCGTTTGCGGAGATACAGATCAGGCAACAACCCGCCAGCATCCAGAGAAAAGATGTCTGCCCTCCGATGAAGCGGATCGTCTCGCCAAGGGTGGAGGCTTCGCCTTCATCGCTGCGCTGTTCGATGGCACCGCGTTTTGGTTCGCGAATGGTCAGCCACACAATTACGGACAGGATGAGGCCCGGAATGCCCGCGACGAAAAAGGCCGTGCGCCATCCAAAATATTTGTAGACATAGCCGCCAATGGCAAAGCCTGCGAGTACGCCAAGGCCGATCCCTGCCGTGTAGATGCCCAGTGCAAAGGCGCGCTCTTTCGGAGCGTAGAGATCAGAGATGATGGAGGTCGCGGGCGGTGTGCCGCCAGCTTCACCCACGCCGACGCCCATGCGCGCGATCAGCAATTGCCAGTAATTTTGCGCGATGCCGGAGAGCGCCGTCATGCCGGACCATAGCGCCAGTGCAATGGCCAGAATGTTCTTCCGGTTTCCCCGGTCGGCCCACATCGCAATCGGAATGCCGAATGTCGCGTAGAAAGCCGCAAACACAAAACCAGTCAACAGCCCGATCCGTCCGTCAGATATGTCGAGATCTTCCTTGATCGGTTCGATCAGGATCAGAAGGATTTGCCGATCAATATGGTTGAATGTGTACACCAGCGTCAGCAAGCCCAGCACATAGGCGCGCGAGGCATTGCGGGGTGACTGGAGGGCATGTGTCGGGGGGGTAATGTCCGCGCTCATCAGTTCAGATCCTTTGGAGCAGTCCGGAAGGCAGCGATGCCCTTGGGCAGCGCCAGCAGAAAGGGATGACTGGCAGGCGCGGGAGGACACACCCGCCAGTCCTGAGTTCGACGGCTAAGATCAGAACTCGTATGAGATCGAGGCCGTCACAGTGCGCGGCGGCCCGTAGAAAGCGGAATAGGCGCTGTCTGCCCCTAATTGGCTTGGCGTGACGAAGTTATACGCGGCGACACGGTATTCCTCGTCCGTCAAATTTCGGCCATGGATGCCGAATTTCAGTTTCTCGGAAGGTGAAGTCCAGACAAGGCTCAGATCCAGCAGTGTATAGGAATCCGGGTCCAGGGCAGGTCCGCCGAGCGGGAAGATAACATTTGTGCCCGGATCAAATCCTTCATTCGGCACGTTGAAGAGATAGTACTCGTCACGATAGGAGGCTGATCCCGTGATGGACAGGGCGCCGAAATCCGGTCCGAAATCCTTCATATAATTCAGCGATAGCTGGCCCTGTAGTTCCGGCGTGTTTTGCGTCACGAACTGGTCTGCAATGTTCACGCCCGCCGAGATGATCTCCTTGATTTCGGCATCGATGTAGCCAAGGTTGCCCATCAGGGTAAACTCGTCGCTGATGAACCAGCTGCCCTCGATTTCCAGGCCCTTGTACTCGGAGGAGCCAGCGTTGAAGACAGACGACACGAAGGTATCATTGATGCCGTCATTATCGGAGTCCGCGCCGCTTTGTACCGTGATTTGCTGATCGGTATATTCGGCATAGAAGGCGGCTGTGTTCAGCTGCAGACGGTTGTCGAAGAAATTACCCTTCAGCCCGATCTCATAACTGTCGACCTTTTCCGGGCCGAAGCCTTCCTGTGAAAGGCCGAGAGGGTCAAGGTCTGCCCGGGCACGCGGGTCAAAGCCGCCAGCCTTGAATCCCTGTGCATAGGTCGCATACAGATTGATGTCGTCAGTCGCCTTGTAGGAGATGGAGATGCGCGGCGTGAATTCTTCATCTTCTCTGTTCAGGCCGGTATATCCAGTCTGGGTCGCCAGGAACAGGGAGGTCTGGTTATCCGTATCGAAGGAGCCGGAGCCGAGCCCCAGCCAGAGTTCACGAGTTACATCTGCCGTTGTCTCATCCTTGGTATAGCGCCCACCAAGAGACACGCTAAAGCGGTCTGTCAGATCATAGGTAAAGTCTCCGTAGAGGGAGAAATTCTCCTTGTCCTGCTTGCCGCCCTGGAACACTGTGACGCCCAGGCTGGAAAGCAGCAGGTCGAATGCGCCATCTGCGCTGCCGTCGAGATAGTAGATGCCCGCGACGCCGGAGAAGCGGGCGCCATTGTACAGCATCTGGAATTCCTGGCTGAACTGGTCATCATTATAATAGGCAGGAACGTCGAAGTCCGGCTGTGGCAGGGCATCAAAGTCAATCGGCGTTACGGTGTGCCCCTCACGATAGGCCGTGATGGATTTCAGCGTGACCGCGTCATTGACGTCCCATTCCGCGGTCAGGGAGTAGCCTTCGGTCTCGACCGAGTTGTCGTCGCCTGCGCCGCCGTGCGTGTCATAGACATTGTCCGTAACCGGCAGGGTTCCGTCAGCGCTCGGCAACAGGCGGTGGCCGTGCTTTGCATTGGAGTCATCCTGCGACTTGTCATAGGCAAGGCGCACGAAAAAATCGCTGGTCGGCTGCCATTCTGCGCTTACGCGATAGGCCAGCACATCCTTGTCATAATGTTCTGCGCCGGTGAAGAGGTTCTTGCCATAGCCGTCGCGCTGATAGCTGGCGATGGCGCCGCCAATCGCAAACTGATCGCCAATCGGGGTTGAGCCGGAAACGATCGTGTCGAGCTGGCTGTAAGAGCCGAAATTCACTTTCGCCTTCAGTTCGGGCTCGTCACTCATTTTCTTAGTGACGTATTTGATCGCGCCGCCAATCGTGTTGCGGCCATAGAGAGTGCCTTGCGGTCCGCGCAAAACCTCGATGCGGTCAATGTCGAAGATGTCTAGAATCGCGCCTTGCGGACGGGCAATATAGACGTCGTCCACATAGAGGCCAACGCCAGGCTCAAAACCCCAGAGTGGGTCTTGCTGACCGACGCCGCGAATGAATGCGATCAGCGTGGAGTTCGAGCCGCGTGCCACTTCGATCGTGGCGTTCGGGGTGGAGCGCTGGATGGATGTGATGTCGACTGCGCCGGTGGCTTCCAGCTGAGCGGAGTCAAAAGCGGAAACCGACAGTGGTACGTCGATCAGGTCTTCTTCCCGGCGTTGCGCCGTAACCGTCACGCGCCCCAGCGTACGGGCTTCTTCCTGCTCGCCGGAATCGTCCTGCGCATGGGCCATATATTGCCCCGTGGTTAGAGCAATGGCGGAAACCAGGCCGAGCTTGAGTGTATTGAAGCGATGATGTCTCAATTTATCCTCCCACGGATTTATGGCCACATATGTGTGGCATTATGGGGGGAGTATTGCTGGAAACCGCCCCGGCAGGCGATGACCCGACGGCTCAGGCGGAGTGAACATTTTCGCTCACGTGTTATTTCGCAGTAACAGGTTGGTCGCTCTTTTTCATAAAGGCGGCCGGGGAAAGGCCCCGCGATTTCTTGAAAGCGCGGGTGAAGGCGCGTACATCGGAATAGCCGAGCTTTTCCGATACCTGGGCGACGCTTTCCCCTTGTGCCAGCATCCGGCCCGCTCGCCGCGCACGGGATTCCTGAAGAATGTCTCGAAAGCTCGTATTCTCTTCACTCAGACGGCGGCGATAAGTGGCCACGCTGATGCCCAACTGGCTCGCGGCGGCCTGTTGGGTTTCATAACCGTCGGCAATCAGGTCTTCCGTCCGGGCTGTATAGGAGCGCGTATCGACCGTGGGCGACAGTTGTTCCAGATACTGGATCACCCGGTCGAACAGCCCATCCGTCGTCAGATCCACGTCACTGGCAGGGGTAATGGGCTTGCACGCGACATCGATGTCATAAACCAGTTCGTAGGCAGAGTGGCCGTAGCTGATCGGCACTTGCCAGAACCGCAGATGCTCCTTGCCGGATTCCTGCCGGTCGCGCTTCAGAACAACTCGTTTCAGCGCGCGCCCGGCCGTGCCATTGGAAATGCTCTCTAGCAGGCACTGCGTCTTGATGAGCAGGGCATCGCCAATGAAATGGGTAAGGGCGCTGTCATCGCGGAAGCGGTAGGGGAAGCTCGCATCATCCACCACCAGGGTCAGCGTTGTCTCATTCTGGCGGATGTTATTGTAATTGCCACCATGCATCATGTTGAAGTGAGAGGCTAAGCTGCGGATGGCATCCATAAGAGTGACGGCAGAGCGCATCTGCGTCACCACGAAAGGGCCGGTCTGGTAGAGCAATTTGCGCTCTGAAAGCTGCGCGGTCAAATCATCCATAAGGCGAGCGATCTCGCGCTGGATGCGGTAATAGTCGACAATTCTGACACGGGTTTGCGGCTGATTTGTGCGCCCGGCCGCATTGATGCCCAGCCGGGCAAGAATGGCGTCAATGTCCACACCTGATTTTTCCGCCCAGGAAAGGATGGGCTCAATCTGGTGTAGCTCGAAATATGCCTGGTTCAGTTCCTGCGCCATGTCCAAATCATGCCGGGACGCGATTCTGACTATTCATCACGTCCGACCAAAATCATCCGCCGCGCAGCCGGGTAAGTCCGATTGCGTCAGCGATAGAAGTTACACAATGTGTTTACCAGAGCTTCGCCAATGCCGCCACTGCAACGATAGTAAATCGTTTGGGCGTCCCGGCGGCTCTCCACCAAGCCTGCCGCGCGCAGCTTGGCCAGGTGCTGCGAGACGGCCGATTGCGACTGCCCGGTCATCTCGGCCAGCTGGTTCACGGCCAGTTCCCCGTCGCTAAGGGCACACATGATCTTCAGGCGCGTGTCGCTCGCCATCGCCTTCAGCACTTCAGAGGCTTCATGGATGCGCTCGGACATCAGCTCTAACGCATCAACACTTTTCATTTGGTGGCCTGCTGGCATCAGCTGGGTACCTCCTGTGTATCAGGCTCTATGGCCCGCGTTTTGTTTTTATCAGCCGGAATCCAGTCCGGGCCCCTCAAGGCTATATAGATCGCAGGAATGACCAAAACAGTCAGAGCTGTTGAAGACGCAAGCCCGAACAGCAGTGAAATCGCCAGTCCCTGAAAGATCGGATCGCTCAGGATCACCGCTGCGCCGATCATGGCGGCCAGCGCCGTCAGAAGGATCGGCTTGAAGCGAATCGCGCCTGCATCCAGCAGCACATCCTTCAGCGGTGTGTGGTCGTCGGTCCGGTGGCGCACGAAATCCACCAGCAGGATGGAGTTGCGCACAATAATCCCGGCGAGGGCGATAAAGCCGATCATGGAGGTTGCCGTAAAGGGGGCCCCGAACAGCCAGTGACCGATCATGATGCCGATCAGGGTCAGGGGCACAGGCGTCAGAATGATCAACGGCACGCGGAAGGTTCCGAACTGGCCGACTACCAGAATATAGATGCCGAACAGCGCAACGCCGAAGGCGAGCCCCATGTCGCGGAAGGTGACATAGGTGATCTCCCATTCACCATCCCACAACAGTGTGGTTTCGGCTTCATTGTCAGGTTGGCCATACATGCGGATGGCGGGCTGTTTCAGGCCTGCCGCGGCCCAGTCATAGGCCTTAACCTTGTCCTGGATTTCGAACATGCCATAGATCGGAGCCTCATAGCGCCCGGCAAGTTCGCCCATCACCATGTCTGCGAAATAGCCGTCACGGCGGAAGATGACTGGGGATCCCATCTCTTCCGATACGTCTACCAGCGCGCCCAGTTCCACAGGCGTCTGGCCCGTCCCCAGCGGACGTCGCGGCACCGGGATGGCGGCAAACTCCTGAGACCAGTTGCGTTCGGCCTTGGGCAGCTTCACTTGAATGTCCAGCGGATCGCGGCCTTCACCGCGCGGAGAGACGCCCACAATCTGCCCGCCAAAGGCCAGGCCGATCGTGTCCAGAATGTCCTGCTGGGCGATACCATAATCCGCCGCACTCGGCTCATTCACGGAAACCGTCATACGTGGGGCCGGGTCGCCAATCGAATCGTCCACATCAACGATGAAATCCGTCTCCTCGAAGAAGCTGCGGACAATGGCCGCCGTCTCGCGTCGTGCTTCCGGTGTCGGGCCATAGATCTCGGCCATCAGCGTCGCGATCACCGGTGGCCCTGGTGGCACTTCAACCACTTTCACGCTTGAGCCCTCCGGCATCGGTACGGCCAGTAGGCGCTGACGCAGGTCCAGAGCGATGTCATGACTCGCCCGCTTACGGTGAGACTTCTCGGACAAATTCACCTGCAGGTCGCCCAGCTCCGGGCTGTTGCGCATGAAATAGTGGCGCACCAGGCCATTGAAATTGAACGGCGCAGCCGTGCCCGCATAGGCCTGCACGGACTCGACTTCCTCGACATCTCGCATCGCATCGGCCAGTGCGAACAGGGACCGTTCGGTGTCCTCAACCGTTGCGCCTTCCGGCAGGTCCACAACCACCTGGATTTCGGATTTGTTGTCGAACGGCAGCAGCTTGACCGGCACCAGTTTGAAATAGAACAGGCTAAGCGATGACAGCGTCGTCACACCCACAATGATCAGAAAAGTCCACGCATTGCGCTTGGAGGATACGACCGGCGTCGCAATGCGGCGATAGAAACCACCCAGGCGGTTTTCGCCATGCGCAGCGCCGTCTCCGCCCTCATCGCCATGTCCGGCCAGTTTGGCTCGTCCGGCAATCTTCATGATCAGCCAGGGCGCTATGCCCACGGCGACAAAGAAAGAGAAAACCATCGCCGCCGACGCATTCGCTGGGATCGGCGCCATATAGGGCCCCATCAGTCCGGAGACGAACATCATCGGCAACAGGGCGGCGATCACGGTCATTGTGGCAATGATGGTCGGGTTGCCCACTTCGGAGACCGCATCAATGGCGGCCTGAATGCGTGTGCGTCCGTCGCGCATCGCCCAGTGCCGGGCAATGTTCTCGATCATCACAATGGCATCGTCGACCAGGATACCGATGGAGAAGATCAGCGCGAAAAGAGATACGCGGTTGATCGTATAGCCCATCATCAGCGACGCAAACAGCGTCAGCAGGATCGTCGTCGGGATCACGATCAGCGTCACCAGCGCCTCGCGCCAGCCAATGGCGAAGGCGATCAGCACAACGATGGAGACCGTCGCCAGCCCGAGATGGAACAAGAGTTCATTGGCCTTGTGATTGGCCGTCTCGCCATAGTCGCGGGTCACGTCCACACGCACACCCTCTGGGATCAGTTGCCCCTTCAGCGTGTCGACCCGCGCCAGAATGGCCTCGGCCACTTTCACCGCATTTGCGCCGGGCCGCTTGGCCAGCGCCAGCGTCACAGCGGGCCGCGCGACAAAGGCATCGTCGCCCGCATGATGTTCCAGCGTCCAGACACGCGATTCCGTTTCCGCGCCATCTACCGTCACCGTCGCGACATCGGACAGATAGACCGTGCGTCCGTTCGCGCCGCTGATTTCCAGCTTCTCCAGTTCTGCCAGCGAGTCCATCCGGTCCCCGGCCTGCACAAGCAGCGAATTGCCATCCTGCCGCGCGGTGCCAACCGGCAGCGCCGAGGCAGCCTGTCCGACAGAGGCGACCAGCGTCTGAAGCGGCACGCCATAGGAAGCCAGCGCCTGAATATCCGGCTCCACACGCATCACCAGATCGCGTCCGCCAACCAGTGAGGTCAGCCCGACATCCGGCACCTTGATCAATTCCTTTTGCAACTCATCCGCCAGCATGCGCAGGCTGGTGTCGTTCCAGAGATCCCCGGTCCAGTCCTCAGGCGACAGGGTCAGCGTCACGATCGGGACGTCATTAATGCCCCGGCCGACGACCAGCGGCATTGGTACGCCGGACGGAATGCGGTCCATATTAGCGCGGATCTTCTCGTGGATACGCAGGATGGCGTCATCCGCATCCGTACCGACATCGAATCGGGCCGTGACCATCGCGCCATCATCCCGGCTTTGGGAGTAGACATGCTCTACATCTGGGATCGCCATGACGATCTCTTCCAGCGGCTTGGACACCTGCTCCACTACATCGGGTGCCTGCAGGCCGGGTGCGGAGACCATGATGTCCACCATCGGAACGGAGATTTGCGGTTCCTCCTCACGCGGAATGGTCAGCAGGGCGATCAGCCCTACCGCCAGCGCGGTCAGCAGGAAGAGCGGCGTCAGAGGCGAGCGGATCGTCGCGCGCGTGATGGAGCCTGAAATGTCGGCTTTCATCGGATCACTCCGGTTTCTCGATACGGTCGCCGGGGCGAAGGCCGCTCAGGATTTCATATTGGCCGTCTGTGTCGGCCAGCGGCGCAGCCAGTGCGACGGGCGCTTCCACAAAGCGGTCGCCGACCAGAACGCGGACAAAGTCCACGCCATAGCGAGTAGAGATATATTCTTTCGGCACACGGATCGCACGGCGCTCGCCTACAGGTGCCAGCACGTCCACGCGTTCGCCCACCAGCGCCTTCAGGCCGCCAGGTACAGTCGCATCCGCGATTACCTCGCCATTGCGCAGCTCAGGATAAACCTTGACGATGGTGGCTGTCTGTAGGTCGCCGCCGCGTGCGGGCAGGCGTAGCGTGACGGTCTCGCCTTCTGCCATCTGCGCCGCGTGGCGCTCAGGCAGGGACAGGCGCACAATGCCGTCCAGCGTCGAAAAGCTGGCGATCACTTCGCCAGGCGATACGATTGAGCCTTCCACGACATTCACTTCCGTGACGCGGGAATCTGCCGGCGCGCGGATCTGGCCTTCGGCCTGACGGGCCGACAGGGCACGGCGTTCCGATTGTGCCGAAGACAGGGTACGCTTCAACACGTCCAGCCCGGTACGCTGCTCATCCAGGCGTGCCTTCGGGAAGAAGCCTTCCTTGAACAGGGCTTCATTGCGGGCAAGGTCTTCTTCGGCCTGACGGATCTGGGCCTCAAGTCCCTGGATGCGGGAGGAAAGGGCCGCCAGTTGAGGGGCCAGTGTGCCATCGGTCACGACGGCAACCACCTGGCTGGCGGAGACGACATCACCCTCATCAATGGTCAGGCGGCTGACCACGCCTTGCAGGCGGGAGCGCGCGGTGGCGGTGTCGCCAGCTTCAATCCGGGCAACGACCGGGCGGTAATCCATTACGGTCGATGTCTCGACTTCCAGCGTCTGCCCTGCCGCCATACCAGACAGCAGCGTCAAAGCTGTGGCGGTCAGGAATGCTTTAGTAACGGCCATGATCTTCCACCTGTCCTGTCGCGGGATTGATCTGCACGCAGGGCAGGCCGGCTTGCTTCCACGCGCCGATTCCACCAGCCAGATGCGCAGCGTCTGCGCCTGTCTCGGCCATGAATGCCTCCAGCGCCTGGCGGGAGCGTTTGCCGGACCCGCACTGGAACACAACGCGCCTTGCCGTGTCTGTCGGGACAGCCTTCGGCTCAAAGGTCGATAGCGGGTTCAGCAGCGCGCCATGAATGCGCTGATTGGCGAATTCTGCGGGCTCGCGAACGTCCACCAGAATGATGCGGCCTGCTTTCAGGTCTTCAAACACGGTGTTTGGGGACAGGTCTCTTTCGTCGGCCATGGGGCAATCCTCCAGTATCTATACGTATGCGCACGAGGCGCCTTTAAGGGTAGATACAAGCACTCCCCGCTTGCATCTATGCGACATATTGCGCATTTTATAAAATACGAATATAAAGTAAAGTATTCGTATCAGAAAAGAACCAGGGAGTTCATCATGGCCAGGATTGTCATTTTGGGGGCGGGGTTGGGCGGCGTCATCGCAGCCTATGAAGTGCGAAATTCGGCGCGCAAGGAAGATGAGGTCATCTGTATCAACGAGACCTCCTATTACCAATTCGTGCCTTCGAACCCTTGGGTCCTGGTCGGTTGGCGAGAGCGAAAGGACATTCTGGTCGATCTCGAAAAGCCGATGAAGCAGCGCGGCGTTGAGTTGCTGATCGGCAAGGCCGAGAAGCTGCAGCCCGAAGAGAAAAACATTCTGATGACGGATGGTCAGATCGTGCCTTATGACTATCTGGTGATCGCGACAGGACCGGAACTGGCCTTTGACGAGATTGAAGGCCTAGGCCCCCATGGCGGCTACACCCAGTCGGTCTGCCACATAGATCACGCCCAAGCGGGCCACGATGCGTTTGAAGAGTTTTGCAAAGATCCCGGCCCTGTCATCGTCGGTGCTGTGCAGGGCGCGTCTTGTTTCGGCCCGGCCTATGAAACGGCCATGATTATCGAGACCGAACTGCGCAAGCGCAAACTTCGTGACAAGGTGCCGATGACCTTCGTCACTTCAGAGCCCTATATCGGGCATCTTGGCCTCGACGGAGTAGGCGACACCAAGGGCCTGCTTGAAAGCGAGATGCGGGAGCGTCACATCAAATGGATCACCAATGCCCGCGTGAAAAAGATCGAACCCGGACAAATGATCGTGGAGGAAGTCAACGAGGATGGCTCTGTCAAACAAACGCATGAGCTGCCCATGAAATTTTCCATGATGCTGCCGGCCTTCCGCGGCGTTCCGGCTGTGCGCGATATTGACGGCCTCGTAAACCCGAAGGGCTTCGTCATTACGGATACGCATCAGCGCAATCCGAAATACCCGGAAATCTTCGGCATCGGCGTGTGCATAGCCATCGCCCCGCCCGGAAAGACGCCTGTGCCGGTCGGTGTGCCGAAGACGGGCTTCATGATCGAATCCATGGTCACCGCCACGGCAGAAAACATCGGCGAGATCCTGCGCGGCAAGGAGCCGACGCATGAGGCGACCTGGAATGCCATCTGCATCGCTGACTTTGGGGATGGCGGTGTGGCCTTTGTAGCGCAGCCGCAAATTCCGCCGCGCAATGTCAACTGGTCCGTATCCGGCGGATGGGTCCATATGGCAAAGGTCGCCTTCGAGAAATACTTCCTGCGCAAGGTACGCACCGGCAAGTCTGACAATGTGTTCGAGAATGCCGCACTGAACCTGATCAACACGCACAAGCTGAAAACATAGAGGCATTTCATGACAGACACGTCCGTCGACACCCGGATGCTGGTCTGCGTCCATTGCGGCGCAACGAACCGCGTATCAGTCGGCCAGCCTTTGACCGGCGGGCGCTGTGGCAAATGCAAGACCAGCCTAGCCACACCCCAGCCGGTTGATATTGACGAAAAGATGCTGGCGCGCCTGCAAGCGCGCGATACCGGTGCCTATGTGCTGGATGTCTGGGCGCCCTGGTGCGGCCCGTGCCGTATGATGGCCCCGGCCTATGCTGAGGCCGCCACCCGTTTTGCCGGGCAGGTGCGCTTCTTCAAGCTGAATTCAGACCAGAACCAGTCCGCGTCCTCAGGCCTCGGTATTCGGGGCATCCCGACATTGATCGCCTGGAAGGATGCAAAGAAGATCGCTCAACAGCCCGGCGCGCAAACCGGGGATGGGCTGATCAATTGGATAAAATCAACCTTCAGGCTGTCTGCCTGATCTGTGGAAGGAGTATTTCCATGAATATCGACCGCGCAGTTTTTGCCTTTGCCGGCCTTATGGTGCTTGCCAGCCTGGCACTTGGCTATTTTGTTTCGCCTTACTGGTTTCTGCTGACGGCCTTTGTCGGGCTAAACCTGTTCCAGGCTGCCTTTACCAGCTTTTGCCCGGCGGCGATGATCTTCAAGGCGCTGGGCCTGAAGTCCGGTAACGCTTTCAAATGAGTCTCCGCGCGCTTCTCTCTGGGGCCTGCCTGATGGCGCTTGCGCCGCTGGCGGCGGCTGAGTCTGTCTCCCTGCAGCAGGCCCTTGAGGCTGCCCTGCAATATGACCCCTCGCTCGATCAGGCCTCTGCCGGGATGGAGCGCAGTGAAGCCGGTCTAGACGTTGCACGCGCCAAGACCGGTCCCACGGCAGGTCTTCAGGCCCAGGTCGGCGCGCTTGAGACAGACTTCACGACTGACCGCATCTCCCAGGTGCCGCGCCAGATTGGTCTGCAGGCGGAATGGCCGGTCTTTACCTCCGGCGCCAATGCTGCGGCGATCGACGCGGCCCGTGCGCAGCGTGAAGCCGCCGCCGCGCAATTGCTCAGCGCGCGAGAGCAGACGGTGCTCAACACGTTCGACGCATATGCCCGTGCCTGGCTGGCGGACCAGGAACTTGCCGTTGCCCGTCAACAGGTCGAGACCTTCCGTCTCCGCTTGCAACAGACAGAGGCGCAGTTCAATCAGGGCCTCGTCACGCGTACAGATATCGCGCTTACCCAGTCGCGCCTCGCCTCGGCTGAGGCACAGCAGGAAGGCTACCGCGCCGCTTTGGCCGCAGCGGAGGCCCGGCTGGCTCGCCTGACCGGCCTGGACAAGCCAAGCCCGGCCCATCCGGTCGCGCTGCCGGGGGAGATGCCGACAGACTTTCAGCAATCGCTGGCCCATGTACTGGAGACCAATCCTGACCTCGCCGCCGCGCGCGCCAGTGAGGCCTCCGCCGACAAGCGCGTTCAGGAAGCACGCAGCCGGTTCGGTCCGAAAGTCTCCCTCAAGGCACGGGCGACGACGGGCGAGGACATCTATTTCTTCTTTGAAGACCCGATCAGTGATGTCGGCGCGTTCGTTTCGGTCGAGGTGCCGCTCTATACCAGCGGCCTCAAATCCGCGAGCGCGCGTGAGGCGCGGGCAGGGCGCAGCGCAGCGACCGCAGGCGTTCGCGTGGCCGAAGTTCAGCTGAAGGAAGCCGTCAGCAGCCTGTGGGGCGATATCGAGGCGCGACGTCTGGCTCTGAAGGCTGCGACCCGCGCAGAAGCTGCGGCGAGCCTGGCGGCGGAAGGCGCCTACAAGGAATATGATGCCGGCGCGCGCACTCTGGTGGATGCGCTGGACGCCGAAAATGCCTATCGCGATGCCCAGATTGCGCGCCTTCGGGCAGGGGTGGAGCTGCAACTGGCATCGGCGCGTTTGCGCGCCTTGTCGTCTGATCTGGAACTCAGCCTCATGCCCTGACATGTCAGAAGTACGGAAATTCCGGAAAACGGCTTATATTGCCTTGCTGAGCTTCAAATCTTGCCGGAATCCGTGCAAACCGTTATGCGCCCCTTATATGCGTTTCGGCGGCGCAATGGACCGCCCTGATTTGGAGACTGCATGTCGAAGGAAGAACTGATCGAATTTGAAGGCACAGTTGTCGAACTGCTGCCGAACGCGACGTTTCGCGTGAAACTCGAAAATGACCACGAAATCATTGCCCACACCGCTGGCAAGATGCGCAAGAACCGCATCCGCGTGCTGACCGGTGACAAGGTTATGGTTGAAATGACGCCCTATGACCTGACCAAGGGCCGCATCACCTACCGCTTCAAATAATCATGATGGCGTCCTCCGGGCACGCCCCTTTGATCCTCGCCAGTGCGAGTCCCCGGCGGCGAGACTTGCTCGCCCAGATCGGGATTGTGCCGGACGCGATCCACCCGACCGACATTGACGAATCCCGTCGCAAGGACGAGTCGCCACGTGCGCTGGCGGAGCGTCTGGCGGTGGAAAAGGCCGAGGCCTGCCCAGAAGCGGGCTATGTGCTGGCGGCTGATACGGTTGTCGCGATGGGCCAGCGAAATCTGGAGAAGGCGGCGGATGAGGCAGAGGCCGAACACTTCCTGCGCCAATTATCAGGCCGCGCACATCAATGCATCACAGGGGTCGCCGTGAAGGCCCCGGATGGCCGCATCGCCAGCCGCACCGTGCTCGCCCGGGTCAAGATGAAGCGGCTGACCGATCAGGATATCGCCGCCTACATCGCCAGCGGCGAATGGAAGGGCAAGGCGGGCGGCTATGGCATCCAGGGCATGGCCGGTGCCTTCATCACCCATATCAGCGGCAGCTACACCACCATTGTCGGCCTGCCGCTCTATGAGACCAAAGCCCTGCTTGAGGGGATGGGGTGGCGCAAGCCTTGACACCCGCGCCCGTGCTTCGACTTCGCTCCGCATGAGCGCGCGTCAATTACGGCACTCATCCTGAGCGGAGTCGAAGGATGGCGGGAAGGAGCCTAGGTCCGTTCCCAGGTTGTGACGGCGAGGAGGCTGAGGGCTACGACGCCGCCGACGGCCAGCCAGAGCGGGTCCACCGTGGACAGAAGGCTCGCATCCTTGCTCGCGTCGACGACGGATTTGGTGAGGGCCAAATCCAGGCCGGTCCAGCCGGACAGCAGTTTTGGCAATTGCATCGCGGCAACGCTTGCCCCTGCCAGGCCGACTGCGCCCAGCAAAACGCGGCGCATCAGGGCCTTGCGGCGGATATTGCCCATCACGTCCTGAACGAACGGCGCCGGGTCCAGCTTGCGATCCTCTGCCGTAAAAAGATCGGTGAGGTCTGAATAGGGTTCCTGTTCACGCATCATCTGTACTCCATCACGCCACTTGGCTGCTTGCAAGGTGTTTGCGGAGCGCGTCCACGCCGCGCATCACATGGGATTTTACGGTGCCGAGCGGCCAGCCCGTGGCGTCGGCCGCTTCGCGATGTGACAGGCCCGCCGCGACGCAGAGCGTGACGCACACGCGCTGGGCTTCTGTCAGTTTCTGCAAGGCATTGGTCAGGTCCATCTGGTCACCCACCTCATCGGACTGGGTACGCTCGAACGGAATGATCTCTGCCGTTTCGTCAAACTCGATCTCGATCTTCTGCTTGCGGCGGAGTTGCAGATATTCCCGCCAGCAGATGGTGCAGATCCAGGCCGAGAAGGTGCCGCCGGTATAGGTGCCGATTTTCTGCCAGGCCTTCAGAAAGGTCAGCTGGGCAATATCGTCCCCGTCACTGGCAGACCCGGTCAGCCGCCGGGCCATGCCCCGCACGCGGGCCTGGTGGCGCCGCACCAGCTCGGCATAGGCTGCCTCGCTGCCTCGTGCGGCGTCTGCGGCCAGGTCTGGATCGCTGCGCATGTCGCGCCCTCCTTCGGAGACCAGTCTCAGCTCAGGCCGTCTCACGGCGGCCGAATGCCCAGAGACCAAGATAGGCCAGACCCAGGAATACCGGAAATGAGGCCACGCCGATCATCGGCTTGATGGCTTCGCCCTGTTCACTTCCGACCATAACCCCAAGAAAGCCAAAGGCGATCCCGACGGCAAGGAACAGCACGCCGCGGCGCAGATCAGCCCGCACCGGGTCCGTCACCAGCGCCAGGCGCTCGATCATCTCGCGGTCCAGAATCTGGCCCTTGTCTATGGCTTCGCGCACGGTTTCGTGGATGGTTTTGCGTTTCTTGAAATTGAAATGGCTGACCAGCCAGACAATTCCGACAGTCATGGCAAACAGGCCAAGCGGTACGATGATGTCTTCCATAATGAAGCTCCTTCAAGGGTTTTGTTGGCGCTCACTGCGGCGCCTTTGATTGTGAGATGCAGGCAGGGGTGCGTTTGGATGCAGGGGGACGTCATTTTCTTTCTGACGCTATTGCTTGCAGGCAGAAGGAGGGGCGGCTAATCCGCAGGGCAATGGTAAAGATCAGGTCCAAGAAAAAGCGGAAGACGCCCCATGTGGCGGCTGACCTCACGACGCGCGAAGGCCGGGCCCGGGCCCGCCGGGAACTGGTCTGGCAGGATCACGGTTTCCTGCGCGCGGCCTTTTCCAATCTGCATCAGATCTCGCCCGAGATGTGGCGGGCGAACCAGCCCTCACCGAAGAAAGTGGTGGAATATGCCGAGAAATTTGGCATCCGCACGATCCTGAATTTGCGCGGCGAAAGCACAAAGGGCTATTATCTGCTGGAGAAAGAGGCCTGCGAGAAAGCGGGAATCACTCTGGTCGACTTCCAGGTCTTTTCCCGCGATACGCCGACCAAAGAGGCCCTGTTTGCTGCGAAAGAGCTGTTCGAGAGCATCGACTACCCGGCCCTGATGCATTGTAAATCCGGCGCGGACCGGGCGGGGCTGATGTCCGTTCTCTACAAATTGCTGCGCGAAAACGTGCCGTTTGAAGAGGCGGTGGAGCAATTGTCGCTGAAATATCTGCATGTGAAGCACGGCAAGACGGGCATGCTGGACGCCTTCTTCCAAGCCTATGCCGACTATAATGCCGGGCGCGCAAAGGAAGACTGGAAGCCTTTCCTGGACTGGGTGGAAGAGGATTATGATCGCCTGAAAGTGAAGGAAGATTTCATGCGTGACTTTGGTAAAGGCATCCAGGTCGACAAGATCCTGAACCGGGAATAGGTGCTTTACCTGCTGGTTAATTTCATGCTTGGTTTGGGCCAGACAGATCGGAGCTGCCCGAATGCGCGTGCTTATCCTGACCTTTGCGGCATTGGCGGCCCTGACTGCTTGCAATCAGAAATCTGACCGGGAAATCCTGACGGAAACCTGTGTGGCAGGGGGTGAAAATCCTGAGACATGCCAGTGCATTACTGTGGCCATGGAAAAGAATCTGCCGCCGGACCTGTTCCGCCGAACCGCTGCGGCGGTCGGCCGGGAGAAGCGCGATGTCAGCAAGTTCGTCAGATCCTTGAAGATGGAAGAACAGCTCGAATTTGCGAGTGTTCTGACAGAGATGGTGTCGTGTGAGCTGTCGCAGCCGGATGAGGCAAGTGTCGCAGACTGATGCAGAATTGCCCCCGCTTGGGAGGCTCAACTTCGTTTCTCGCGTGTATTAACGTGACGTGAGACAGCAATCCGCTTAGAAGTGTCGCGGAGTTAAGGAAGGGGATACCATGAAGTTCTTCATCATCAACAGCTTCCGGACGATGGTTTACGTGGCCTATATCGCCATTGTCGTCGCCGGTATCGCACTTGGCCTGTACAATCGCGGCGAGTTTTCGGGGGAGCTGCTGGGCCTTAGCGGCACACTTGCCCAGGTGGCTGACTTTGTCATCTTCACCGTTGGTGGCTGGATCGCGGCGAGCCTGGTCTGCGGCCTGATCGTGACGCTGCTGGACATTCGCGACGACATCAATGACCGCTTGCCGGACGCGCGCCGCGACGACTGAGCAGACGCCATGTTTCGGGGGGAACTGAAGGGCCGTCAGCCAGTGCTGGCGCCCTTTTTGCTGGTTGGAACGGGCCTGTTGCCTGACTCCCGCAGTTGCGCAGTCAGGCGGCGCAGTCCATCTACGCTACATGGCTGATTTCACAACACCGCCGGCCGATCTGCTTGCCGGACTTCTGGACCATTGCCGCAAGGAAGGCGCCGATGCCTCCGACGCAAGAATCGGCATTGCCGATGGCGTCAGTGTCTCTGTGCGCGATGGCAATCTTGAAAGCATTGAACGCGAAGAGGGGCGTTCTGTCGCGCTGCGCTGTTTCTATGGAAAACGTCAGGCGCATGTCTCTGGCGCGGACCTGTCGCCCGAGGGGCTGAAGGCCCTGGCAGAGCGCTGCGTGGCGATGGCTAAGGCTGTGCCGGAGGACAAGTTCTGCGGTCTGCCAGGCCCGGACGAGTTGGCCACCGGCGACCTCGACATGGATTTGACCGGCGAGCCGGAAATCTCCGCGGAAGTGCTGGAAACAGAAGCCCTGACAGCAGAAGCCAGCGCCCTGTCTGTGCCGGGCGTGAAGACTGTGGCGGGCTGCGGCGCGGCCTGGAACAGGTCCTCCCGCTGGGTGGCTGCCAGTAATGGCTTTTCCGCCTACAAGACCGGCACCTCGACCAGTCTGGGCCTGGCCGCCGTGGCTGAACGCGATGGCCATATGGAGCGGGACTATGACAGCTGGTCTGTCCGCTTCACCAAGGACCGCCCGAGCGCCGAAGAGATCGGCAAGACAGCGGGCGAGCGCACGATTTCGCGCCTCGGCTCTCGCAAGCTTGCGACGCAGAAAGCGGCTGTCCTGTATGACCGCCGCGTCTCTGCCAGCCTGATTGGGGCTTTCCTCAGCGCGATTTCCGGCCCGTCTGTGGCACGCGGCGTCAGCTTCCTGAAGGACAGAATGGGCGAGCAGGTGTTCGCCAAGGGCATTCACATTATTGACGATCCGTTCCGCCCGATGGGCATGGGCTCTCGCAGTCATGATGGCGAAGGCCTGCCGGTGCGTGAGACGCATCTGATCGAGGATGGCCGCCTGACAGAATGGCTGCTGAACTCCCCCTCCGCACGCCAGCTGGGCCTGAAGCCGAACGGCTTTTCGGCGCTTGGCTTTGGTGATCCGCCGGGGGTCACGACATCAAACCTCTATCTCAAGGCCGGCGAGAAGACGCCTGCCGATCTTGTGAAGCAGGTCGGCAAGGGCCTGCTCGTGACCGACATGTTCGGCCCATCCATCAACCCGAATACCGGCGACTATTCCGTCGGCGTGGCGGGCTTCTGGTTCGAGGATGGCGAGATTGCCTATCCGGTTTCTGAAGTCACCATCGCAGGCGACCTGCCGGCCATGTTTGCACGGTTGATCCCGGCATCGGACCTGGAATTCCGGGGCACGCGGGATGCGCCAAGCATTCTGATCGAGGATATGAGCCTTGCGGGCAGCTGACCGCACCCTGTCTGAAGACATGAAGATCCTGCGAGAGGTGGCGCAGGAGGCTGGCAAGCTCGCCTTGTCTTTCATGTTGGATGACTCGGCGGTCAAAACCTGGCGTAAATCCGGGGGTAGCCCGGTGACGGCGGCTGATATTGCCGTGAACCGGCTATGCTCCGAGCGGCTGACCCGCTTTCGCCGGGAGTATGGCTGGCTGTCTGAAGAGACGCTGGACAATCCGGACGCCCGCATGAAAGATCGCTGCTGGGTGGTAGACCCGATCGACGGCACCCGCGCTTTCATGCGCAATGATCCCTATTGGTGCGTCGGCCTCTCCATCGTCGAAGAGGGCGAGGCCGTGGGCGGCGTGATCTATGCCCCCCAGCTGAACCAGCTCTATGAAGCCCGGCGCGGCGGCGGGGCGTTCCTGAACGGCCAGTCCATCCGCGTGTCAGAATGCCGCTCGGAAGAGGGTTGCCGGATGATCGCGGCCAAGGAAATGATCCGCCACAAGGGCTGGAACGAACCTTGGCCGGAGCTGACCCTGGCGCAGCCGAAACCGAACGCCACATTGCTGCGGCTGGCCTTTGTCGCCTCCGGCGCGTGGGACGCAACAATCGCCATGGGTAACAAGTCTGACTGGGATCTTGCCGCTGGAACCGTGCTCGTTGAGGAGGCAGGCGGTGTCGTAACGACACACAAGGGCGAAAAACTCGTCTTTAATCGCGATGTACCTGCACAACGAAGCGTCATCGCATCTGGAAACGCCTTGCATCCTCTGTTAGTGCGCAGATCAGAAATTGTGGATATACCTGACCCACAGGAAAGGGCGGCTGAAATAGCCCCCGCACAGATTACGGAGCCAGTAAAAATGGGCGAAGCGACCCGCGACACCAAGCAGCTTCTCCACATCGTATTCGGCGGCGAGCTGAAGGATGTGGCCGAAGTGGAATTCGAAGATCTTTCCAAGGTCGACTTTGTCGGCGCCTTCCCGAACTACAAGGAAGCGTACGACGCCTGGAAAAATGCAGCCCACCGCACGGTGGACAATGCAGAAGTCCGTTACTTCATCCTGCACGCCCACAAGCTGCTGGACCCGGAAACGGGAGATCACCATCACGTCTGAGGTGGTGACACGTAAGGCCCCCAGGCAAAAGGGGAGCCTGAGACGACTGTTCTCGGCTTATTTCAGCCAGCACATGGGCTGGTTTGCTGCGGGTACGCTCATGGCCCTGCTGACATCGCTCAGCGCCATGGGCTATTCTCTGATCCTGAAAAAGATGGGCGACCAGCTGCAGGCGACCTTTGGGGAAACCACCGCGCAGGCAGAGGCCGATGCCGACTGGATCGGCTGGGTCGCCGCGGCGATCATCGGTCTGTCGGCGGCGCGGGCGCTGTCGCTCTATCTGATGACGCTGTTCAACAATACCGGCGTTCAGCGCGGGCTGGTTCTGGTTCAGACCAGCCAGTTCGATTCCCTGACGGATGGAGACTATGCGCGCATCTCTGCCGATGCGTCCGGCGATTTCGTGTCGCGCTTCATCAATGACGTGAACGCGATCCGCGATGCGGCGCTGCGCTTTGCCAACAATTTCACCAAGAGCGTGATCACCGTGATCGGTGTGCTGGGAGTGATGCTGTACATTGACTGGCAGCTGACCCTGCTCTTGCTGGTGGCCTATCCGATTGCATTCGGCCCGGTCATTGGCCTCGGCAACCGTATCCGCAAACGCTCCAAGCAGGCGCAGCAGCAGATCGGCGAAGTGACGTCCCTGTTGTCGGAAGGGTTTCAATCTGCGCGCGTGGTGAAGGCCTATGGGCTGGAGCCATATCAGAAGTCGCGCGCCAAGACAGGCTTTGTCGAGCGGTCCCGCCTGTTCCTGAAAGTGCTGTCGAACCGGGCGGCAGTGGACCCGATTCTTGAGGTCGCGGGCGGCGCCGCGCTGGCGGGTATTCTGGGCTTTGCGGCCTGGCGGATGTCTGAAGGTGCGATGACGCTGGGCGACCTGCTGGGCTTCATTGCGGCGCTGGGTATTGTCTCGCCGGAGCTTCGCGCGCTGGGCACGCTGAACTCCGTGGCGCAGGAAGGCGGCGCAGCAGCCGATCGTGTGTTCGAGATTGTCGATGCACCTTGCCATATCTCTGACCTTCCGAATGCGGAGCGTTTGAACAGGGTGTCTGGCGAGATCCGCTTTGACGAGGTGCACTTTGCCTATCCGGATGGCACCCGCGCGCTGCACGGCTTGAGCTTTTCCGCAAAGCCCGGCGAGACGGTGGCGATTGTCGGCCCGTCCGGCGCGGGCAAGTCGACTGTCTTCAATCTGTTGATGCGCCTGTATGACCCGATGAGCGGCGAGGTCAGGGTTGATGGCCATGATATTCGTCATGTCGTGGGCGATACGCTGCGCGCAAATATCGGCCTGGTCGCGCAGGACGCGGCGCTGTTTGACGACACGATCCGCAACAATATCGCGCTGGGCCGGCTGGGTGCGACGAATGCCGAGATCGAAGCAGCGGCGCGCGCGGCCAATGCGCATGAATTCATCACGCAAATGCCGGGCGGCTATGATGCCCCGGCGGGCGAGATGGGGCGTAATCTCTCCGGCGGGCAGCGCCAGCGCATTGCCCTGGCACGCGCCATCCTGCGCGGCGCGCCGATCCTGCTGCTGGATGAGGCGACGTCTGCGCTGGATGCCGAAAGCGAAGCCAAGGTGCAGGCGGCGCTGGCGGAATTCTCCTCAGGGCGCACGACACTGATCATTGCGCATCGTCTTTCGACCGTGAGGTCTGCTGACCGGATCATCGTGATGGAAGATGGGCGCGCCGTGGAAGAGGGCAGTCATGAGACGCTGATGGCGAACAGCGGCGCTTATAAGCGGCTGGTGGAACTGCAACTGAGCTAGGGTTCCAGCTGCACATGCGACGCCCG
>NZ_AWFA01000008.1 GCF_000682675.1 Hyphomonas pacifica | reverse complement strand
CGGTACCTGATCCGGCCCCCGTGTGAGCAGACCTGAAGTATGACTTGGGCGCCTATCAGACGGATTGAGGGCTTCTTTTGGGGGCTGTGTTCCCTGTCGCTACATCCTTCGACTTCGCTCAGGATGAGTTTGGTGCGTGGGGGAAGAAGAGAAGTGCTCTCGGCTCGAGCGAAGTCGAAGCACGAGCGCGGGCTGGGGGATTGTGCCGCTCTGTCTCCCACAAACTTCCGTACCTGCAGCTCTGGACCCCGACTTTCGTCGGGGAGAGCGGAAGAGAGGAAGGGGATGTTCGTGGGACGTATCACCCCGTTTCTTCCTCATAGCCTACAAGTCTGAGCGGCTTGGCGCGGCGGCCTTCGAGTTCGGCCCAGCGGACGAGGGCGTCTTCGCGGCCATAGGTGATCCAGAGGTCTTGCGGGTCCACGTCTCGGATTGTGTCGGTCAGTTCGTCCCAGTCGGCATGGTCCGAGATGACGAGCGGCAGTTCGACGCCGCGTTGCTTGGCGCGCTGTTTCACGCTCATCCAGCCGGATGCAAAGCCGATGACGGGATCGGGGAAGCGCTGGGCCCATTTGCCTTCAAAGGCACCGGGCGGGGCGATGACGATCTCTCCACGGAAGGCTTCGCGTGCGGATTTTGAACGGTCTTCCAGCGTGGCGGGGCGCAGTTCCCCCAGCTCCACACCGGCGGCTTCATAAACTTCGCAAAGTTTTTCCAGGCTGCCATGAATGTAGATGGGCCGGTCATGCCCGGCGAGGCGCAGATGCTTGATCACGCGTTGAGCCTTGCCGAGCGAGTAGGCGCCGATGCAGTGCGTGCGGTCCGGATTGTCAGCGACAGAGCGGACCAGCTTGTCGATTTCCTGTTCCGTGGGCGGATGGCGGAAGACGGGCAGGCCGAAGGTCGCCTCCGTGATGAAGACATGCGTGTTCTCGACTGGCTCGAAGGGCGCGCAGGTCGGGTCCCAGCGGCGTTTGTAGTCTCCGGTGAAGACCATGCGCAGGCCTTTGAACTCCACCACGATCTGCGACGAGCCCAATATGTGGCCGGCCGGCGACAGCCAGATTGTGACGCCATTGATCTCGATCGCTTCGCCATATTCGACGGCCTGGGTCGATTTCGCGAAATTCTCCCCATAGCGCGCGGCCATGATGGCGAGTGTGTGGGGATGGGCGAGGACTTTGCCATGGCCGCCGCGCGCATGGTCTGAATGGCCATGGCTGATGACAGCCCGGTCCACCGCGCCGCGCACGGGATCAAGATAGAAATCTCCGGGCGGGCAATAGAGCCCCTTGGGCGTGGGGCAGAGAAGAAGGTCCGGGCGCAGCATGTTCGGAATGTAGGCGATTGCACAGAGCGGGGAAGGGGCTTTCCAGCGAGTAAAATGGTATGTTGCACATGTCTTGCATTGAGGGGACTGAAAATCCCCTTATGGCCCTTTGCGGATCAGCCTGCCGTGCGCAGGCAGGGCGAATTCTGCGGGCTGTACACTTGGAGACAAACGAAACATGCATAAATACCGCGCTGATATTGACGGGCTGCGTGCTGTGGCTGTCAGCTCTGTCGTTATCTATCACGCTATTCCGAATCTGGTACCGGCCGGCTTTGTCGGCGTAGACATTTTCTTTGTGATCTCCGGCTTTCTCATCGGCGGCATCATTTACGGCGATACCCTGGACGGCTCCTTCAGTTTTGCGAATTTCTATGCGCGGCGCGTTCGACGTATCTTGCCGGCCTTGCTGGCGGTGGTGTTGGCAACCTTGCTGGCGGGTCTGTTTCTGCTAAACACACATGCCATGAAGGAATTGACGTCGCAGGCTTTTGCGGCGCTGTTCGGCCTATCGAATGTCTATTTCTGGGATAATTCCGATTATTTTGCCACGGCGGCTGTCTACCAGCCGCTGATGATGACCTGGTCTCTCGGTATTGAGGAGCAGTTCTATGTCGTTTTCCCCTTCCTGATGTTTCCACTCATCAAGCTGGCGCCACGAGGGCGGATTATTGCCTTGCTGGTATTGATTGGGGTGAGCTTTGCGCTCTCGATCGTGGCAGTTCAACGTGCGCCGGTTTCGGCCTTCTTCTTGTTGCCGCCTCGCGCATGGGAGCTGGGTATCGGCGTCACACTGGCCGTCATGCATCATGAGAAATGGATCCCACAGGCCTCCCGGGCGGTCACGGATTTGATTAGCCTTGTGGGCTTTGCATTGGTGATCGCGTCTTTGTTCCTGTTCAACCATGACACCTCTTTCCCGGGCTATGCGGTTCTGTTGCCTGTGATCGGGACGGTCATGCTGATCCATGCGCGCGAGGGTTTTTTCAATCGCACGCTCTTGTCATGGAAGCCGGTCGTGTTCGTGGGATTAATCTCGTATTCCTGGTATCTTTGGCACTGGCCAATGATGGCCTATGTACGAATAGCGAGCGACCACTCCCACACAGGCGGGGCCCTGCTGAGCGTGGCTGCAATGAGCTTTGTCGTAGCGGTTCTTTCCTGGCGTTATATCGAGCAGCCTTTCCGGGCACGGAAGCTGCCAAACATACCGGTGCTGGTACGCTATGTGACCGTACTGGTGGCAGTAGCAGCGGTGCCGGTGGCGCTGCGCCTGGCAGACGGTGTGCCCCAACGTATTCCGCACAGTGTGGTTGTGGCAGAGAAAGTCCGCGCTGAGGGACGGGGTACATGCCTGCTGAGCTTCGATCAGGTGAGGTTTGACGAAAGTTTGCCCTGCTATCCAGAAGGTAGCCGCATCGCCCTGCTGGGAGATAGCCATGCTTCCGCTGCCGGCGTGGGGCTTGAAGAGTATGCTGCGTCTGAAGGGACAACACTGGCCCAGTTCAGTAAATCCGGATGTGCGCCGTTGCTGGGATATTCACGCCCGCAGCAAGGGAGCTTGGTCTATGCACGCAATTGCGCGGATTTTGTCGACGGGGCTTGGCGGCAAATCGCGAGTGATCCGGACATCGAGACAGTATTCATTGTCGGCTCATGGCCATCCGAACGGGACCGCTTGTTCCGTCCTGTGGTGGACGAGAAAGTTCTGCCTCCGGTCGAGAGCCTGGAGGCAGTTGATAGGGGACTGCGGGCGCTGGTATCGCGGCTGCATGAGGCCAACAAGAATGTCGTTCTTGTTGGAGATGTTCCGCGCTTTGACTTCAATCCCATGGAGCGGGTGATCAGCGACGGGTTTGTCGCACGCCGTTTCCTTCGTGACTTCTTCGGGTTGAGCTACAAGGTGAAGGATGGGTGGGTCTCTCCGCAGGCTCTGATGCCCGAATATGACAAGGTGGGCGAGATTGTCCGCCGCATCGCGGAAGAGGATGAGCGGATCGCCTATTACGATCTCAAACAGGTTTTCTGTGAGGCTGACAATTGCCTGTATGAAAAGGATGGCAAACCGATCTTTCTGGATCAGCATCATTTGTCTGCCTTCGGATCAAGGCAGGTTGAATGGAGTGATGTTGAGTTTTCTTCACCCCATATGCGTACGCCCTCATAAGCAGGCTAAAGCGCGGGAGCGCGCTTATCCGGCTGACAGGCCGCGCATATAGGCGGCGCGCTGGGCGAGGGGCAGCTTGCCGAGTTCGTCATAGATGACGATCATGGTGTGGCAGACTTGGCGAGCCTGCTCGTCGGTTGGGTTGGGGGTGCCGATATAGGCTGCCCCGGTCGCAGCGTCTGGCTGATCGGTAAAGACCGCACCCATCCAGGTGAGGATGTCATCCATCGGGGTGACTGTCCCGCCGGTCTGATCGGGCGCCTGCAGGATGGCGAGCGTCACGGCGCTTTCCTCCTGGCGCAGCTGTTTCATACGCGGCGAGTCCGTTCGCGGGCTGAGACCGGCGGCCGCGCGAGCGCAATCCTGCGGGGCGGAGGTCTGGAATTCGCGGAATTCCTTTCCGGTTATGGTGATCAGGTCTGCCGCTTGTTGGTCCGTTGCGCGGGTGACGGCGCGATTGCTTTCCTCAATGATGATGGGGCGGATGGCCTCGCCGCCGGCCCGTCCGGCCTCATAGGGCGTCTTGCCATCTGCGTAGGCGGTCTCGGCGGTGTCGAGGAACAGGTCGCGGGCATCTTCGCGGGCCTCGAAAACTGCCAGGATGAAGGCAGAATCGGTCTGGCCGGACTCGGCAGCCTGCTGCATGGCGGAGAGGACTTCCTTCTGGAAATCCGTCAGCTCTGCGTCCGTCTCTGCGGGGTGATCCATCAAAACCGGATCAGCGGGAACATCGGCCCGTTCCGGGGCGTTTGAATCGCAGGCGGCCAGTATCAGCAGGCTTCCAAATATTGCCGCACTTGCATGTTTGTGTGTCAGTCTCATCGCGCACGTCCCTCCGGGTTTGTTGCCTGCATTGATAGGCGCCGGATGTCGGCAAAAAGGGTCAGCGATGATGAAGGTCTTACTTGCGACATGAAATCATGTGCATAGAGTTGCATCTGTAACAGGAGAGTTTTGCCCATGCGTCCCTTGAGAACCGTCCTTGCATCGCTTGCCGTTCTATCGGTGGCAGCCCTGCCGGCTGCTGCGCAGGAGGGCGGAAGTACGGCTGAGCTGGATGCCGCACTGGCGGCGGGCTACAAGGCGGGCTTCCTGTGTTCCGGCCTGTTTGTAGCGGGCCAGACAGTGGACGAGATTGAGGCCAATGAGCTGTCCGGCATCTATCAGGATTATCAGCGGGCCTATGACCGCCTGCCGAATGCCGTGATCAATCCGCGCAAGAAGACGGTCTCTGTTTCCTATTCCGATACGATGCCGCCGCGCATGGCTGCCTATCGCCCTGGTTTTGGCTGTACGCAGCTGCCGATTGGGGCGGATGAGGGCGCGCTGAACTTCCTGCCGCGCTTTGCGGCCTGGCCGGAATTCACCGGCGAAGACCGGGGCAGCGCCATCGGATCTAATGTGAAAGTGCAATTGCGGATTGGCGAGGCGGAGCGTCTGGAGGCGCCGGTATCCTTCGCTTTTGACGAGCGTACCTATGGTAATGGCACGCGCACCAGCGCCGTCGTCGTTGTGAAGGATGGCCAGGTTGTGGCTGAGCGCTATGCGCGCGGTATTGATCATGAGACACCGCAGCGGACCTGGTCTGTTGCGAAATCCATAACCGCCACCGTGCTGGGCGCGGCGCGGCGCAACGGGCATATTGATCTGGATTATCCGGCGGTCATCGAAGACTGGAATAATGGCGCAGACCCGCGTCGCGAGATCACTTTGCGCGACCTGCTGCAGATGGCGAGCGGGCTGGATAGCGGCGAGCAGGGATCGCGTACGGACCGGATCTATTTCGGTGGTGGCCGCGTGGTCGACCAGGCGGCGAAGAATGTGCTGGAGGCAGAGCCGGGTACGCGCTTCAAATATGCCAATAATGACACGCTGATCGCGATGCGGTCTTTTCGGGAATCTCTTGGAGCGGACGATTCCTATCACCGCTTCCCGTATGAAAAACTTCTGCACAAGATTGGCGCGGTTCACACCACGATGGAAGTCGACTGGAACGGCGATTTTGTCTCGTCCAGCCAGGTCTGGTCCACGGCGCGGGATCTGGCCCGGATTGGCCAGCTCTACCTGCAGGATGGTGTCTGGGGCAATGAACGCTTGCTGCCGGAAGGCTGGGCGCAATTTGTCTCGACACCAGGGCCCGCCCAGCCAGCCGGTGGTGCGGCAGGCTATGGCGCGCAGTTCTGGCTGATGAACAATGCGCCGGGCATTCCGCAGGGCACGTATTACATGGCAGGCAATCGTGGCCAGTATGTCGTGATCGTGCCGAGCATGAATGCAGTGATCGTTCGCCGCGGCTTTGACGTGATTGGCGGTGCGCGCTTTGACATCAATGCCTTCACGCGCGACGTGCTGCTGGGGCTGCAGGCGGCTGAAGATGCCCGCGCAGCCGAGGCGGCCGAGCGCGAGCAGATCGAGGCAGAGATTGAGGTAACGATTGATGCCCGCCGTGCGCGCACGGATCGCGCCAAAAATGCGATCCGCGAGGAAATCCTGAAGAAATATGGTCTTGAGGAATAGGGAAGACTATTTGGACCCCGTTCCGGAATTCGGAATGGGTTGCAGGTTTGAAATGGCCTGATGGTCTGACTGGCTGAACGCCTGCATCATGGCAGAGCCGCTGAGCGATATGTCCATGCGGGCGATATGGGTACGGCCATCCGGTGCGCGGGCACAGGCGATCTGCATGTCGAAATCATCAATCTTGGCGACGGCTACGGGCTTGAAAGGTTTGTCCGAGGCCATGCGGAAGCTGAGAATGGCAGGGTCGATTTTGTCAACCACAACCGAGCCTGTGAGATGTTTGGTGACCTTCTTTTCGTTCTTGTCAGCATCCTCGGCCGGCAGGGGCGTGAAGGTATAGGTGGCGGTTTTGTCCGTTTCGGAAACAAGGCGGGCATCATCCGGAATGTGCTCTGCCAGATTATGGCACCAGATGTCGCCATCGGTACTGGCCTGCATGTCTTCAATCCGTTTGGTCAGGTCTTCGCTCCATTCGGACTTGTCCGGAGACAGAACCAACAGGCGCTCTCCTTCCGGGCGCGAGGGGTCCACTTGTATCAGTGCCTCGATGTCGCTGTCGCGATAAGTGAGATCGAATGTGTAGAGCGGCCCATCCTGGCTGGCGGCCAGGGCATCCTGAAGCGGATCTGCAAGAGCAGGCATAGGAGCAAGGCTGATCAGCGCAAGAGCGGTTAGAAAGCGTGGCATCGGCATGTCTTCCTTGTGAGGCAAGCGCGGTTTCATCAGTGTTTGCCTGAACCCTGAATGAAAAAAAGAGGCAACAGGGATTTCTTGCGATAGTTTAATAGCAGACATGGCCGATAGCGATCTTTCTTCCTTTATGTTGCCGCAGTCTTTCGAGGACTGGTTCGCTGGCCGTGGCTGGCAGGCCCGGCCGCACCAATTGGCGCTGGCCGAAGCGAGCCTGAAGGGCGAGAGCGCACTGCTGATTGCGCCGACTGGTGGCGGCAAAACGCTGGCGGGCTTTCTGGGCAGTCTGATCGAGTTGCGCGAACGCAAGCGAGCAACGAACTCGGACCGTCCCGCACTCCACACGCTGTATATCTCTCCCCTGAAAGCGCTGGCGACGGATGTTCAGCGCAATCTGATGGTGCCGGTCGAGGAAATGGGCCTTGGCATTCGCATCGAGAGCCGCACCGGCGACACGCCGAGCCATGTGCGCCAGCGCCAGCGCCGGACCCCGCCGCACATTCTGCTGACCACGCCGGAACAGCTGGCCCTGTTCATCGCCTCTGACCATGCGAAGGAATTCTTTGCGGACCTGAAATGCGTGATCGTGGATGAGGCGCATGCGATTGCCGCGTCAAAGCGCGGAGACCTGTTGTCTCTGGGGCTGGCCACGCTGGCGAGCTGGGCCCCGGCCTGCCGGTTCATTGGCCTGTCTGCCACGGTGCGCGAGCCGGAGGTGCTGGCAAGATGGCTGGCGCCTGACGCGAAGGTGCTGCGGGCAGAGGGCGGCGTGTCCGCAGATGTGGACATTCTGATTTCCCGCGAGCGTATTCCGTGGTCGGGACATTCCGGGCGCTTCGCCGTGCCCGAAGTGTACGAGGCCATCAAGCGGGCGACGATGACGCTGGTCTTCGTCAATACGCGCAGCCAGGCCGAACTGATGTTTCAGGAACTTTGGCATGCCAATGAGGACGGCCTGCCGATTGCGCTGCATCATGGTTCCCTTGCACGGGAGCAGCGCACGAAGGTTGAGGCGGCGATGGCTGCTGGCGTATTGAAGGCGGTTGTCTGCACCTCCACGCTGGATCTGGGTATTGATTGGGGCGAGGTGGACCTTGTGATCCAGATGGGTGCGCCAAAGGGGGCCGCCCGTCTAATCCAGCGCATTGGCCGGGCCAATCACCGGATGGATGAGGCCAGCCGAGCCGTCCTTGTTCCGACGAACCGGTTTGAGGTGCTGGAATGCCGTGCGGCAGAGGCCGCCGTCGAGGCGGGCGAGATTGATGGCGAGGGTATTCGGCAGGGCGCGCTGGATGTGCTGGCCCAGCATATCATGGGGCGGGCCTGTGGGGACGGCTTCCGGCTGGATGCGCTGTATGAGGAAATTGTCCGCGCCGCGCCTTATGTCGGGCTCGACTGGGAAACATATGAGCGTATTGTCGACTTCGTCGCGAGCGGTGGCTATGCGCTGAAAACCTATGACCGGTTTCACCGCATTGTGCGGCGTCCGGACGGGCTGTGGGTGGCGCGCACGGCGCAGGATGCGCAGGCGCACCGCATGAATGTCGGTGCGATTGTGGAATCGCCCATGCTGGCGGTGCGGCTGGCGCAGTTTGTGGGAAAACCAAAGCCGGGTGAGAAACGCAGTGTGCGCCCAGGCCTGAAGCTAGGCGAGATGGAAGAGTATTTCCTCTCCATGCTTACACCGGGCGACACATTCCTGTTCGCCGGGGAAGTGCTGCGGCTGGTTGGCATTGAGGGCACGGATGCGCTGGTGGTTCGGGCGGTGGCTGAAAAGCCGGCGATCCCGTCCTATAATGGCGGCAAGTTTCCGCTGACGACCTTTCTGGCAGACCGCGTGCGGAGGATGATTCATGAGCCCGCACAATGGACAGGGCTGCCCGCGCCTGTGCGCGAATGGTTCGAGATCCAGAAAAAGAGATCCTCTATTCCGCCACCGGATCATTTGCTGGTCGAGACTTTCCCGCGAGGGGACCGGAATTATCTCGTCTGTTACCCGTTTGAAGGGCGTCTCGCACACCAGACGCTGGGCATGCTGCTGACACGGCGGCTGGAGCGGATGGGGGCAAAGCCGACAGGCTTCGTGGCAAGTGAATACGCGCTGGCCGTCTGGGGTATGGAGGATCTGGGCGAAGTGGACATGGACGCGCTGTTCCATCCGGACATGATGGGCGACGATCTGGAAAGCTGGCTGGACGAGAGCGCGCTGATGAAGCGCACTTTCGGCCAGTGCGCGCAGATCTCCGGCCTGATCCATCGCAATCTTCCGGGTAAGGAGAAAAACTCACGGCAGGTAAGCTTCTCGGCAGATCTTATCTATGATGTGCTGCGCAGTCATGAGCCAGACCATATATTGCTGCAGGCCGCCCGGCAGGATGCAGCGACGGGGCTGTTGGATGTACGGCGCCTGTCTGACGCGCTGGTGCGTATTCGCGGCAAGATAGACCATCAGGCGCTGGAAAAGATCAGCCCGTTTGCCGTGCCGGTCATGCTGGAAATCGGCAAGGAACCGGTCTCCGGCGCCTCCGTACAGGACGCAATTCTGGGTGAAGCCGAAGCAGACCTCGTGCGCGACGCGATGGGGTAGGTGAGCGCCGCGATTGACCCTCACGGCTTTGCAGGTCAGATTCCTTTACATGACTGCCGCTGTTGCAAAACCATCTGAGACGCATCTGCACCTTGCCGGGGAGCTGCTGACGCCGCTGCCGGAGGGGGCGCTGTGGTGGGCGCGCAAGCGAGTGCTCGTGGTGTCGGACCTGCACTTTGAAAAGGGTAGCGCCTTTGCGGCGCGCGGGCAGATGCTGCCGCCCTATGATACGGCGGCGACGCTGTCCGTGGTCGAGCGCCTGTGCGCCAGTCTGCGGCCGGCGACAATTATCTCCCTGGGCGACAGCTTTCATGACCGCGCAGCAGAACTGCGCCTGCCGGAGGCCTATGCACGGCGGATTCAGGCACTGACGGCCGCGCATGACTGGGTCTGGGTGGAAGGCAACCATGATCCGGACCCGCCGCAGCATCTGGGCGGACGGGCCACGAAGACGCTGCGGGTCGGCCCGCTGGTCTTCCGGCACGAGCCGACGGGCGAAGTGGGGGAAGTGGCCGGCCACCTCCACCCGGCGGCGAAGATCATCGGGCGCGGGCGGTCTGTTCGTCGGCGCTGTTTTGCCAGCGATGGTGCACGGCTGGTGATGCCTGCCATGGGCGCATTTACCGGCGGTCTGAACGTGCTGGACGCAGCGTTTGCACCGATTTTCCCGGAAGGCGTGATGGCCTTCGCGCTGGGCCAGGAGCGGGTGTTCATGGTCTCGAACAAGAGCCTTGTCGCCGACAAACCCGCCGGGGCGCGCTGGCGGCGTTAACGAAGCCGCGGTCATAATCATTTGTACAATGCAGTGAAGCGTGCCATATGCCGCTTTAGCAGGGCGAAAAGCTGCTGCTCTCGCATTGATCGTAGCCGTACCGGTTCCGCGTCGAGTGCGCGCCAGAACCGGGATGCCGATCAAACACAGGCTTCCCAAAGAAAACAAAAGCCTAACAGGGCGCGCGGTCTTTCGAAGACCGCCCTGCGCTCGCATAGAAAGTATTGAATTGACACAGTTTACTGATCTCGGCCTTGCCGAGCCGATCCTCCGCGCCATCAAGGCTGAGGGGTATACCAAACCAACGCCGATCCAGGCTGAAGCTATCCCGACGCTGCTGACAGGCCGCGACCTGGTGGGCATCGCCCAAACCGGTACCGGCAAGACGGCGGCCTTTGTGCTGCCGCTGCTGAGCCGTCTTGCGGCCAATCCAGGCCGCCCCGAGAAGAAAAGTGCCCGTATCCTGATCCTTGCGCCGACGCGTGAGCTGGCCGCCCAGATCGCCGAAAGCGTGCGCGTCTATGGCAGCCAGATGAAGCTGACGACGACGACTGTGGTGGGCGGCGTAAAGCCGGGCGGACAAGTGCGCGCCCTGGCGCGCGGCGTGGACGTTCTGGTCGCAACGCCGGGCCGCCTGCTGGACCATATGGATACTGGCGCGGTGACGCTGAGAACCACTGAAGCCGTTGTGCTGGATGAGGCCGACCAGATGATGGATATGGGCTTCCTGCCGGCGATCCGGAAAGTGATGAAAGCGCTGCCGACACGCCGTCAGACGCTGCTGTTCTCGGCCACCATGCCGAAGGAAATCCGCGCCCTTGCCAGTGACTTCCTGCATGAGCCGGCTGAAGTCTCTGTCACGCCGGTGTCCAAGCCTGCCGAGCGCATTGACCAGGCTGTCTACTTCGTGAAGGGCGATTCCAAGCCGCGCCTTCTGGCAGAGGTTCTGTCGGGCGATGACATGGACCGCGCCATCGTGTTCACGCGCACCAAGCATGGCGCTGATAAGGTGGTTCGCCATCTGGCGAATGAAGGGCTCTATGCCGAGGCCATTCACGGCAATAAGAGCCAGAACCAGCGCATCCGCGCTCTGGAAGCCTTCAAGAGCGGCAAGGCTCCGATCCTTGTGGCGACAGACATTGCGGCGCGCGGCATTGATGTTGACGGCGTAAGCCATGTTGTGAACTTCGACATGCCGAATTTGCCAGAATCCTATGTGCACCGGATCGGCCGTACGGCTCGCGCGGGACGCAGCGGCATCGCCTTGTCTTTTGTTGGCAATGATGAGCGCGCCTATCTGCGCGACATCGAAAAGCTGATCAAACGCAAGATCGACACGCTGGACACGCCGGATGAGAGCATGGCGCTGGACCTGTCCCTGCCGGAAGAGCCGGGCCCGCACTCCAAGCAGAGCCGTGGAAGAGGGCAGGGCGGCGGACGTCGCCAAGGCCAGCAGCCACGTGGCCAGACGCATAGCCGCAGCCGCTCTGGTGGGGCTGGCAAAGGCCCCCGCAAGGGCCCCGGCAAAGCAGCCGCTTCATCCACGCGCGGTGAAAGCAATGGACAGCGCTCTGTCCAGGCAAATGCCAATGGCCAGAAGCGCCGTAGCAAGCCGAAAAAGAGCTGGTCTCCGGTCAGCTAGCACTTTCCCCAATGTCAGCCTTGTTTCCGGGCCTGCCTTCCGCCATGGATAGGCCCGGAACAAGGAGGATATGCCATGAAGACAGCCATCACCGAGATGTTCGGCATTGAACATCCGATCATTCAGGGCGGGATGCACTATGTCGGTTTTGCAGAAATGGCTGCGGCCGTTTCAAATGCAGGCGGCCTGGGCATTATTACAGCCCTGACGCAGAAAACCCCTGCAGATCTGGCAAACGAGATCGCCCGCTGCAAGGACATGACGGACAAGCCGATCGGCGTGAATCTGACATTCCTGCCTGTGGTCAACGCGCCGGACTATCCGGGCTATGTGAAAGCTATCATCGAGGGCGGCGTGACCGTCGTTGAAACTGCCGGGAACAACCCGGTTCAGGTTCTGCCTGTGCTGAAAGATGCCGGCATCAAGGTGATCCACAAATGTACCGCCGTGCGCCACGCACTGAAAGCGCAGTCGATTGGCTGTGATGCGGTCTCCGTGGATGGTTTCGAATGTGGTGGCCACCCGGGCGAGGATGATGTGCCGAACATGATCCTTCTGCCACGCGCCGCCGATGAGCTGGAAATTCCGTTCGTTTCTTCCGGTGGCCAGGCTGATGGCCGCAGCCTGGTGGCATCGCTCGCCATGGGCGCCTCTGGCATGAATATGGGCACGCGCTTCATCGCAACGAAAGAAGCGCCCGTGCACCAGAATGTGAAGGATGCCATTGTCGCCGCGTCCGAGCTGGACACGCGCCTTGTCATGCGTCCGCTGCGCAACACAGAGCGCGTGATGACCAATGCGGCCGTTGAGCGTCTTCTGGAGAAAGAGCGTAAGCTGGGCTCTGACATCAAGTTCGAAGACATCATCGAGGAAGTTGCCGGGGTTTATCCGCGCATCATGACAGAAGGCGAAATGGATGCCGGGGCATGGTCCTGCGGCATGGTAGCCGGTTTGATACATGACATCCCGACCTGTAAGGAACTGATCGACCGAATCATGAAAGAAGCGGAAGATATCATTTCCAACCGTCTGGCAGGCATGCTGGCTGGCAAGGTTCCGGCTTGACCTGACAGCACCATCTTTGAAGAGGACTCCTGATGATCCGAGTATCCATTCTGGCCACTGCCTGCCTGGCTGTTGCCGCCTGTGGCGCGTCAAAAGCCGATAAGACTGCAGCGACCTGCACCGCCATGCTGGGCGGTGATCCGGAAATTCAGGAGGACCTCGCAGAGGATGGCGACACGCTTGAGGCATATTGCGGCTGCTACAGCCAGCTGCTGGCAGACGAGCCCGAGGCCAATCAGGAGACGATCCTGAAAGTATCCCGCGTGATTGCCGATATCCGGGAAGAGAACAATCTCGGCCTGGAAGAGGCTGCGGGCCGCGTTGATGATGATTTCGATGCGTCTGGCAACAGCTCTGCCTACGGTGTGACTGCGACGGAGTTCGAAACCACTGGCCGCTACGTCGACACTGTGCGCCGCGCACTGACCCGTGAAGACGGCGCCTGCCACTCCGCAGGCTGATCTATTCGACCTTGACTTCGGGCGCGCCGGAAACGACGCGCCCGATGATTTTCGCGCCTGTATGGCCGTTCCGTGCAAACACGTCCAGAACCACTTCCGCGCTTTCAGGACGGCATGATACCAGCAGGCCGCCGCTGGTCTGCGGATCGCAAAGTATATCTTTTTCCATATCTGTCAGCGCGCCGCTCACCATATGTGAGACGGACTCCCAGTTCCGCCCGGAAGCCCCGGTTTTTACGCCCTTTTCGGCATGGGCCCGTGCGCCCTCAAAGACCGGGACGGCGGCTTTCTCGATGATAATATTGACGCCTGCACCGCGCGCCATCTCGCTGGCATGACCGAGCAGGCCGAAGCCCGTCACATCGGTTGCGGCATGGACACCCTCCATTCCGGAAAGCTCCGTTCCCGGCGTATTGAGCCGCGTGGTCGAGGCGACCATTTCTTCATACTCGGCAGGGGAGAGGATTTCCCGCTTCAGCGCGGCAGAATAGATGCCGATGCCGAGCGGCTTGCCGAGGATCAGGACATCGCCCGCCTGCGCGTTTGAGTTCAGCAGCAACTTGTCCGGATGGCCGATGCCGAGCGCTACGAGGCCGTAAATCGGCTCGGCCGCGTCAATTGAGTGTCCGCCAGCAATCGGCGCCCCCGCCGCATCCGCCACGCTACGACCCCCCGCGAGGATGGCGCGGATGGTTTCATTGGCAATTTTGCCGATCGGCATGCCGACAATGGCGAGACAGAAAATCGGTTTTGCCCCCATGGCAAACACATCTGACAGCGCATTGGTGGCCGCGATGCGCCCGAAAGTATGCGGGTCATCCACAATCGGTGTGAAGAAGTCTGTCGTGGCGACCAGGGCGGTCGTCTTATTCACGCGGTAGACGGCGGCATCATCACTCTTGCCTGCATCGACCAGTAGGTCAGCATGGCCAAGCGCTAGCGGCATCTCGCTGAGAATATCCGCCAGGACATTCGGCGCCAGCTTGCAGCCGCAGCCCCCGCCATGGGCAAGGGAGGTGAGGCGTGGATCGGGAAGGGGGTCGGCCATGGGCATGTCTCCTGGTTCGCGGCTAGTCTAGCGCTCTGGCGCTGCGCGTAAAACCTGATAGGTCTTTTCCGGATGCCTTATCTTGAGACTGTTACGGATATCAGCCCGCAAAACCTGTCGCGCTATGACGCGATCATTGATGTGCGCTCTCCGGCTGAGTACGAGGATGACCATCTGCCGGGCGCGATCAGCCTGCCGGTTCTGTCGAATGAGGAGCGGGCAAAGGTCGGCACGATCTACAAGCAGGAAAGCCCGTTCCGCGCCAATCGCGTCGGCGGGGCGATCGTGGCACGCAACATCGCCCATCATCTGGAAACGGCGCTGGCGGACAAGCCGAAAAGCTGGCGTCCGCTTGTCTATTGCTGGCGGGGCGGAATGCGGTCCAATGCGATGGCGACGATCCTGTCCTCCGTGGGCTGGCCGAGCGGTGTGGTGAAGGGTGGCTACAAGACCTGGCGGCGGGAAGTCGTGGCCGGGCTGGAGCATGAAGAGGCGCTGTTGCCGGTGCGCCTGATCGACGGGCAGACAGGCAGTGGCAAGACGGCTCTGCTGCAGGCCATCAAGGCGGCGGGCGGGCAGGTGGTGGATCTGGAAGGCCTTGCCAATCATCGTGGGTCTGCCTTTGGCGATTTCGGGGAGGGCACGCAGCCCGCCCAGCGCTTGTTCGAGAGCCTGATCTGGGACGGCCTGCGCCAGATGAATCCGGGCAGGCCGGTCTTTGTCGAGGCGGAGTCTGCGCTTGTTGGCCGTCGCCGCGTGCCGCGCCGCTTATGGCAGTCCATGCTGGCCGCGCCGCGTATCGAGGTGCGCGTGCCGGCGGCGGTGAGGGCGGACTATCTGGTTGATGCCTATGCAGACATTATCCGCGATGAGGCCCGTCTTGCCGGGGCGCTGGAAAAGCTGAAAGGCCTACAGTCAAAGGAGATGCTGGCCGCGTGGCAGGCGCTGGCAAATGATGGCGCGTATCACGCCCTGGCGCGGGAGTTGATGGAACGCCATTATGATCCGCTTTATGCCCGCAGTCGCAAGCGGCGGCAGGATGATCAGGTGAGGGTGCTGGAACTGGGCGATTTGTCGGAGCAAAGCCTGGCGGAAGCGGCGCAGGATGTGCTCGATCTGTGAAGCCCGTTTTATAAGCCCACGCTCCATGCTTCGACTTCGCTCGAGCCATGAGCGCTTCTATCGTGCGAACTCATCCTGAGTGAAGTCGAAGGGTGAAGTTGCAGGGAGTGCAAGCGCGATGTGCGCGTTTGGGCCTGCGTCGGGAAACTCAGCGGCCGCGGGCTTCTTCCGTGCCGCGACGGGCGAGTTCGTCAGCTTTTTCGTTGCCGGGGTCACCGTCATGGCCCTTCACCCATTTCCAGGTGATGTCGTGGCGCTGGCAGGCTTCATCCATGGCCATCCAGAGGTCCTGGTTCTTGACTGGTTTTTTGGCGGCGGTTTTCCAACCATTGCGCTTCCAGCCATGGATCCATTTGGTCAGGCCGTCTTTCACATAGGTGGAATCAACGTGCAGAGTGATTTTGGATGGCTTCTTCAGCGCATTCAGCGCCTCGATCACGGCCTGCATTTCCATCCGGTTATTGGTGGTAGCCTTGTCGCCGCCCCAGAGTTCCTTGCGCTTGTCACCCGCGACGAGCAGAGCGCCCCAGCCGCCGGGACCGGGATTGCCGCTGCAGGCGCCATCCGTCCAGATTTCGATCAAGTCAGTCATGCGTTTCAGGTGAGGGGCTTTGCCGAAACCGTCAAGCGTCAGAAGACGCTGATGTCTGTATCGTGCAACTGGTCTGCGGGTTTGACGATGGCGTAGAAAAGCAGGCCGCACAGGGCCCCGGCAATTGCGCCAATACTGCACCCGATGATGGCTGCACCGAGGCCGCCCATCAGGCCATCGGCCATGGCGCCGAAAACTAGGGTTGTTCCCCCGACGAGAATTGTGCCCCAGATCGCGCCCCAGCGCATATAGGGGCCGCGCTTGGCGATACGTCTGTGGGGCATGCGCCCGATGGAAAAGCCAAGTGCGATCCATGCCGCTGGCACGGTGATGAAGAACAGTACGAAATTGTAAAGGCACATGATCAGGCCGAAGTGCAGGCCATTAAAGAAGCCTTGCTGCGACCCCAGCATCAAACCGTCCCCCAGCAAGCCAAGCGTATTCAGGACAAAAGCGATAATGATTGCCAGCAGGCTGACCATGAGACAGGCCGCAAGAGACGAGAGCAATAGCCCCAGCTTCACGCGCTGGATCTTTCGTGGCGTTTGTGGGCTGGCATAGGCGGGGGAAGTTGTCATGACACCAGGATCCGGTCTGGACGGCGGATTAGCCAGAATTGCGCGGCCGTCAGCAGGCCGGTGAGGGGGCCGGACAGCAGGATCGGCCCGCTTGTCAGCACACTGACCGGATCGCGAAACCCGCTTGTGCCGAAAAAGTAGACCAGCATGACGAGCGTGCCGAGGAGTGCGCCGCTCAGGGCGTAGATGAGAAAACCTGTCCGGTGAATACGGACGAGGAAGGCATGCAGGGGCACTCCGCCAATGATCATGGCGGGCCAGCCGAGCATCACGCCGAACGCCAGCCCCATAAGGGCAAACCCGACCAGGCTGGTGGCGACCTCGCGAAGGCTGGCGTCGCGATGGACGTCTGAGGTGACCTCAACCTGAAAGATCAGTTCCGGGAAGACCAGCATGGCGAGCAGTGTGGCGGACAGGGTGGTCGCGAGGATCGGGGCAATCAGACTGGCCGCAATCAACGCCTTCCATCTCCGCCATGCTTCTTTCAAGCCCCATATCCTTCCGCTGTGGTCACCTTTCTATGGAAAGCGAGGCGGCCGGCATATTCGAGGGGATTCTTGGGCTTTACGAGGGCGCCTTCGGGTGTGGTGGTCCAGTCGACCATCCGCGTCAGGAAGAAGCGCAGGGCTGCACCGCGGGCGAGCAGGGGCAGGGCCGCGCGCTCCGCAGGCTCCAGCGGGCGGACGCTTTCATAGCCAGCAATCAGGGCGGCGCCTTTGGAGAAATTGTAGTCGATTGACATCCGCCCGTCGCCATCCTCAAACGCCCAGGCGTTCAGGCAGATGGCCAGATCATAGGCAAGCGCGTCGGTGCAGGCGAAATAGAAATCGATGATGCCGGAGAAGTCATCCCCCAGAAAAAAGGCATTGTCCGGGAAGAGATCGGCATGGATCGTGCCGCGCGGCAGGCTGAGGCTTTGGGGCTTGGCCTCGGCAATGTCGGTGAGGGCCTCGTCGATCAGACCGGACAGGCCGGGGTGCAGGGCGTCGGCCTGTTCCGACTGGCCTTTCCAGAGGCGCGGCCAGGCGGCAGGGCCGAGACTGTTCTCACGCGTCTTGTCATAGTCGGCGAGGGCGACGTGCATTCGCGCGAGGCCTTCACCAATGCCGCGACACTGGACCGGATTGGGCCGTTTGGGCGACAGGCCGTCCAGGAAGGACACGATTACGGCAGGGCGGCCTTCAAGCGTGCGCAGCGCCTTGCCATCCCTGGCCATGATCGGCTCAGGGCAGGGGAAGCCGCCCGCCGCCAGATGCTGTTTCAGGCCAATGAAATAGGGCAGGTCATCCGCATTCACGCGTTTCTCGAACAAGGTGAGAATGTAGCGACCTTTTGTGGTCTCCAGATAATAGTTGGAATTCTCCACACCCTCGGCAATGCCCTTGAAAGACAGGGCCTTGCCGAGATCATATTCATCGAGATACGCCGCCAGCGCATCGTCGGAAACTTGAGTATAAACAGCCATACGCGACCGATTAAGCGGTCTTGGCCACCATGTCACGCTGTAGTGTCTTGCCTGCCAGCAGATAATGAAGTGCTGCCCAGCCATAGAGGGTTGTGAAGACAAGTATTGACCATTGCAGGCCGCGCGCGTCTGCGCTGGAACAGGCCGCGATCTGTTCGGCGGTGAGGAGGGCCATGTCCTTGCAGACCTGAAGCGTCACCCCGACATCAGCGCCTGACAGCATCATTGACTTCAGTGTGGTCGATAGAAAACCGATCAGCGTCGGGCCGAGACCGAGTCCGATCAGATTCACGGCGAACAGGGTAATCGACACGGCTGTGGCCCGTGTTCGGGCATCCACCACACCGGCGGACACGGCATACATCGGCCCAAGATAGAAGTAATGGAGCGTCGCGGCGGCCATCAGCGGCGGCAGCATGAGGGTAACAGAGGGGCTGAGATAGCCGAGCCAGTAAAGCGGCACCGACAAGCCCATGCCGAGTGCCGGCATCCATGACAGGGCTGTTGGATGCCTGACAGACAGGCGGTCTGCCAGGAAGCCTGACAGGAACACGCCAATGGCGGCCATCAGGCCAAGAACCAGGGAGAAGATCAGGGCGGCTTGCGTCAGCGTCAGCTCATGAACGCGCAAGAGGAATGAGGTGGAGAAGGCCGCCACGCCATAGCCCGCAAAGGAGGCAATCGCGGCCCCCGCAACCACGTGCACATAGGTGGGTTTGCGGGCAAGTTTTTTTAGGGCAACGAGAAAGCTTTCCGCCTCGGGCTTTGTGGCATTCGGGGGATCAGTATACCCGCGCGGAGGTTCCTTGACGGTCAGGCCGATAATGACTGCAAACAGAAGGCCGGGCAGGCCCACCGCGATGAAGGCAATGCGCCAGCCCTCAAGGCTTTTCCAGTCAACCAGACCTGTTGCCCAGCTCCAGCCCAGATTCTCAAACAGGTTGTGGACGTTTTCGCCGGTGACAAAATCATTGATCGGTCCGGCGGCCAGACCGGCAAACATGCCGCCCAGCGGAACGCCAAGCGCGTAAATGGAAGCTGCAGTCGCGCGGCTGCCGGGCTTGAAATAATCGGCGAGCACGGATTGCGCCGGGGGCGTGCAGCCTGCTTCGCCCACACCGACCAGAAGCCGGAACAGGAACATGCTGGCAAAACCGACAGCGAAACCGCACAGAACGGTCATCAAGCTCCAGATGGTAAGCGAGCCAACAATTATCATCATCCGGCTGCGTCGTTCGGAGACGCGCGCAATTGGAATCCCCAGCGTCGTGTAGAACATCGCAAAGGCCAGACCACCCAGCAGACCCATCTGCCAGTCTTCAAGGTTCAAGCTGTTGCGGATCGGATCGGTCAGAATGCCGAAGATCGAGCGGTCGATGAAATTGAAGATATAGACCACCAGAAGGGAGGTGAGCACATAGGCCCGGTATCCCTTGGTCTTGTAGCCGGTTTCGTATCCCGGGCGGGCTTCGGTGGCGGCGTCACTCATTGGGCGTCTCCTCTAAGTCCGGCTTTGTTTTTTGTTTTTTATGTCCCCATACCGCTGGCAGGCATGTCCGGATTATACCTGTCGCGGGCAAATGAGCGGGACGCCATGAAGTAACAGCCCGCTGCGACGACAAAGAACAGAACTGTTGCGGCCATGGAATAGCGCAGGCCATTCGCATAGGCGCGGCAAAGTTCCGGGCCGTCTGCGCCAAGTGCGGCGGGGTCTGTTCCGCACAGGCGTGGATTGAACGTGTCCGCAAGGGCGGAGAGGCCAGCCTTGGAAATTTCCTGGCCCATGAAAAAGTCGCTCATCGCGCCGACAAAGAGCGGCCCGATGCCATTACCGATGAGGCTGATGATCAGCAGCATCACGGCGATTGTGGTGGCGCGGGATTGCGGGCTGACAATGGCGGTGCCCACCATGTACTGGCCGCTGAGATAAAGATAATGCGTGATGCCCGCGATGATCCAGAGGCCGAAGGCAACCTCCAGGCTGGGCGAGAAAAAGGCCGCAATATAGGCTGGCACGGCGATCATCAGGCCCGCGCCCGGCAGCCAGGCGGCAATAGTCGGGAAGCGGCCTTCAAGTTTTTCGGAAATATAGCCGCCCAGGAAGGTGCCCACGGCGGAGACAGCCGCCAGCGGCGCGCCATACAGCACGGCTGCGTCGCGCACGCCGATGCCGTGCACCCGCTGAAGGAAAGGGGCCTGGAAGCTGATCAGGCCATAGCCGACAAAGGCCACCAGCGCCGCACCCAGGGACAGCCACCAGAAGGTCGGCTTGGAGGCAAATTCGCGGAAGGCATCAAAGAAGGGGGCCTTCTTGCCGCTATTGGCAGAGGGCGGGTCGGAATAGCCGCGCGGCGGTTCCTTGATCGTGAACATCAGGATCAGCGCGATAATAACGCCTGGCGCGCCGACGACGACAAAGGCGATCCGCCAGCCTTCGACAGTTGACCAGTCGAGGCCGGAGAAAAGTCCGCCAAGGCCAAGAGAGCCGATCCAGTTGCCGAAATCCTCGCCCTTGATGCCGGCGATGGAGCCGCCGAACAGCTGGGCCAGAACAGCGCCCAGCGTAACGCCCATGGAGTAAATTCCAAGCGCGCCAGCGCGGCTTTTGGGTGGATAGTAATCTGTGATCAGGGAGTTGGCAGGCGGCGTACAGCCAGCCTCACCAATGGCCACGCCAACACGGAAGACGAGCAGCCAGATGAATGCCGTTGCCATGCCGCACAGCGCGGTCATCACGGACCAGATGATAATGCAGAGCGCGATGATCATCACGCGATTGGCGCGGTCGGCCCACATCGCGATCGGGATACCCATGGCGGCATAGAAGAGCGCAAAAGGAGGGCCTGAGAGCAGGCCCCATTGGGTGTCATTCAGCTGGAAGGTGTTGATGATCGGCTGTGCGACAACCGAGATCAAAGTCCGGTCGATAAAGTTCAGCGTGTAGACCAGCATCAGGGCGATCAGCACATAGGTGCGATACCCTTTTGATCCGAAACCTGTGATGTGTCCGCCCGTGTTTGATTGGCCGGCTGTGGTGTCGGTCATACGCCGATGCTCCTCCCGTGTTCACGCGGGCGCATCTGGCGGCGCCTCTCTGTTGTAGCTCCTACGGTAAACTGGTTCCGCCGACACGCAAGCCCTTACTCTAAGTAAGGACAGTTTGCGCGTCGGCGGCGTCATGTGGAGAGGGCCTATTCGCTGAGAGTCAGTAGCACTTCTGAGTTTGCAACGCTGATGGCTGATGTATCACCTGTCATCGGATCCGGGCGCAGCGCCGTCGGATAGGCGGAAGACAGGGCGGTTAGGGCCCTGCGAATCGCTGCGGCCCCATCGGCATTGTCAGCCTTGATGACGGCTTCGTTCTCAGTGAACTTTTTCTCAGCCGTCTGGTAGAAGCCGTAGCCGTCCAGATAAGGTTCGTAGCGGTCTGTCTCCAGCGCGGCGCGGTACATGGCGCTGGCGCGGTTAATCTGGTCTGCGACAACGCGTGCGCTGACATACCCTTCGCTCTTGTCTGTTGCCGGGGCCTTGATGGCTGCGGCATCAAGCGCTTTCAGAATGGCATCTGTACGCGCATTGATCTGGTCCTGCGATTCGTCTGCAAACACGGCCGCAGATGTATCTGTGAAAAGATCCGTGAAGTCAGCGACGCCTTGGGCCTGGAAGACGGGTTCCATGTCGAACAGGACTTCGGAGACCGGGTGAGCATACATTTCGGCGGCAGCCTCTTTCTCACCCTCTGCAAAGGCGTCACGCGCGGCAAGCACATGGGCCATGGCCACAGCAACCGCGGATTTGTAGACGACCGGGTCGGTATAGGCCGCTTCAATCGAAACGCCGCCTTCACCTTCGCCGCCTTCACCTTCGCCGCCCATGCCGGATTCGCCTTCGCCGACGACGGCGGCGGGCTCTGCAGCTGAGGTGACAGGCGTTTCAGCACTATCGGGCTGCGCCACTTCGGCGGGCGTCTCATTGGAAGGTGTGGCAGGTTCACTGCAGCCTGCGAGGGCGCCGGTCATCAGGACCGTCCCGAGGCCGAGTGTGGTCCATTGTTTCAGTTTGGTCTCGAATGTCACGGTGACTTTCCTCTTGGTAGCGGGGTAGTGTAGCTTCAATGACGCAAATGCAACTTATTCGCAAGTGGGGCGGACATGCTTCTTACGCTTACCGGCATTCTCAATACCTCTGATCTGGCAGAAATCCATGATCTCATCGCCACGCTGGGCTGGCGCGACGGCGCCGAAACGGCAGGCGGCATGGCGCGCGCGGTCAAACGCAACCAACAGGCCGATCTGACATCCCGCACCGGCAAACAGCTGCGCGAAGATCTGAAGGAAAAGATCGAGCGCCATCCCGTCTTGCGGGCCGCGACCCAGCCCCGGCGTTTCTCGAAACAGATGATCAGCAAGACGGAAGCTGGCGGGGGCTATGGCTTCCATGTCGACAATGCTTTTATGGGGGCAGGGGACACCCGCATTCGCACGGACATGTCCTACACATTGTTCCTGTCAGAGCCGGACACGTATGAAGGCGGCGAGCTGCAGGTCGAACTGGCAGGCATGACGCAATCGGTCAAACTGCCGGCGGGTGACATGGTGCTCTATCCATCGACCAGTCTGCACCGCGTTGCCCCTGTCACAGCCGGGGCGCGTTTGGTCTGCATCGGCTGGATCGAGAGTTCCGTGCGCGATGAGGCGATACGGGAAGTGCTGTTTGATCTGGAAAATCTGCGGTCCGGCATGGCCAAGAAGATGGATCTGCAATCGCCCGAGCTGCTGGTGCTGTCAAAGACGATCTCGAACCTGCTGCGCCAGTTTGGGCAGAGCTAGATCAGGCCGGCAGATTTCAGGCTGGTCACACCGCCGGTTCCGGCAATCAGGTGATCATGCACCGTGATGTCGAACGGGTCGAGCGCGTCGATGATCTCTCGCGTGATGTCTATGTCGGCGCGCGACGGCGTCGTGTCGCCTGATGGATGGTTGTGGACCAGGATCAGCGCGGAGGCCTGCAGTTCCAGTGCGCGCCGGGCCACTTCGCGGGTATAGACCGGCGCATGGTCTACAGTGCCATGGCCCATGATCTCGTCGGCGATCAGCTGGTTCTTGCGATCCAGAAACAGGATGCGGAACTGCTCGCGCTTTTCATGCTGCAGTTCGATGCGGACATAATCGATCAGTTGAGACCAGGATGAGATGGCCGTCTTTTGCTGAATCGTCTCGCGGGATGCGCGGGCATTCAGTTCAGCTATGGCTTTCAGATACGCTGCCACAGTTTCGCCCACGCCGTCCACTTTCACAAGGTCTGCAGATGGGGCTGCGAGGATGGCGGACAGGCTGCCGAAACGTGCCTGCAGGGCTTTGGCGATGGGCTTTACATCTCGGCGCGGAATGAAGGCCATCAGCAAAACTTCCAGCACTTCATAATCATCAAGTGCCGCCGCGCCGCGCTTCAACAGCTTACCGCGCAGGCGTTCACGATGGCCTTGCCAGTGGGGTTTTTCCGAAGACTCACCGCCCTCCGGCATAGAGTTAGAGCTTCACCTTGTGGGGTTGGTGCCAGCCTTTGGGAGAGGTGGTGAAGATTTCCACGCCATCCTCTGTCACGCCGACGGAATGTTCATACTGAGCCGATAGCTGGCGGTCGCGCGTTACGGCGGTCCAGCCATCGGGCAGGATATTCGCATCCTTGCGGCCAAGGTTCAGCATAGGCTCCACGGTGAAGAACATGCCAGGCTTTAGTTCCGGTCCGGTATTGTAGGCGGCTGAGTGCACGACGTTCGGCTCGTCATGGAACAGCTTTCCAAGGCCGTGGCCGCAGAAATCCTCCACGACGGACATCCGGTTCTTGTGGGCAATCTCGCTGATCGCGCCGCCAATGTCGCCAAAGCGGCGACCGGGGCGGATTTGCGCGATCCCGGCCATCATGGCCTCATAGGTCACGTCCACCAGACGTTCGGCCTTGCGCTTCAGTTCGCCGGCCGCAAACATGCGGGAATGGTCGCCATGCCAGCCATCAATGATGACCGTGATGTCGATATTGGCAATGTCGCCTTCCTTCAGCGGTTTCGGGCTGGGAATGCCATGGCAGATGACATGGTTCACCGAAATACAGGTGGCGTGGCGGTAACCGCGATAGCCGATCGTCGCTGACTGTGCGCCATGGTCCAGAACATATTCGCGTACGAGAGTGTCCAGATGCTCTGTCGTGACGCCCGGTTTTACTTCCGGCACCAGCATGTCCATGCATTCTGCGACAAGGCGTCCAGCCTTGCGCATGCCTTCGAAGCCTTCGGCATCGTGAATACGGATTTCGCCCGTACGCATGGGCAGGAGGAGGTCTGTATCGTTCATCATTCGGCTTTCCGGTAAAATTCCCGGCTAATGTGGCAGTTATGGCCGGGAATTTCCAGTCTGCGTCAGTATTCCAGCTGCGCGTCGAGGCTGATGTCGATGGCGCCAAGGGCGACCGAAACTGGACACCCGGTCTTCGCCTTGCCGGCAATGGATTCGAAAACCTCTTTCTCGATGCCCGGTACATTGGCCTTCAGCGTCAGCGCGCTGCTCTTGATTTCAAAGCCGCCCCCATCCTTAGGCTCGACCGTGACTTCGGATTTTGTGACCAAGCTTTCAGCCGGTGTCCCGTTCTCGGCCAGCAGGTGTGACAGCTGCATGGTGAAGCAGCCAGCATGGGCCGCGGCGAGCAATTCTTCCGGATTGGTGCCGGATTTGCCGTTCTCATCCTCAAAGCGGGCCTTGAAGGAATAGCCGTGATCCATCAGCGCGCCGCTTTGGGTGTCGAGAGATCCGGTACCTTCTTTGAGATTGCCTTTCCATTGGGCGGTCGCATGGCGTTTCATGGCGTGTCCTTTCGATAAACAGGTTTCACAAATCTGCGCTAGGCAGGGTTTCGTGGAATCAATGCGCGCCATGCCGCAACGTTCCGGGCAGGGGCCATGTCTGCTGCATCGGAAGGTTCAGATTGAAATAGCGCTTGCCGAAGTTGAGCGCCGAAATAAGGGTGTGGTTGTATGATGGAAACTCATGGGGGAAATGCCGATGTCCATAATCCAGTTCTGCCGTAAAAGCCTGTTGGCGTGCAGCGCGGCGATTGTTCTTTTGGGAGCATGCACCAGCGTTCCGGCACCCCGGGAAATGGCTCTGCCGAAGAGCTGGCCGACCCTGGCCGCTGTCCAGCCAGCGGATGATTTTGATGCCGCAGGCCTGCAGGCGCTGGCCGACCGAATGCAGGCCTTTGTCGATGAGGGCAGCGTGATCGGCATGCAGACTTTGCTCGTTAAGGACGGTCAGGTCGTGCAATATGGCAGCTATGGTGTGCGCGATGTGGAAACCGGTGCTCCGGTGAAGCCCGATACGCTGTATCGCATCTATTCCATGGCGAAGCCGATTACCGGCGTCGCGCTGATGCAGCTGCATGAGCAGGGCAAGTTCTCCCTGAATGATCCGATCACGAAGTACATTCCTGAATTCGAGAATCTGAAAGTTCTGGACGGGATGAATGAGGACGGCACGCCGAAGCTGAAAGACCTGCAGCGCCCGGCCACGATGCGCGAACTGATGAGCCACACGGCCGGCTTTGCCTATGGGCTGGGCGGAGACGATTATGCCAATGAGCAATTCCGCGTGCAGGAGGTTCTGAGAGCGCCGGATCTGGACACGTTCATCGACAAGGTGGCGGGCATTCCGCTGCTCTATGAGCCAGGCACGAAATGGTATTATTCCGCCGCCGTGGATGTGCAGGGCTATCTGGTTGAGAAATTCTCCGGAATGTCTTTCGGAGATTACCTGAAGACCAATATCTTCGCGCCTCTGAACATGGACGATACCGGCTTTTATGTGCCGGAGGCCGAATATGACCGCCTGGCAGATGTTATGTTCTATTCGCCTGAGGATGGGAAATTCATCCCGCTCTACAGCGAGAATATGCAGTTCAGGAAAGAGACGATCCCGTTCGAATCTGGTGGAGGCGGCCTGATTTCCTCGATGGATGACTATGGCCGCTTTTGCCAGATGATGCTGAATGGCGGCATGCTGAGCGGGCACCGCGTGCTGAAGCCGGAAACCATCCTGATGATGCGGTCTGACCAGTTGCCCGAGGGGCTCGGCATTGGCATTGACGGAACATTGGCCGGGCCGGAGAGCATGCAGCAGCATAAATTCGGGCTGGATTTCGGGATCATCACCGATCCTGCGGCGATGAAGTCTCCTGCAGGGAAGGGGACTTATTATTGGGGCGGCGCCGCAGGGACATGGTTCTGGATCGACCCGGAGAATGATCTTTTCTTCATTGGCATGATCCAGCGCTTCGGCGCTTTACCCAGCGAGACTGCCGATTTCCGCGCGGAATCGATGCGGCTGGTCTATGAGGCGCTTGAAGAATAGGTCAGTCTGGGCAAAGTGGAGGGATGATCAAATCAGCCCCCACTGCCGCCGTCCTTCTGATTGGCGATGAATTGCTGTCGGGCCGCACGCGCGACATCAATCTGCAACAGATTGCCAGCTATCTGGCGCCGCTCGGGATTCCAGTGCGCGAAACGCGGATTGTGCCGGATATTGAGGACGAAATCGTCGATGCGGTGAACGCGCTACGGGCGAAATATACCTATGTCTTCACGACCGGCGGCATAGGCCCAACCCATGATGACATCACGGCAGACGCAATTGCAAAGGCGTTCGGCGTCGGCATTTCAGAGCATCCTGAAGTGACAGCCATGTTGGCTGAGCGCTACCGCGAGATGGGCACGGAATACACGCCCGCCCGTCGCCGAATGGCGCGCGTGCCGCATGGGGCGAGCATTGTGGAAAACCCCGTCTCCGGTGCGCCGGGGTTCCAGACCGGGAACGTCTTTACCCTGGCCGGCGTGCCTTCCGTCGCCCGGGCGATGCTGGAAGACATTGGCCCGCGGCTTGAGACGGGTGCGGTGGTCCACAAGGTAACGATCCGGGGCAGGGGCCTGCGTGAAGGCGACATTGCCGAGCCGCTGGGCGCGCTGGCAAAGGAAATGCCGGAGGTTTCGCTCGGCTCCTATCCCTGGTTTGTCAGCATCTCTGATAGCGGTGTGCATCTTGTCGCGCGCTCAACAGATGAGGCGCAGCTGAAAGTGGCGGCGGACAGGCTGGAAGAGATTGTCAAAGCCTGTGGTGTGCAGGCTGAGCGGCTGGAGGAGGCCGGCTGATGGTACTCCTGACCCGCACACCGGTTCTGTGGGGCAGTTTCATTCTGTTCCTTCTGATCGGTGTCGGGTTTGGCATCTTCAGCGGCGTTGTTGGGGGCGCGTATCTTGATACTCTGGACGGCGGTGAGGTCTCCCGCGCTTTGATCGCCAGTATGACGCCCGCCCAGCGCAGCGCGCATTTCTGGCTGACGGTTCTGCTGGATACCGCTTACCCGCTGGCCTATGGCGCGCTGTTTGCCGGTTTGGCGCTGCGTTGTCTTGGACGCTATGGCAGGCTGGCCGCCTTGCCAGCGCTGGCCGTTGTGGTGGTCGATCTGACGGAGAACATGGTGCAGGCGCTGGCCCTGTCCGGCGCGGTAGATGCGCTGGATGCCAAGGTCTGGCTGACGCCCTTGAAGTTTGGCTTGTTCTTTCTGGCCGCAGGGATTGCGCTCGTGGCGCTACTGATCGCCACTGTGAACAGGGTATGCAGGGGCAAGGCCGGATAATACGCCGCAACGTCAGGCATGGTGTCAGTCCGCTTGGGCCTCTAATAGAAAGAGGTAGCAGGAGGAAATTGCATGTCAGAAGAAATAGTACTTGTAGAGCGCGATGGTCCGGTGGCTCTGGTCACGCTGAACCGTCCCGATGCGCTGAACGCCCTGAGCCGCGCCCTGCGCGCCGAGATTGTCCGGGTGTTCACAGAGCTGAAAGATGATGAAGATGTGCGCGCCGTTGTGCTGACTGGTTCTGGCCGCGCCTTCACGGCGGGGATCGACCTCAAGGAAGCGGGGCAGACCGGCTTTGCCCTCGGTGCAGATGAGGATTCCAAATCCATTGATATGGCCCGCGCGCTGAAAGAGTATCCATGGCCGATCATTGGCGCGATCAATGGCTTTGCGATTACTGGCGGGTTTGAGCTGGCACTGATGTGCGATGTGCTACTGGCCTCCGAACATGCAAAGTTTGCCGACACCCATGCCCGCGTCGGCATCGTGCCGGGCTGGGGCCTGTCGCAGAAACTGTCCCGTCTGATCGGTATCAGCCGCGCCAAGGAATTGTCGTTCAGCGGCAACTTCCTGGACGCCCACACGGCAGAGCGCTGGGGCCTGGTGAACCGCGTCTATCCGTCTGACGAACTGATCCCGCACGCCATGAAACTGGCGCATGATATGTGCAGCACACAGCCGGATCTGCTGAAGCAGTACAAGGCCCTGATAGATGACGGCTTTGGCATGTCGTTCGCCGAGGGCATGAAGGAAGAGTTGCGACGGTCGATTGCGCATTCAGAGTCCGTGACTGCCGATGCGGTTGAAGAGGCCCGCAAGCAGGTGACCGAACGCGGTCGAGGTCAGCAGGGTTAGGGGATCGCCATGAGAGATGTTGTCATCTGTGAACCGGTCCGCACAGCGGTGGGTGGTTTTGGAGGCGGTTTCAAGACAGTCCATGCGCACGAGCTGGCAGCCCATGTCGTCAGTGAGCTGATGATCCGGACGAAACTGCCAGCCGAGTTGGTCGAAGACTGTATCTTTGCGCAATGCTATCCGACGATGGAGGCCCCGGCCTTTGGACGCATGATCGCGCTGGATGCCGGGCTGACGACATCTACGGGCGGCTATCAGATAGATCGTCGCTGTGGTTCCGGCCTGCAGGCGGTGATCAATGCCATCATGCAGGTTGCGACCGGGGCTAATGATGTCGTGATCGCTGGTGGGGCAGAGAGCATGTCCAATGCGCCTTTCTTCTCCATCGACATGCGCTGGGGCCTGAAGGGCGATGGCCTGATGCTGCATGATGGCCTGTCACGCGGGCGATACACCGCTGGCGGCAAGTACCATCCCGTGCCTGGCGGTATGATCGAGACGGCAGAAAACCTGCGCAAGGAATACCAGATTTCGCGTGAGGCGCAGGACGAATTCGCCTATCATTCCCATATGAAAGCAGCGGCGGCGCAAAAGGCCGGCAAATTTACCGAAGAAATCATTCCGTACACCGTGAAAGGGCGCAAGGCTGACACGGTGGTGGATTCAGACGAGCATATCCGCCCGGATTCCTCGCTGGAGAAACTTTCCACATTGCGTGCCATTCGAGGAAAGATGGATGATCAGGCGACTGTCACGGCGGGCAATGCCTCCGGCCAGAATGATGGCGCTGCGGCTTGTATCGTCTGCACGCGGGAAGTCTCCGATAAATACGGGCTGAAGCCGCTGGGCCGACTCGTCTCATGGTCTGTGGCCGGGGTTGGGCCGGAAGTCATGGGGATAGGTCCGGTTCCGTCCTCTCAGAAAGCACTGAAAACGGCGGGCCTTGAAATGAAGGACATTGATTTGATCGAGCTGAACGAGGCCTTCGCCGCGCAGGTGCTGGCCTGCATCAAGGCGCTGGAGATGACCGACGGCGACATGGAGCGGCTGAACGTCAATGGCTCCGGCATTTCTCTCGGCCATCCGGTCGGTTGTACGGGCGTACGCATCCTGACGACTCTGCTGCGCGAGATGGAACGCCGCGAGGCGCGGTATGGTCTGGAGACGATGTGTATTGGCGGCGGGCAGGGGCTCGCAGCCGTGTTTGAACGGGTCAGCTAAAAGGTCTCTTCCACGGGGGGCTTGGTATTCAGCGCGATGGTCATCGCGATAATGAAGAAGACCCACCCGAGAAAGCCCAGCAGTGAAGCACCGGAATAGTAGAGGCTCATCATTTGGCTGCCATCGGGCATGGACATGGACTGATACATCAGCTTCTGGCGGATGATATTGCCCATGACGGCAGACACCTGACTGAATGCTGTTGCGACAAGATGCAGGACGCCAAACACCAGAAGAGGTGTTGAGGACCGTATTTTTAGCGCCAGCATATAGGCAAGGCCAATGCCCACGCACATTGTCAGGGTCAATACTGCGACCGGCATGTTCATGGCCAGCATGCTGGGGATAGTTTCCTGCGGAACGGCTACGCCGGAGATGCCGATAGCGGCCACAAAGACAAGGGCCCCCAGGACAAACCAGATTGCGGGAAGTGCAATTTTCATCTCGAATAACCCTCTACCTGCAAGTTTGTTCGATGACACATAGCATCCTCGGGCAAAACCCGTTATGTCCAGTTTTTGCTGCGCGGGCGTGGCGAAATTGGTAAACGCAACGGACTTAAAATCCGTCGGCCGCAAGGCCTTGCCGGTTCAATCCCGGCCGCCCGCACCACCTGCCAAACTGTGCCAGAATCGGGTCTCATGGGGGCGCAGAGGCGGACTGAGCGCTCGAATTCCACACCGTTCCCCTGCGTTGAGTAAAAATTTGTACTCTCTGTTGACTGGTATGGGGTTTGCATTTCTCGCCTCAGAGGAGAAATGTCATGTACCCAGCCATCCTGTCCTGCCGGGGCCCGGCCTATAAGGTTATCCGTCTTAACGGTGAGCTGCTGATCGGCCGCCAGATGCCGGTTTCATGCTCGTCTCGCATAAGCAATATCCAAATTGCCGGGGAACAAAACGGCAAGGTCGAACATAGATAGGGCACGATAAGAGATAATGCAGAAGGATTGTTCTCATGTTTCGTGCGCTTGTTGCATCAACTGCTTTGGCCCTGATGGCTCTGCCGGCCGCCGCCGGTCCGGAGGCTGAAGCCGTCATTGAAGGAGCCGCCAGACAGATTGGCGATCCCGTAAAAAGCCGCGAGGCTATCCGCGAGTCTGTCGACATTGACACGGTTGCGAATTTCACACTTGGCAAACATGCGCGCCGCGTCTCTGAGGAAGAGCGGGCCCGCTTTGTCGAGGCTTTCGAGAACTATCTGCTGGATAGTCTTGAAGGGCATGGTGAGCAGTTCCGCGACGCGAAAGTCACCATTCTGGGGTCCAAGGATCGCGGTGATGATGACTCCATTGTGGAAACCCGTGTGGACCGCCCGGGTGAAGATCCGGAAACCGTTCGCTGGCGCGTGATCAAGAAAGATAACGACTGGCGCGTGGTGGATGTTGAGGTTGCCGGCCTGTGGCTGGCCATTGAACAGCGCGCCCAGATTGCCGCCATCATGGACCGTCCGCACGCGACTATTGATGACGCCATCAAGGCCCTGAATTCCTGATACGCTTCAGGGGCACCTGAAGGGCTAGAAAGGGCGAGCGGTAGAATGGCCGCCCGCCCTTTCGATTTTATTCGGCGATCTTTGCGCCATATATATCCAGCTCGGTGACCGCTCCGTCCGCAAAGTCCTTCACGGCGTCGAACTGGGTCGCCTTGTCTCCGACGATGACATATACCATCTCTGGCTCGCTGAGATATTCGGCAGCCAGGGATTTGAAATCGTCTGCTTCCATGGACAGCAATTCCTGCTGCTCTGTTTCCAGATAGTCATCTCCAAAGCCATACTTGCTGATCATGCGGAGCATGCCTAGCTTGGCGCTGAGACTTTCATAGGCGCGGGTATTGTCTTTCAGCACCTTGTTCTGTGTCAGGTCGACGGCGGCCTGATCAAAGGTCACTCCATAGTCCCTGATCATCTCACGGATGATTTCCAGCGATGGCCGCGTCGCATTGGCTCGCACGCTGGTATAGGCGCGCCAAGGCTGTTTTACATGTCCGTCAGAGATATAGGAATAGGCACCATAGGTGTAGCCTTTCTCGATACGGAGCGTCTGGGCCAGATCTCCGCTGATGCCGCCGCCAAGTTTTTCATTCATGAAGCTGACACGCGGCGCGTCCTCTTCATCTGAGGCAACGGTCAACTTGCCGGCGAAGATGACGCTTTGTTTGCTGTCCGGAACATCAATGAAGAACACCTTGCCCGCATTCTTCTGCGCGGGGATGGCGTATTCCGGCAAGTCGACATCCTGGGTTTGCACGATGTCTGCAAGACCGGTGAAGGCCGCTTCGGCGCGGGCAGGGGAGACATCCCCCACGACATGTACTGTGGCGTGACTGTTCAGCAGGGTGGAATAGGCGGCCTGCAGATCTGCCAGAGTGATGTCTTCGACTGTTTCCAATGTGCCGCTTCTGGACGTGCCGAGCGGATGCGCATCGCCATAGATCAGGCGGTTGAAAGCCAATGAGGCGATGGCGGTCGGGTTTGCATCCCGGTCGCGGATTTCTGTCAGGGTGGCGGTTTTCACCCGCTCAAAGTCTTCAGGCTTGAAGCGCGGGCCGGCGAGGATTTCTTCCACGAGATCCACCGTGTCTTCGAAATTACGGGCCAGGGTAGTTGCGCTGATCGTGATTTCATCCGTATCCGCACTGACCGTGATGCCGGAACCGATCAGGCCGATCGCCTGTTCCATCTCCGCCGGGGTGCGCGTGGCTGTGCCTTCATTCATCAGCTCGGCCAGCAAATTGGCCGTGCCTTTCTTGTCGGCTGGGTCCAGCCAAGCACCGCCATCAAAACTGATCTCGAACGTGACGAGCGGGATCTCGTCGCTTTCAATGCCCAGCAGGTCCACATCCTTTGGCAGGGTGGCATGCCAGATGTGCGGCATCTCAAACAGCGGCAGGTCTCCGAAGGGCGGCTCAGAGCGGTCATGCGTGGAGGGCGTGCGCTCATACTCGGCTTCCTCGCCCTGGCTGACCTCTTCAGCAGTCACGTCATTTCGAACTTCCTCGATCCAAACAGTCGCCAGCTCTGCGCCTTCCAGAGCGAGCTCAGCTTCACCTTGCGGCACAAAGCTGGTGATCACAGAGGGCTTGTTCTTGATATAGGTCTCATAGGCGGACATCACGTCTTCTGCGGTGACGTTCCGCAGCAACTCCGCGGATTTAATGGCATAGGCGGGATCGCCTGCGAACTCATTGTCCTGTGACATCTGGATCGCCTTATCCAGGACTGTCGACAGGTTCGAGTACAGAATGGTTTCCTGCTCCGCTTTGATGCGGGCAAGGTCTGTCTCGTTGACCCCGTCTGTCTCAAACTCGGCAAGGCCCTGTTCGATGGCGGTGTAGACATCATCCAGATCCGAGCCAGCATTCGCGCGGACGCTCAGGACGAACTCGCCTGCCAGTTCCATGCTGTTATTATAGCTGTAGATTTCGGGCGCGAGCTTCTCTTCCTCGACGACAGAGCGATAGAGCGGCGAATTCTTGCTGCCCGCCAGAAGCTGCGCCAGAACGTTTAGCGCCTGCTCGTCCTTGCTGTAGGCCTCAACGGTGGGGAAGGTGATCCTCAGTTCCGGGAGGGTGGCGAAATTATCCTCGAAATAGAGGGATTTTGTTTCCTTCAGCGTGACCGGCATCGGGGGCAGGCTCTCGACATCACCGCCAGAGCGGATTTCGCCAAACCAGCGCTGCACCTTCTCCTTAGTCTCCTCAACGTCTATGTCGCCCGAGATGACCAGTGTGGCGTTCGCAGCGCCGTAATATTCATCATAGAAGCCTCGCACATCCTCAAGCGTGGCCGCCTGAAGGTCCGGTAGCGCGCCGATCACGGTCCAGCTATACGGGTGGCCTTCCGGGTACAGCGATTTGCGGATCACTTCCTGCGTATAGCCATAAGGCGCATTGTCCACGCGCTCGCGCTTTTCATTCTTGACGACCTGCTTTTCGCGTTCAAGCGCTTGCTGGGTGACCGTATTGATCATGTAGCCAAGGCGGTCAGAGTCGATCCAGAGGATCTTGTCGAAAGCGTCTGTGGGCACGACTTCGTAATAGATCGTGCCGTCGCTCCAGGTGCCGCCATTGCGCTGGCCGCCCCATTCCGGAATGGCCTTGCGATTCCAGCCGCGCGGCACGTTTTCGGAATCATTGAAGGACATGTGCTCAAAGAAGTGGGCAAAGCCTGTGCGGCCGGGCTTTTCGCGGTTGGAACCGACGTGCACCACGGTTGAGATGGCGACGATGGGATCTGACCGGTCAACGTTCAGGACAACTTCCAGTCCGTTGTTCAGGGTGAACTTTTCATAGTCCAGTTTGAACTCGCCGCTATCGGTTTCCTCGGTCTCGTTAGGTGCGGTTTCCGGGGCGTCGCGCTCCACAGTGACCGTCTCTGTGAGTTCGGTTTCCGGTGTAGCGCAGGCGCCCAGCAGGCCTGCAGCGGCGCCCGCCATCAACATGTATTTGAACGGTTTCATCCTATCCCTTCCCTGAGTGTGGCGCCCCCGCACCTCACCATTGGTTTCATGGGAAACAGATGACACAAATTTCAATTCCCCGTCACCCCTGAAGGCGGCACGGAAGGGATCAGGCCGCTTCCTCGACCGTATCTTCGACGTCTTCATCGTCATCTTCATCCGCGCGGCTATGGCGGTCTGAACCGTCCCCGATGGTGAAGAGGTCAGCTTCGCGGCTCAGCCAGTCTTTCAGGCCGTCATCCGGCACGCCCAAAATGCGCAGCATGTCGGCCACCATCTCGATGCCTTTGGGGTCACCGCCCAGCAGGTGTGCACGAACGTTCAGTTCCAGATAGCGGTCGAGATCATGGTGATTGTCGACAGCGACAAAGCGGGTCAGGTCCGGATACTGGCGGCGGATGGTGGGCGTCACTTCGGCAGACACCTCATAGCGCGCCTGGCCCAGCACCAGCGCACGGGCATTGTTGCCGCCGATGGCCTCGATCAGTTTCATGTTGGTCGCGTCGCCAAAGGAGACATTGTAGCCATCTGCCACGGCGGCGAGGAAACGGTCCGGCTCATTATCGATAGCGATATAGGGAATGCCAAAATCGATCAGTGCGTCGATGGCAAGGCGCCCGGCGGAGGTCATACTGATCACGATGACCGGGCGACCCACTGTCGGCGTATTGGCTGTTTCCATCGTCACCTGTTTGCGGCGGGCAAGTTCACGCGACAGCTTGCCACCAAGAATGGCCCAGCTGGGCGCGAGCGCCAGCGACAAAGCTATCGCGGCGATCAGGCTGCCCATCAGGGCAGGGGGCATGCCCGCCATGATTGAGGAGAGGGACAGGATAACCAGCGTGAATTCAGAGCCTTGGGCCAGCAGCGTGGCGAGTTGTACCGCGCCGGGTACGCTCCATTTGTTCACGCGTGCGGCAATGTAGCCAAGCCCGGTCTTCAGAACGAGGATCGCCACAGCGCCCAGGATCACCAGCGGCAGATTGCGGATGAGACTGGGCAGGTCGATCGCCAGTCCGACACTGATGAAGAAGAAAGACAGCAGCAGTCCGCGGAATGGCCCCATCTCCGTCTGTACCTGATGGCGGAAGCGTGTGCCTGAAACTGCAAGCCCAGCCAGGAACGCGCCAAGTGTCAGCGACAAGCCGATCACGGCAGTCGCGCAGGCTGCAGCGAGCACCAGAAGCAGGGTAAAGGCGGTAAAGGCCTCATCGTTGCGGGTTGCGGCCAGCGTGCGGAAGACCGGGTTCAGCAGATAGCGCGAGAACATCATCGCGGCGCCGAAGGCGATCACGGCCTGAATCACGGCCAGCAACAGGGCCAGAACCAGCGGCACGCCGGCCCCGCCCATCACATGCTCGGAGACAAGGCCAGCCAAGCCTGTCGCGCCAGTTTCTTCCTCACCCAAGGATGTTGCGAAGATCATCAGGAAGATAGCGACAATATCCTGGAAGATCAGGACGTGTGTGGCTGTGCGCCCTATGGGGCAGGAATTCTGCTCCCGCTCGGTCAGGATGCGTGCGACGACAGCGGTTGAGGACAGGCCAAGGCTCAGGCCTACGGCAATCGCGATGGGCCAGGAGATGCCCAGCATGTACAGCGCCCCAGCACTCAACAGGCCGGTCAATGCCAGATGCATGGGTGCCAGGCCCAGAAGGTCGCCCCGGCTTTCTTTCAATTCCCGAAGTGAAACATGCATCCCGATATCGAACAGCAGGAACACCACGCCCAGTTCTGCCAGCAAATGGGTGCCGCCGCTTTCCTGGATCAGGCCCAGCATATGCGGGCCTATCAAAATGCCCGCCAGAAGATAGCCGACAATTGGACTGAGGCTCAGCGCGCGCGAAACCAGAGCCGCTGCAGCCCCAAAGCCCAGCAGGGTGATTGCCGGCACAAGGGCGTCAACGGCTTCTGCAGGACTGAGTTCAGCTGCCATATGGGGAAAAGGCTCCGGATTTGTGTGATCCTGTATAAGGTAAGGGCTTATTGCGGAAAAACAAAGGCCGCTGGTTCTTGAGGGAACCAGCGGCCTTCACCTGGCTGCACACGAAGGAGGGCAAATGTCCGTGTGCAGTTTGGGAAGATGTCAGGCCTGACTAGAGGCTTTTCGAAAAGGTCAGCACGACCCGCTCATCCGCGATACCGGAATTGTCGATGTCAGTATCCCAGTAACGCAGGTCGATATCGATACCGACCGGCGTGGAGTAGGTGCCGCCAAGTGACCAGTTGGTGTAGTCACCGCCGCCATCATAGTCATAATTGCCGACGCTGCCGTCCACGGAGAAGCTGTCCGTGAAGGAATAGCCTGCGGTGGCCTGATAGTAGATGTTCTCGTTGTCCGGATCCCAGTAGACCTCGCCACCGATGCCCAAGCCGCTGGCGAACTCATAGCCCAGGGCACCTTTGATCTCGACAAAGTCATAGTCAGAATCGTCTGCATCCGGATAGGCGTAATAGATTACGCCCACATCCCAGGTCACGCCATTGGAAAATGCGCTGGCCAAGCCTGCATAGAAGTCAAGTTCGACATTGGTATCGTCGGCACCGTCTTCAAAGTCGACATTCGATGCCCATGTCCCCGCATAGAAAATGCCGTTTGCGTAGTCGAAGCCGCCGGAGATTGCCATGTCCTCATTGGACTGGGAAACGCCGCGCCAGACATAATCCGTGCCAAGCGCTACGTTGCCTGACCATTCTCCCTCAGCGGCTGCTGTACCTGCAACAGCCAGCATGGCTGCCAGTGCAACGCCCGCGCGATAAAGCTGCTTTTTCATTTTTTATACCCCGTTGTTAAAACGCGCTGTCGCCAGCGCCACACAAAGAATTGCGCGGCTTCATCCGGGATCGGAAACAAATTTATAACGTTTGAGCGGGGTGTTTCGGAACGCCGCAGAATTGGGCAGCATGCCGCGCCAATGCCTTAGCTTTGTGCGCGGTCCTGCGGCTTAGCGCGCCTTGGCCGGGGCGTATCCAAGATGCATCCCGGCGTCCACGATCAGGGTTTCCCCGGTGACGTGACGAGAGGCATCCGTCAAGAAAAACAGGGCCGAATCCGCAATGTCTTCGGGACCGCTGGCGACATTCAGCGGCACGGAAGCGGCGACATTTTCTTCCATCTTCAGATATTGTTCTTCATCCATCTGATCCTTGAACCAGCGTGTTCCGATAAAACCCGGACAGATCGCGTTTACACGGATAGCAGGGGCAAGGGCGCGGGCCAGCGACAGCGTCATGGTATTGAGGGCACCTTTCGTTGCCGCATAGGCAACGGAAGACCCGATACCTGTAACGCCTGCGATGGAAGAGGTGTTCAGCACGGCTGCAGCGCGTCCTGTCTGCTCATGGCTGGCAACCAGAAGGGGCTTGCACGCCTGCATCATCAGATAGGGGCCGACAACATTGACGGCGTAGAGATGCAGGAAGTCTTCGCGGTTCAGGGCATCGAGATCCGCATGGTCGCGGGCGTGCTTTGTGGTGCCTGCATTATTGACAAGGATATCGAGCCGTCCGAATTGAGCTGCGGCATCGGCCAGCTTGCGGCAGCCTTCTTTGGTGGAGACATCAGCCTGTACCAGACGGGCCTGGGCGCCCTCCGCCTGGCAGTCTGCCACCGTGGCTTCGCCATCTTCGACCGAGCGACTGCAATTGATGATTACATCTGCGCCGCGCCGGGCCAGTCGCAGGGCAATTTCCCGCCCCAGGCCCGTAGCTGAGCCGGTGACGAGGGCTTTGCGGCCTGCAAGGTCTTTCAGGTCTGACATGATGTTGGCTCCCTTTTCGTATGGTTTCTTGTCGTGCGTACCTGCGAGGAACAGGCTAATCCCGTCAACAGGTTTCATGGTTTCATCAAGGAAGCGGAAAGACCTGATTGATAGGTATTTTCCCTATTATGGAGACCCTTTGATGGACTTGGCGTCCAGAGACCTGGTGCAGCGCATTCAGTCTGCCGTGCGACTTTCCGAGGCAGACATGAGACGTCTGGCGGCAGAAATGTGCGCAGATGGTATCCGCACGGCACCAGAGGCCGAGGCGGTGCTGTACTGCCATGCCCGGCTGGACCGGCTGGGTGAGGACTGGCCGGGTCTCTTCATACGTGCCTTGAGAGACTATCTGCTGCTGCGCACTGAGCCTGAGGGCGAAGTATCGGCAGACAATCTCGCTTGGCTGAGGCAGCATGTTGCCCCGGATGGCCGGGTCCGCACCCTGAGCGAGTTGGATCTCCTCATCGTGCTCTACAGGCAGGCCGAGACGGTCACAGAAGGGTATGGGCTGTTCGTGCTGGAATGTCTGTGTGAATGGATGATTTCCGCGGGCAAGGCGGAAGGCCCGATTATTGAGCGCATCGGTACGGTTCTGGCCATGGGCGAAAAGGGCGGCACACCATGGGTCAGCCATGCAGAGGCAGTGGTGTTGCTGCGTACGAATGACAGTCTGGGTCGTGCTGGCGATGATACGGCATGGAGCCGGGTGTTCGCCCGGGCGGTCGGCAATTATTTGATGGCTCGCGCGCATCCCAATCCTCAGGGCGACCGTCAGGCTCTGGCCCGGAAGAACTGGATTGGCTCAGCGGATAGTCGACCTGGCCAGTATATTGGCTGTCTGGCTCTAGGCTTTAACAAGGGGCGATGGTTTGAAGACGTCAGCCAGTCTCCGGAATTGGCCCGTCTGGCGCGCCAGATGGCCAGTGAGGCTGCCAATGATCAGGCTGTCGCTCAGAGTCAGAAGCGTAGCTGGTTGCGTCGCAGGCTTGGCTGGGAGAAAACCGGGGAGGCAGACCGGGCACTAGTGGACTTTCTCAATCAGGAAGCCCCAGGATTGACGACCGGACTGGTCGTCGCGACTGGATAGTCAGGGGGAGGGGATGATGCTGCTTCTGAATCTCGCTGTGGCCACGGTTCTGGTGTTCATCACCTTCCTGATACACTTTATTGGGCTGGTCGGCCTGTCAGCCCTGATCCGCAATCGTCATGTGCATCATGTGAATATTTCGACTGTGGCCGGCCAGGGCGCTGCGATCCTGTTCATCGTATTTAGCTTGTTTGCACTGCATTCTTTGGAGATCTGGGTCTACACTTTCGTCTACAGGATGCTTGGCATTTTTCCGGATATCGGGACAGCGGTTTATTTCTCCACATCCGCATTTACGACAGTTGGCTTTGGCGATGTTGTTATCGGCAAGGACTGGCGGATGCTGGGCGCAGCAGAAAGCATGAACGGTTTCTTGCTGATTGGCTGGTCGACCGCTTTCCTTGTCTCCATCACCGCAAAGGTGCGCGTTCTGGAAGCGCGTATTGAAGAATTGGAAGAAGACTCCGAGGATCGCAGTTAAGCTGCGGTCGTTTCTTCTTCGGTCGTGCGGATCAGAAAACGCGCTGCTGCAACCGCTAGCCCCACCAGGACCAGGCCTCCTATGACCAGAGTTTCCGGATTGGCACCCAGATATTCAAAGTACTGGGTGTAGCCATGGATCGCCAGGAAGACGATGGAAGTGATCGACAGGAAGCTGTTGCTACGTGCCATGATGATGATGGCGATCAGGGCACCGGCCCAGCCCAGGCTGAAGATGTAATCTGGAATGGTGAAGGCTGCTTCGCGCCACTCAGACCGATCTGACCAGCGCTGAGGCGCAAACCAGTGTTCTCCGATACGGTCTCCCCAGAGTGAGCCGACCCAAAAGCCGAAATTCATCATGAAAATGGAGGTGCGTGCTGAGACAGTCAGCAGATTCTGCCACGCTTCCGCCAGCACGTCGCGTGCCTTGTAGAGACTGGCAGCTAGCAGCCCGAAGGCGATAATGGTGATGGTAGGCTCTTCAACAAAGAGGGCGTAGCTGGCATGCCAGTATCCTGTGCCGGAGCCCAGAACCGCGCCAAGGGAGAAAACCGCAAACGCCCCCAGAAGAGCTGACCGGAACCAGATGGCCGCCCCTGTCATGATGGTGGCAATCAGAATGGTTGGAAACGTGCCGTCTTCGACATGCTGAAACTCCCACCCGACCCAGCCCGCAACACCGAGTGTGCCCATCAGGACCAGCGCCATTGAAAGAGTTTTCAGAGAGTTTCCTTTCGCGCTGCGGCGCAGAACCTCCGCACCAATCAGCGATAGCAAGGCCAGGACCAGCCCTGTCATGGCGTTCGGAACAAGGGCAATTGTGCCCCCGGCAACGGAAATTGCGCCGAAGATCAGAAGAAGATTTATGAGCAGGCCGTTGCGCGGGTCCGGCAACGCAAACCCCGAGAGGCGTTCAGCTTCCACTTGGCCAAGGTGTCCATCGGCAACCAGCTTCTCAAGGTCCAAGGTGATACGGCTCATGCTCTCAATCCCTAATATAGTGAGCGCTTACTAACATGCTTGCGGCGTAATAGCAAGACGGTTTCCTCGATGGCAAATGTGGACATCAGTAAAAGAGCGGCTTAGTGCAATGCTCGAAAGAGTTTGCAGTGGGCTAGAGACAGTATGTTTAAGAAAATTCTGATCGCCAACCGGGGAGAAATCGCAGTTCGGGTAATCAAGACCTGCCGACGTCTGGGCGTCAAAACGGTCGTGGTTTATTCGGATGCAGATGCAGGCTCTATGGCTGTAGAAATGGCAGATGAAGCCGTGCACATTGGTCCGGCGCCAGCATCTGAATCCTATCTTGTGGCCGACAAGATCATTGCGGCAGTGAAAGAAACAGGTGCAGAGGCCATCCATCCAGGCTTTGGCTTTCTGTCCGAAAACCCGGCCTTTGCCAAACGCCTTGAGGAAGAGGGCATCGGCTGGATCGGCCCCAATGCACACGCGATCGAAGCGATGGGCGACAAGATCAGCTCCAAGAAACTCGCTGCCGAAGCTGGTGTGTCCACGGTTCCGGGCCATATGGGCCTGATTGAAGACACCAAGGAAGCGGTGAAGATCTCCCGGGAGATCGGCTATCCGGTCATGATCAAGGCCTCAGCCGGCGGTGGCGGCAAGGGCATCCGCATCGCCGAGAATGACAAGGAAGTCGAAGAGGGCTTCCCGGCCGTGAAGGCCGAGGCAAAATCCTCCTTTGGTGACGACCGCGTCTTTATCGAGAAATTCATTCTTGAGCCGCGCCACATCGAGATCCAAGTGCTGGGCGACAAGCATGGCAACTGCATCTATCTGAACGAGCGCGAATGCTCCATTCAGCGCCGGAACCAGAAGGTGATCGAGGAAGCGCCGTCTCCTCTGCTCGATCCGGAAACCCGCAAGAAGATGGGCGAGCAGGCCGTCGCGCTTGCCAAGGCGGTGAACTATGATAGCGCGGGCACCGTGGAGTTCGTCGCCTCCGGCAAGGACAAGGGCTTCTACTTCCTTGAAATGAACACCCGTCTGCAGGTTGAGCATCCGGTGACGGAAATGATCACAGGTGTGGATCTTGTCGAGCAGATGCTGCTTGTTGCCTATGGCGAGACGCTGAAACTCAAGCAGTCCGACATCGGCATCAATGGCTGGGCCGTCGAAAGCCGAGTCTATGCCGAAGATCCGTATCGCAACTTCCTGCCATCCATTGGCCGCTTGAAGCGCTTCAAGGCGCCGCCGGAAGGCAAGCTGGCAGATGGGGAAGTGCGCATGGATTCCGGTGTCCGCGAGGGCGACGAGATTTCTATGTTCTATGACCCGATGATCGCCAAGCTGATCACCTGGGGCAAGGATCGCGACACGGCGCTCGACGTGCATGGCGAGGCGCTGGACCGTTTCCACATCGAAGGCATTCAGGACAACATGCCCTTCATTGCAGCTGTTGTGGATGAAGCGCGATTCCGCTCCGGCAAGATCACGACCGCCTATATAAAGGACGAGTTTCCTGAAGGCTTCAATGGCGTTGAGCCGACTGACAGCCAGCTGACCCAGCTGATCTGTTCGGCGGCCTATGTGCATGGCTTCATGTCACGCCGCGCAGCCGATGTGACGGGGCGTCTGGCCCCGCCGGATGAGGCGCGTACGGAGTGGGTCGTCATCCTGGGCGACAAGCATTATCCGGTGACGCTGGAGCTTGGGGATGCGGGTGAAGCCGAAATCACCATCAATGGCGGCAAGACCCACGCGCTGGTAACCGGCTGGTATCCGGGCCTGCACCTGGTTGAAGGCCTGCTGGACGGTCAGCCTTATGCCGTGAAATTCGCAGACCGTACCGAAGGCTATCTCTTCCGCCATCGCGGCGTTGCCCTGCGTGCGCTGGTCTGCACGCCTCAGGTGGCTGATCTGCATGCCCGCCTTCCTGAAAAGGAAAAGCCGGACATGTCCAAACTGGTCATTTCTCCGATGCCTGGCCTTGTGGTTTCGATGGATGTCGAAGTCGGACAGGAAGTGCAGGAAGGGGAGGCCGTTTGCGTGGTTGAGGCGATGAAGATGCAGAACATCATCCGCGCCGAGACCACGGGCACGATCAAGGCCATTAATGTTGCCGCAGGTGACAGCGTGGCGGCTGACGAGGTGATGGTCGAGTTCGACTAACCCCCGAACTGGGCAGATTAACCAGCTGCTAACCGAATTACGTCGGTATCCACTCCATTCAGGTGGGGGGCAAAGCGATTTTGTCTCCCGAATGTCATGGTCGCGCACAAAACTTGTGCTAAAAGATCTGTACCTAAAAGGAGGGACGTCATGGCACTTTATCTCAGTCCGAATGGACGGATTGCTCAGTCAACTTATTGGCAGGGCGTAATCGTGTTGTTGGTACTCAGCGTGCTCATTAGTGCTCTTTCGGCCTATGCGTCGCCTTTTGTGGGCTTCCTGTCGCTCTTGCTTATCTGGCCGTGGATTGCCGTTCACGTAAAGCGGTTTCACGATGCCGGCAAGACAGGCTGGCTGACAGTCGCCATGGTCGTTCTGGCGATCATCGTTTCCTTCGTAGCTGGCCTTATCCTGCCGCCGCTTTTCGGTGTCGATATGGCCGGATTGCAGGCTGAGATGCAGCGCGACATGGAAGACATGGCCGCGAGTAATGATCCTGCCGCCATGATGGCTGCCACGATGGAGCATTCCCGCCGCATCGCGCAGGCAAGCCTTATTCCGAATATCCTTGCCTCCGTCCTGTCGGTGGGCGTGGTCGGGATTGTCATGGGGCTGTTCAAGTCGGACCCGAACGAGAACCAGTACGGTCCACCAACAGCCTGAGTAGAATTTTCTTGAATTGTATTGGTCGGGGTATGGCGCGCGCGCCATACCCATTATTTTAAAGGGGGCCTTTAAGATGGTCAGTTTTCCAGACGCAGTAAAAATGTTCTTTGCCCGTTATACAGATTTTCAGGGCCGTTCGCGCCGGTCTGAATATTGGTGGGTACAATTGTTCAATTTCCTTGTGATGGCTGTAGGCATGGTGCTTGCAGGCATTCTGGGCTCAATCGGGGCCTCCAGTGATGGACCTGGTCCTTTGGCATATCTGGTCTTTGTTGTCCTCGTTCTCTACGCCTTGGCAGTTCTCATCCCAGGTATCGCGCTGACAGTGCGCCGTCTGCATGACGTAAACATCACAGGATGGATTTTGCTGGCCGCGCTCATTCCGTTCATTGGCAGCTTGGTCGGCATTGCCATTTTTGTGATCAGTCTGATCCCTGGTACGGTTGGCCCGAACAAGTATGGTCCGGACCCGAAAAACCCAGGCATGGCGGCAGACACCTTCGTCTAATAGCTGTCCCAAATCGACAGGATTGCAGAGCCGGGCCCTGTGCCCGGCTCTTTTTTGTTGCATGCATTTATCGTTTATTGATAAGACGCATGCATAGAGAGGGGATGACCCTGTCCGGGCACATACCTCAGGAGACCTGCACCCTATGGACGTACAAACTGTCCTGCTCAGTCCGAAAGGCCGTATTGGCCCGCGCACCTTTCTGCGCGGTTTCATCCTGCTGACGGGCGGTTACATGCTGATGCAGCTGGGCGAGATCTTTATCGCGCCGGTCTTCGGCCTGCTCTCTCTGGGCTTCATCTACATGTATGTGTGTGTCTTTTCCAAACGTCTGCATGATGCAGGGCAATCCGGCTGGCTCTACCTGTTGTTCCTGGTTGGCTATATTGTCGTAAACACCATCATCACCATGGTGCTACTGCCCATGCTGACGCCGCATGCTTATGAAATGTATATGGAATTTTTCAGCTATGTGATGAACGGAGACTCCGTCAGCGCTGAAAATTTCATGCAGGAAAACCAGTTTGTCCTGGCGCGTGCGCTGTCGCCCACGCTGATCGCCAGCTTCCTGCTAAGCAGTGCCGTACTTGGCTTTGTCGGCAGCCGTCTGCCCTCTGACCCTGACAGCAATCGCTATGGTCCGCCTCCCGGCAGGGGCGGGGCGAGCCAAACATTTTCCTGAGTTCCTGAAAGGACTGCAAGACCATGTCGTCTCATCATCTGGCTGAACCGATTGACCACCACCGGCCCTGGATCCGGGATGAGCGGGATGATCCTGCGCGCATGGACTGGCTGCAAACCCTGTTCAATCCCTTTGGCATGACCGGGAAGCTGCACTTCAGCCGGGCCTGGACTTTCATGTTCATGGGCCGTGTCCTGCTATTTGTCGTGCCGGTCTTTTCCGCCTCCATCGCCAGCATGGCGGGGGCCAATCTCGCCGCAGCCTGGAAACCGCTCAGCTTTTTCCCTCTGCCCATTCCGGCTCTCTTGGTGCCGTTTTTCATCTTCACAATTGTCACAGCCTTTACCTCCTGGGTGGCGCATGTCCGGCGCTTTGCGGATGCCAACCGCTCGACCCTGAAGGCGATGATCGTACTCATTCCCTTGATCCTTGGCCTGGTCGGCTTTGCGGGCGGGGTAACGATGGGGGTTGCCGGCTACGAGGCGCAGAAGGCACAAGCCGCCAAGGCGGCGGTCGAAAGTGAAGAGGGCTCCGTCCCAGATGCTGTTCCGGCAGCGGACAAGGCTAAAGCCAAGCCTGAGTCAGGGCAGACACAACCCCGCCGCGGCCCTCCGCCAACCATGAAGCAAATGGCGCTGGGCGGGGGTATGGGTATGGCCACGGCGCTGTGGGTCTTGGCGGCACTTCCGGTCATGCTGTGGACTCTGCTGCATGTCGCACGTCTGCCCAATGGCGGCGTCGGCCCGGTCCGCACCGGGAGTGATTTGACGCAGGAAGAACAGCGCAAACTGGCAACCGCGCCGACAGCCTATCAGACGACGGCCTGAACCTTGCCGTCCAGCGGCGCCTGAACCCGCACGAGGCGGCTTTCGAAGACCGTCTCGAACGCGGCTTTTAGGGCCATGTCCACCTCTGCCAGAGTGGCGGGAATGCCAAGGTCTACAAGGCTGGTCACGCCATAGCGCGGGTCTGCAATGCCGCACGGGGTAATGCCGGAAAAATGCTCCAGCTCCGGCTCCACGTTCAGCGAAATACCGTGGAAGCTGACCCATTTCTTCAGGCGCACGCCGATGGCGGCGATCTTGTCTTCACGCAGCGGGCCGCCAGCCTGTGTGCGGTCTACCCAGACGCCCACACGGCCATCTCGGGGACCTGATTCGACATTGAAGGCGTGGAGCGCAGCAATGATCCAGGCTTCTAGATTTTGCACGAAAGCGCGCACATCGCGCCCGCGCCGGGCGACATCCACCATCACATAGGCCACCCGCTGGCCGGGGCCGTGATAGGTGTACTGGCCGCCACGCCCGGCATCAAAAACCGGGAACCGCGTCGCATCGCGCAGGTCTTCAGGCTTCGCGGATGTGCCGGACGTGTAGAGCGGTGGATGCTCCAGGAACCACACCAGATCCGGCGCATCGGCCTCACGAATTGCGCGGGCGCGGGCCTCCATGAACTGGACGGCATCTTCGTAAGGGACTTGGCTGTCAGAGACGGCCCATTCGGTGTCTGGAAATTTCTGCATTACGGGAGGCATATAGGCGACATTCGGGGCTTCACAAAGGGCTAGTGTCGCCTTATACGGCCCGTCTGCCTCGAATGAGAAATGTGCGGTCGTGGCGGAATTGGTAGACGCGCAGCGTTGAGGTCGCTGTGGGGCAACCCGTGGAGGTTCGAGTCCTCTCGACCGCACCATTTATTTCCAGACATGAAGAGCTATGCGCCATTCGGGGCGCATTCAGCCCATTTCAGGATTTTAAGGCGCTTTCTCCAGTATCCGCCGTTGCGGGATAAGGCGTCAGCGTGAAATGCGTCAGCAATTCCTGTGCGGGCGCATAGCCCGGTGCGAGCCGCTTAGCTTCCAGCAAATCAAGATAGGCCGCTTTTGCATTGTGGCGCTGCAGTTGTGCCATGGCGCGATTGTGCAGCGCTATCGGCTTCAGCGGTGTAGATACGCCATTCAGGTCTGATAGGGTCTCGATGGCTTCTTCCGGACGATTCATCCGGATCAGGGCGGCGCTCAAGCTGATGACGCTGCCCTTTGGTGCCCCAAGATTCTGCGCTTTGGAGGGGTAGATGACGGCCTCTTCCAGATTTCCGGGGCGCAGGCGCACCTTCCCGGCATTGGCCAGGGCAGCGGCGCGGCCTTGCGCGGTCAAATCCCGCTGGGCTACCCCTTTATTGCAAAGGTGCAGCAAGCGCAGGGAAGCCCCATCAGTGCGTGCCAGCTGATCGGCGCATTAACTGGGCGGTGCATGGCCGGACGACTGCTGAGGGCCGCGCGCAGGATCACCCGGGAATATGATGATGCGCTGCGCCCTGTCGGCCTGACAGTCACCCAGTTTGGTTTGCTCAATTCTGTGGACCGTTACGAGCCGGACTCCATTTCGGAACTGGCGGATCTGCTAGCGCTGGACCGCACGACCCTCTCGCGAAACCTGAAGCCTCTCGAGAAGGCGGGCCTCATTTTCGCGGGGAGGAGAGCGAGGGCCGCCGTCGCCGTCTGCTGTTGACCACGCTGGGCGTAGGTCGACTGGAAGAGGTCTATCCGCTCTGGCAGGAAGTGCAAAACCGTACAGAGACCCGTCTGGGGGAAGAAGGTTTGGGGCGTTTGAAGGCGGGTTTGCGCACCCTGCTTTGAACCCGTCTCTATCTGCGGGGGAGGGGCCAATTTCCACGCCATGCTCTTTGCCTTGTGGGCAGCCTGTGAATTTCGCGCGAATCCCTGCTAGGTCAGGATAATCGGGCCTTGCCGCCATGGCTTAGGCCCGGCAAGAGAATGCCATGAGTGAAACGCCTGCCCAGCCGACGCAGACCGCCGAGATGCCGAATGTCGACCCGGTACTGCTGGATGATCTCATCGATGCGGTCGATGAGCATGATACGCGCTGGCTGGCGCGCACACTTCAGCGCATGCACCCGGCGGACGCAGCAGACCTGCTGGAAGCGCTGTCCTTTGACACCTTTTCCGAAGCCGTGGAGCTGCTCGGCGGAGAACTGCCTGCCGACATTCTGATCGAGCTGCGTGATTCCTATCGGGAAGAAGCGGTTGAAGTTCTGCCGGACGCCGCCGTCGCCAGCGCGCTCGATGAACTCGATTCAGATGACGCGACGACCATTCTTGAAGATCTTGAGGATGAACGCCGCGAACGCATTCTGGAAGATTTGGCACCGATTGAACGGGCCCAGCTGGAACGCGGCCTGTCCTATGAGGAGGAAACGGCTGGCCGTCTCATGCAGACGGAATTCGTTGCCGCGCCGGAATACTGGACCGTTGGTCACGCCATCGACCATGCCCGCGCGTTGGGCGAAGAATTGCCGGAAGTGTTCTACGAACTCTATGTGACCGATCCGGGGCACCGTCTGCTGGGCACGGTCTCGCTGGCCACGTTGCTGCGCACTCCGCGTGACGTGCAGCTATCAGATATCATGGAAGACCCGCTCTCCACCCTGAAGCCGGAGATGGACCAGGAAGAGGTGGCCTTCCAGTTCCGCAAATACTCGCTGGCTTCCGCGCCGGTGACCGATGATGGCGGCCGTCTTGTCGGTATGATCACCGTCGATGACATGGTCGACGTCATGCAGGAAGAAAACGCGGAAGACCTGCTCTCGCTTTTGAACGTGAATTCGGCCGATGGTGCGGACACGGTATGGGATACAGTGAAGGCCCGTGCCCCTTGGCTGGGCGTCAATCTGTTTACGGCGTTCATTTCGTCAGCAATCATTTCTCTGTTCGAGGCGACGATTGCTCAGATTGTGGCGCTGGCGGTTCTGATGCCCGTTGTGGCGGCGCTGGGGGGCAATGCCGGCAGTCAGGGCCTGGCCGTTGCCGTGCGTGCGATTGCAGAACGCCAGCTGGATGGCGATGCGGCGCGCCGCGCGATCTGGCGCGAGGTGATGAGCGGTATGGTCAATGGTCTGATCTTCGCCGTGGGGGTCGGTCTGATCTCCCTGGTCTGGTTCCGGGACATTGAACTGGCGCTCGTCATGGGGGTGGCCATGATGGCGACTTTCGTCTGGGCAGGCTTTTCCGGCATTCTTGTTCCCCTGGGTCTCAAGCGTCTCGGCGCGGACCCGGCTGTCGCCTCGTCCGTCTTTGTGCTGACGCTGACAGATGTGATGGCCTTCTTCAGTTTTCTGGGCCTCGCCACACTCGTTCTGCTGTAAACATGCGGGATTTTCCGCAGTTTCTCGCCCCTTGGGTGAATGGGCGCGAGTTTTGCAGCACTGGTGGGTAGTTAAAAGTCCAAGTGTTTCAAAATGGGATGCCGCTGCATGGCTCGGCAAATGCGCACATCAGATAAGGGGGTCGAGCTCATCAAGAGCTTCGAGGGCTTCCGTGCGCGTGCCAGCCGCCTGCCGGATGGGCGGTGGCTGCTTGGATATGGCCATACCGAAACGGCGCGGGCTGGCCTGACCGTAGGCGCCTTCGATGCCGAGCTGATTCTGCGCTTCCACGATCTCAAAAAGATCGAAGACGCTCTCTACACCTGTGTGTTCACGCCGCTCAGCCAGAATGAATTCGACGCGCTGGCCTCCTTTGTTTTCAATATCGGGCAAGAGGCCTTTGAGTCGTCCGATGTGCTGGCCTATCTGAACTCTGGCGACCGCATTCTGGCAAGCGAAGCGATGATGAGCTGGCGTCGCGGCCGTGTTGATGGCCAGTCGCGCATCATTGATGCGCTGGCACGTCGCCGAGCCGCTGAAATTGCGCTCTTCCTGTCGCAGCCTAATGGCCCCGTAGCCATTCCCGGCGCGCTTGTGCGGCCGGAGCGTGACCCGCATTCCGGCCCGGCAGTTCCGCGTGAAACCCCCATCATTGTCGAGGCAAGAACGGAAGCAGACCGCCTTCGTGCTGCGCGAACGGTTAATCGGGAGACAGCACCGCAAGCCGCCGCCCGCGCCGTTGCAGAGCGCCTGACGCGTATCCTTGGGGAGAATGCCTCGCGTGCTTCAGGAGAGCAGGGGGCACAGGAGAGTGGTGATCCGACCGTGGACGAGATTACCCGCGCGGTGTCTGCACTGGCTGATCCGGAAGGAACGAATGAAGCACCGCCACCTGCCTCCATGTCAGAGCGTCGTCGCCACGGACGTCAGTCAACTCCTGAATTTGATGCCTCGCTCAGCCTGGAGCCTCTGCGCCTGCCGGAAACAGACCGACGCCTGATTGATGATCTGGCCCCGATCTATGTGGATCCGGCCAAGGTCGAGCCACCGCTGGATGATCGCCCGCTTGGCTTTGACAAGGGACAGGGCAATCTGCGTTGGGTGCCGTTCGCCTTGCTGGCCGGTCTCGGCATGATTGGCCTGTATGACGGGATGCGCCGGTTTGTCGGCACAGCTGCAAACCAGATGGGCCAAGCTGCGAGCCAATCCTATGCAGGGCCATTGATCGCTCTGGGTAGCGGCTTTCTGCTTTTCGTGTCTGTCTACTACCTCTATCGTATGCTGGCACATCAAGAATAGGCTGACAGGGCGGAAAAGCCTTGCTAGGGCAGGGCCATGATTCCGAACACATATCCCACTTTGAACTTCGATCTCGGTGAAACAGCGGACATGATCCGCGAAACTGTGGCAAGTTTTGCCCAGAATGAAATTGCGCCTCGCGCCGCTGAGATCGACCGGACAGATACGTTCCCGCGTGACCTGCTGCCCAAAATGGGTGAGCTGGGCCTGCTGGGTATTACGGTTGAAGAGGAATGGGGCGGCACGGGCCTCGGCTATCTTGAGCATGTCGTGGCGATGGAGGAAATCTCCCGCGCGTCTGCGTCTGTCGGCTTGTCCTATGGCGCGCATTCGAACCTTTGCGTGAACCAGATCCGCCGCTGGGGCAGTGATGACCAGAAGGCCCGCTACCTGCCAAAACTGATGAGCGGAGAGCATCTCGGCTCGCTCGCCATGAGCGAGAGCGGGGCCGGCTCCGACGTCGTTTCCATGAAGCTGCGCGCCGAGAAAAAAGGCGACCGCTATGTGCTGAACGGCACCAAGATGTGGATCACCAATGCGCCGGACGCCGACACGCTGGTTGTCTACGCCAAGACGGAGCCGGACGCCGGATCAAAAGGCATCACCGCTTTCCTGATCGAACGGGATATGAAGGGCTTCTCCGTTGCGCAGAAGCTCGACAAGCTGGGCATGCGCGGTTCTGAAACCGGTGAGCTTGTGTTCGAAGATTGCGAAGTGCCCGAAGAAAACATAATGGGGCCGCTGAATGGCGGAGCCCGCGTGCTGATGAGCGGCCTCGATTATGAGCGCGCCGTCTTGTCGGCGGGGCCGACCGGCATCATGCAGGCCTGCATGGATGTCGTAATTCCCTACATCCATGACCGTAAACAATTCGGCCAGTCGATCGGCGAGTTCCAGCTGATTCAGGGCAAGGTCGCAGACATGTACGTTCAGATGAACGCGGCCAAGGCCTATGTCTATGCCGTCGCTAAATCCTGTGACCGGGGCGAGACAACGCGCAAGGATGCCGCCGGTGCCATTCTGTATGCGGCAGAAACCGCCACGAAGCTGGCACTCGATGCAATTCAGATTCTTGGCGGCAATGGCTATATCAACGAATACCCGACCGGGCGCCTGCTGCGTGATGCCAAACTGTATGAGATCGGGGCGGGGACCAGCGAAATCCGCCGCTGGCTGATCGGCCGGGAACTGTTCGGCGAAACGGCCTAGCGTCTAGGCTGCGCCGCTTATGGCTGTGATGTTCTTGTCTTTCATGGCGTTGATCGTGGCGTCATAGCCCGCCTGAACGGCGTCATCATAGATCTTCCAATCGCGCAGCTGCACGTCTGCCATGTCGGGCAGGATAAGCACATCGGTCATGTCGTGGCCGAATTGTGTATCTGCACGGATGGTTGCCGCGCGCATCAGCAGGCCGGCAATGGGCGGAGCGCTGGAAAATCCGTTCTTGAACACCCATTGGAAAAAGCTCGGCGGGTTGGCGAATTCTTCGACATCCATATTGTCCGGCTGGCGGGTCACGTCAGAGCCGATGACCAGGCCGCGATGCAAATCCCGCATCACATCGGCCGGGAAATTATTCAGCACTGCGCCATCCACCAGCACATCCTTGCCGTCCACGACCGGTGGCAGAATGCCAGGCAGGGAGATCGTCGCTCGCAGCGCGTCCCGCAGCAGTCCTGTGCGGTGAATGCGTGAACTGCCAGAGGTCAGATTGGTCGACGTGCAGAAGAAAGGCACTTTGAGGTCGCAGATGTCCACATCGCCGAAATGCTCTTTGAGGCGATTGTTGACGCGCGCGCCCTTCACCATGCCGACAACGGGCAGGTGATAGTCCCCGAGCGGATTGGAATCGACAAAGGCCTTGCGGATGCGGCGCTCGATTTCCTCATTGCTCCATCCCATTGCCACGCACGCCGCGACGACCGAGCCCATGGAGGCCCCACCGGCAAAGTCGATCGGGATGCCCAACTCCCGCAGCGCCTTTACGACGCCAATGTGCGAATAGGCCCGCGCGCCACCGCCGGAGAGGATCAGGCCAATCGAGACACCGCACATGATGCGTGCCAGACGGTTACAGTCTTTGCCTTCCATGCCGCCCCAGTGAAAAATCCGGCTGCCCCCCGCAGCAGACAGCCAGCGGCTGGGCGGCGCGCCCGGCCGGTCCTCGGCGTGGTGCAGTAAGACAACATCGACCAGCTTCAGGGTGCGGGCCGGGGACTCATCATCCGGCATCAGCGGATTGGACGGGTGCGCATCGGCGCGGCCCACAACCCAGATGCGGTCTGCCTGCCGCGTCGACAGGCGGTACCAGGCATTATCACCAATGGAAGAGACAAGGATCACGACATCATGTGCTTGTTCCAGCTCATCGAAATAGGCGGCCGGTTTTTCATCGCCTTGGCGCTCGGTCACGATGATGCATTTCTTGCCCAGCCGGTCACAGGCTTGTTTCAGGGCGCGCGCCCGCAGCGACAGATCAATCGTGGGGGAGGTAGCCACCAGCGCGAAGACTTTCGGCGCGGCGCTCGCCACCCGCTCCATCGGCTTGCCAAGACGCGTCAGGATGATGCGAATCATGGATTCCAGCAATTCCGGCTCGGCGCGGACCATCCGGTCCCACCCCTTGCGGGAGACGCCGACCACTTCGGTATCGCGGATGGCATAGACGGAACTGTTATGCGGGGCATCATTCGGCAGGCCGTCGCCCGTCAGGTCAATGCCGCCCTGGAAGAGGGACATTTCCCCCGCAGGCTCGCCGGAGCGGATATGGCCGATGAATTCGGTCTTGCCGTGGGGCCCTTGGCGGAAAATGCCCAGCGTGCCGGACATGACGAAATACAGCGTGTCGGCAGGTTCTCCGGCGAGGAAGAGCGGCTTGCCCGCCGGAATGGAAAACCAGATGGTTTCCTTGCCTGCCGCCTTCATCGCGCGGCCGGGCACATCCTTCAGAAAGGAAATCGCCTGGAGACGGGGAGTAATATCTATGCCCATGTCCCAGAACATGCCCATTCTGATATCCTTTTCATAGCCTTTCTCTTTAGCCCTTCTGTTTCAAATTCACGTGACGCACGCGTGACACATGCGGCTCGGGCGGTTAAGCAGGCTTAAAATTCCAGTGGGAGGCTTTATGCCGGTTCTGAAATCCAGCCTTGACGTGTCCGGTAGCAAATTTGCCGCCAATAGAAGCGCGATGCAGGCATTACTTGCCGAACTGCATACAAAGACGGAAGAGGCCGCTTTGGGTGGTCCCGAGGCCAGCCGTCAGCGCCATGTTGAGCGCGGCAAGCTGCTGCCGCGTGAGCGGGTTGAGCGTCTTCTGGATCCAGGCAGCGCCTTTCTTGAGATTGGCGCGCTGGCCGCCAATGGCATGTACGACAATGAGGCCCCCGGCGCGGGCCTGATCACCGGCATTGGCCGTGTCGAGGGCCGCGAATGCCTGATCGTCTGCAATGATGCGACGGTGAAGGGCGGGGCCTATTTCCCGATGACGGTGAAGAAACATCTCCGCGCACAGGAAATTGCGATGGAGAACCATCTGCCCTGTATCTATCTGGTCGATAGCGGCGGCGCGAACCTGCCGCACCAGTCCGAAGTCTTCCCGGACCGCGAGCATTTCGGCCGCATCTTCTACAATCAGGCGCAGATGAGCGCGAAGGGCATCCCGCAGATCGCCTCCGTCATGGGAAGCTGCACGGCAGGCGGTGCCTATGTGCCGGCCATGAGCGACGAGTCGGTTATCGTGCGCAAGCAGGGAACTATCTTCCTTGGCGGTCCGCCGTTGGTCAAAGCGGCGACAGGGGAGGTGATCTCGGCAGAAGATCTTGGCGGCGCGGACGTGCATGCCCGCCAGTCCGGCGTGGCCGACCATTATGCCGCCCATGACGCGCATGCGCTGGCCATCGTTCGGTCAATTGTCCGTACGCTGGCAACCCCAAAGCCGCAGCCCTTCGAGCTGACCGAACCGGCCGAGCCGCTTTACGATCCGGCAGAACTGAATGGTCTCGTCCCGCAGGATGTCCGCGAGCCTTATGATGCCCGCGAAGTGATTGCGCGCCTGGTTGACGGGTCGGAATTCCATGAGTTCAAGAAGCTCTATGGCGAGACCCTTGTCTGCGGCTTTGCGCGCCTTTACGGCATGCCGGTCGCAATCCTCGCTAATAATGGCATCCTGTTTTCGGAAAGCGCCCAGAAGGCGGCGCACTTTATCGAACTGGCAGATCAGCGCCGTACCCCGCTCGTCTTCCTGCAGAACATTACCGGCTTCATGGTCGGCTCTAAATATGAGGCTGGCGGTATAGCCAAGGATGGCGCCAAGATGGTGACGGCCGTCGCCACCGCGAGCGTGCCGAAATTCACGGTCGTGACCGGCGGCAGCTTCGGTGCAGGCAATTACGGCATGTGCGGCCGGGCCTATTCGCCGCGCTTCCTGTTCATGTGGCCGAATGCGCGCATCTCGGTCATGGGCGGCGAACAGGCGGCCTCCGTGCTGGCGACGGTTAAGCGCGACGGCATCGAGCGCAAGGGCAGGGAATGGAGCACGGAGGAGGAAGAGACCTTCAAACAGCCGATCCGCGATCTCTACGAGGCCGAAGGCTCGCCCTACTTCTCGACCGCGCGTCTATGGGATGATGGTATCATCGCTCCGTCAGACACACGCCGCGTTCTGGGCCTTGCCCTGTCGGCCAGCCTCAACGCTCCGTTCCCGGACCGTGGCTTCGGCGTGTTTCGGATGTAGGGACCCGTACGTAGCACAACCGTCATGAACGCATGGTAGAATGCCTTCTGCGTTATGGCAGGAGGTAACTTCCATGTCTCACAAGATCTGTATTATAGACGGCCATCCAGACCCGGCGCCTGAGCATTTGATCCATGCCTTGTGCAATGCCTATTCCGAAGGCGCAGACACAGGACGCCATGCGGTAGAGCGGATTAATATCGCTACGCTGGACCTGCCCTATCTCACCTCCCAGGCCGAATTCGATACTCCGCCGGAGGAGCCGGTTCTGACAGAACGCGAAAAGATCGCTGATGCCGATCATCTGTTCATCGCGTTTCCGCTCTGGCTGGGCGCAATGCCGGCCAAGCTGAAATCCTTTCTGGAGCTGGCCGCCAGCGGGAATTTCTTCATCCAGCAGTCGACTTCCGGATGGCCCGAACAGATGATGAAGGGAAAGTCCGCCCGTGTTGTGGTGACGATGGGTATGCCGGATTTCGTTTACCGCTTCGGCATGGATGCGGCGGCCACGAAAGGTCTTGAGCGCGGTGTGCTCGGCCTGTCCGGTTTCAAGCCGCTGCATCACACCATCATCGGCGGGGCAGGGGAACTGACAGAGTCCAAAGTGGATTCTTGGCTCGCCTTCATGCGTGAGATTGGCGAAGACGCGGTTTAGGTGCCTTCATTACAATTCGTTCGTGAACCCCTTTTCACGCATCATTACCGGCCTTCTGGCGTAAATTGATCCTGGCCGCTCTGGTCAGCGGCCGGAAATGTGGAAGGATTTCGGAGATGATCAGACGCACCAGCTTTCTTGTCACCGCAGCCATGATGACCGCCCTGATGGGGCATGCAGGCGAAATGCCTGACTTCTCGTTGCTGGACCTGGACGATGATGTTCTGATTACGGAGGATGAGTTTGTGAGCTATAAGGCAAACGCTGGCATTGTCAGCGAGGCTGAAGCGAAAGCGAAATTCACAAAGCTGGACCTCAATTCGAACAGGACTGTCTCCAAAGAAGAACTCACTGAAGCCCTTGACGCATGGCGGGGACAGTCCACCTCGAAGGAGGAAAGCAGGGTGTCGACGCCTGATTGGTAGTCTGCCTGCTCTGTCTCCTGAATGGGGGGCTCGCTGGTCCTGCGAGTCCCCTTTTTTTTGCCCATATCTTGATTGTCGTGCAGGATTCCTCACCTTGAAAAATGATGGACGATGAAGAAATCAACCGCTTGCGGAAACGTATTGTCCGGCGCGCGCCCGGCCCGTTTCACTTTCCGGATGTCTACGGCCCGGACTGGGACCAGCTCTATATTGGCGACAAGGTCCGCAAGGGCCGTAACTTCCTTGAGGCTGTCCGAGCGGGCAAATTCCCCGGTGTCGAGGACACGGGCGAAAAGCATGATGGCGGCCGTGTCTATCGCTGGTGCGGCGAATAGGGCTGCACACAAGACGGCGATCCCTCTTCCCTTTGGCTTGCCCTGATGTAAGGAAGGAAGGCTCTAGCCAATGGAGTACCCCATGCGCGACGCCGAATATGATCTTATCCAGCTTGAAATGACGCAGGAAGGCCTCGCGGTCGTCACACTGAACCGGCCCGATGTACATAATGCCTTCAATGCGGAGCTGATTGCCGAGCTGACGGACGCTTTCAAATCCATCGCAGACCAACGCACAATCCGCATGATGATCCTGCGCGGTAATGGGCAGAGCTTTTCGGCAGGCGCAGACCTCAACTGGATGAAGCTGGCCGCAGAAGTCCATACGCGCGATGATAATGAGCGGGACGCCATGAATCTGGCAGAGATGCTGCGTGCCCTTTACGAGATGCCGCAAATGACGCTCGCTCTTGTGCGCGGAGCTGCCATGGGCGGCGGCGCTGGTCTGGTGGCAGCCTGTGATGTGGCCGTGGCCATGAAGGACACAAAGTTCCGCTTTTCCGAAGTGCGCCTCGGCCTCACCCCGGCTACGATCAGCCCCTATGTCATTGAGGCCATTGGCGCGCGGCTTGCCCGCTCCCTGTTTGTGACCGCCGAGACATTCGATGCCGACTATGCCGAGAAAATCGGCCTGATCCAGTATGTCGTTGAAGATGAGAAGGCAATGCTCGCCATGGAAGAGCACCTCGCCAATCTTGTTTTCTCCGCAGCGCCTGGCGCAATTGCTGACGCCAAGGAATTGGTGCGCGATGTCGCCGGCGTGTTCATTGACCGGGAGGTCAGCCACGAGACGTCAAAACGCATTGCCTATCGTCGCGCCTCAGATGAGGGCAAGGAAGGCATCTCCGCCTTCCTGGAAAAGCGCAAGCCGGACTGGAACCGCTAGGTACGGGAATTGGGAGGCCGGAGGTTCCCTAAACGGGAATCCCCATATCCCTCAAAAAGGCTAGGGTCGCGTCGACCGGATTGATACCGGTCAGCGTTTCTATCTGGTTCTGGAACACATAGGCGACCACGCCGAAGAGAATGATGTAGATCGCAAACTGCAGCAGGGACTTCAGGATAAAGGCCCCTGCGCTGCCGGCAACCATGCCGATGGCGCCCAGAATGATGGCAGCCGTCACAGGCTCAAGATTGCTGACATCCTGCGCTTGCGTGTAGCCGATATAGCCGCCCACCACGGCGCCGACGATGCCTGCAACACTGCTGAGGCGCACACCTGAAGCATAGGCCATGAGATAACTCCCCTTGGTTTCTGTGCGTTAATCCTTACGACACTTGCCCGCTATCGGCAAAGCCGGAAAATGACCCTCTCAAATGCCTTGCCACGCTTGCTACTGGCCGCATTTGCGCCGTGAAGGGAGGCGATAGAGTGGGCATGACATCTGAAGGGACCACGTCCACAAGAGCACAGACTTATCTGCATGCGGCCCGCGCCGCCCTGCATGCGCGCTGCGTGAAGGGCCCATGGAGCCAGGCCGCGTTCGAACTTGTCGCCTTCGGCATCAAGCAGGCTTGGGCCTGTCTGTTTGGCGGCCTGATGCTGGGCCTCTTGCTGGGCACATTCCTCTGGTATCCGGAAAATGCGGCACTGTCGCGCTATGACGCCCTGGTTCTCGGCGCTGTGAGCATCCAGATCATGATGCTGTGGACCGGGCTGGAGACCTGGGAAGAGGCGAAGATCATCTTCGTCTTCCACATTGTCGGCACGGTGATGGAGCTGTTCAAGACAGCCCATGGCAGCTGGATCTATCCGGAAGACAGCGTGCTGCGCATAGGCGCGGTGCCTCTGTTCACAGGCTTCATGTACGCTGCCGTCGGCTCGTACCTCGCGCGGGTGTGGCGCATCTTCGATTTCCGGTTTGACCGCTTCCCGCCGCTCTGGATGCAGGGCGTGCTGGCGACAGCGATCTATGTGAATTTCTTTGCGCATCACTGGCTGCCGGATATCAGGATTGCGCTCTTCATCGCGACGGCATTGATCTATGGGCCTTGCCTGGTTTGGTTTCGCGCAGACGAGACGCATCGCCCGATGCCCTTGGTGATTGGCTTCCTTTTGGTGGCGCTTTTTATCTGGCTTGCCGAAAATCTTGGAACATTCGCCCGGGCATGGGCCTATCCCGGGCAAGAACATGGCTGGCAAATGGTCTCTTTATCAAAACTCGGTTCGTGGTATCTGCTGATGATCATAAGTTTTGTCCTGGTCGCCGCCATTCACAAAGGCACGCGCCGGGTGCCGGGAGGGCCCTCAGATGAAGATCCAGAAGCTGCTCGTCGCGAACCGGGGCGAGATCGCCTGCCGCATCTTTGAAACCTGCCGGGAGCTCGGCATCGGGACTGTCGCCGTCTATTCAGATGCCGATGCCCGCGCCAAACATGTGCGCGAAGCTGATGAGGCCGTGCATATCGGGCCCGCGCCCGCGCCGGAGAGCTATCTGAAGGGCGATGCCATCATCGCGGCAGCCAAGGCGGTTGGCGCCGATGCGATCCATCCGGGGTATGGCTTCCTGTCCGAGAATGCCGACTTTGCCGAGGATGTGCGCAATGCCGGGCTGATCTGGGTCGGGCCATCCCCGAAAGCGATCCGCTCCATGGGCCCGAAGGATGAGGCCAAGCGCATTGCCGAGGAAGCGGGCGTGCCCGTGCTGCCCGGCTATCGCGGCGAGGCGCAGGATGCCGAAACGCTGACCAAGGCTGCCAAGGAGATTGGCTTTCCGCTGCTTATCAAGGCCGTGGCCGGGGGAGGGGGGCGCGGCATCCGCCTTGTCTCCAAGGCCGCAGACTTGAAGGCCGAACTGGAAAGCGCTGTGCGCGAGGCCGAAAGCGCCTTCGGCGATGGCCGGGTGATGCTGGAAAAACTGGTCCAGCAGCCGCGTCATATCGAGGTGCAGGTGTTTGGCGATTCCCATGGCAATGTCGTGCATCTGTATGAGCGCGACTGCTCGCTGCAGCGCCGCCGCCAGAAAGTGATTGAAGAGGCGCCCGCGCCCGGCATGCCGCAAGAGGTACGCGCCGCGATGACGGATGCAGCCGTGCGCCTCGCCCAGGCAGTCGGCTATGAAGGCGCCGGTACGGTGGAATTCATCGTGGACGGATCAAAGCCGCTCGCCACCGACACGTTCTGGTTCCTTGAAATGAATACCCGGCTTCAGGTGGAACATCCGGTGACGGAAATGATTACGGGGCAAGACCTGGTCGCCTGGCAATTGCTGGTCGCGAGCGGCGGGGAGCTGCCGCTCAACCAGACGGAAATCCCGCTTATGGGCCATGCCATTGAAGCGCGCATCTGCGCCGAAGACCCGGCTGATGGCTTTCGCCCCGGCGCAGGCCTGATCCTGGAATTCGGCCTGCTGCAGCCCGTGGATGGTGAGACGATCCGCTGGGATGCCGGCTTTGAAACGGGCGACCGTGTGCCATCGAATTACGACTCCATGATTGCCAAACTGATCGTCTATGGCGATCATCGGGATGACGCGGTTGATCAGTTGACGGAGGCCCTGTCGCACACGCAGCTTGCCGGTGTGCCGTCGAATACGGGCTTTCTGCGCCGGTGTGCCCTGTCGGAGGCCTTCCGGACGGGCACGCATCATGTCAACTGGATTGCCGAGCAGGACAAGGCGCTGACCCAGCCGGAAAGCGACCATGAACTCGCTTCGCTTCTGGCGGTTGCTGATATTCGGCTGGATGATGCAGGCGGTGCCATGCCATGGGACATTCGCGATGGTTTCCGGGCCAATGCTGCCCCGGTGCGCAAGGCAGCCGTCGCCGTAGGCGCCGATGCCGACTGGCTTGATCCGACCTCGTATGATCTGCCGACCGAAACGCCGCTACCCTTCGTGACGGATCTTTCCCCGCGCCGCTATGCGGTGACGACCGGTGGCGATACGGTTCTGGTCGAGGTGCCGGATTATGACGCCGATGTTGAAGCGGTTCTGGGCGGTGACAACGTCAGCGCGCCGATGCCGGGCAAGCTGCTCGCCGTGAATGTGAAGCCGGGCGACAGTGTGGCCAAGGGCGATGCCGTGGCCGTGATGGAAGCCATGAAGATGGAACACACGCTCGCCGCCCCGCGCGACGGCATCGTGGAGTCTGTCGAGGCAGCCACAGGCGATCAGGTCGCCGAAGGCGATGTCCTCGTTACGCTTGAGGCGGAGTAAGTCTCCGTTCCGTTCATGCTTCGACGTTGCTCTGCATGAGTGCTGTAGGGAAGGGGCGATAAACGGGCCTTTCCTGCGCGCGACAGCGCAAGGCCGACAGAGTAACCCCCACCTTCCAGAGGCTGGTGTGATCCCGGATGTCCCGGTTTGGAGAGCGGCATATCCTGTCTGCGGCCGATGGCTTGGGTGTGGTGACCGCAGGGGAAGAAACGTCTGGAAGGTGAGGGCCGCTGCGTAACCTAGGCTGCGACAGCGTAACCGTGATGGATCTGCACCGGCGTATGATGGGCTTCGGCGCGATAGCGGCGGTGCACGATGGGCGGGGCGCAGATCTCGCCGAAATGATTGGCGGCGCGGGCACTCGGCTCGGTCTTGAGGATCAGTTCGCCATATTCATTCTTCTCGACACTGACTTTTGCGGCAGAGCCGTCTGCTTCTGCCGCCCAGAACTCAATGCCGCCCATGGCCAGCTCAATGGCCTGGTCCAGTTCCATGCGGAAACCGTCTCCAAAGACAACATCCTTCGCATGGGCCGGGTCAAACTCACATCCCTTGATGACCAACTGTACCATTGTGCAACTCCTCAAGATTTCGGGGGCTGCGGCCCCCGTGTTCCGCGTGTTCTTCAATAAGAGAACATAAGCAGAATATTCATCTTTTGGAAAGGAAAAAGTTCTGACTTTGTTCCAAAAAGTGAAAACGCACTGGAAATCAGGGACTTAACCGTCCAGCTTTATTCCAGTCCGCTTTATGACCTAGCCCTGCAGCCGCGCCAGTGCCCGCTCGCGGCCGATCAGGGGCAGCAAGGCGCCCATGTCGGGGCCGTGGTCCTGGCCGGTCAGCGCCTTGCGCAGTGTCATGAACAGGCCGCGACCCTTACGGCCGGTCTCTGCCTTCACGGCATTAGCCCACTGGCTCCACGTCTCGCCCGTCAGTTCGCCGTCCGGCAGCAGCGTGGCGGCGGTGGCGACAAAGTCCTTGTCCTCATCCTCGATCACCGGCGTAATTGTGCCGAACACGGTCTCCACCCATGCGGCGACGTCCGGCAGCAGGGAGCAGTTCTCACGTACTACGGTCCAGAAGGCCTCATCGGCGGCGCGCGGGTCGACCGCAGCGAGGCGATCCTTCACTGCGTCAAAGGGCAGGGCGTGCAGCAGCGTGGCGTTGACGGCCAGCAGCTCGGCCTCGTCAAAGCGCGCCGGGGCCCGGCCGATCTTGTCAAAGCTGAATTCCTCGACCAGCTGGTCCAGGCTTTCGCGCGCTTCGACATTATCGGACGTGCCGATCTTTGCCAGCAGGCTGCAGACCGCCATCGGCTCATAGCCTTGCGCGCGCAGCTCGCCCATGGACAGAGAGCCGAGCCGCTTCGACAGGCCCTGACCATCCGCGCCGATCAGCAGCGGCGTATGCGCCATGTCCGGCGCCGTGCCGCCGAGTGCCTTGAATATCTCGATCTGCGCGCCGGAATTGGTGACATGATCCTCGCCGCGCACGACATGCGTGATGCCGGCCTCGATATCATCCACCACGGAGGGGAGGGTGTACAGGTAGGAGCCATCTTCGCGTATCAGGATCGGGTCGGACAGGCTGGACGTGTCGATGCTCTGTGGGCCGCGTACCAAATCGTTCCACTCGACGCGCTCGCCGGACAGTTTGAAGCGCCAGTGCGGCTTGCGGCCTTCGGCATCCAGCTTGGCTTTCTCCTCATCGCTGAGGTCCAGCGCGGCGCGGTCGTAGACCGGCGGGCGGCCACGCGACAGCGCGATCTTGCGCTTGCGCTCCAGCTCGTCGGCCGTCTCGAAGCAGGGATACAGCAGGCCCATCTCGCGCAACTTGTCGGCGGCGGCGTCATACTCGCCAAACCGGTCGGACTGGTTGAATGTGTCGGCCCAGACAAGGCCCAGCCATTCCAGGTCCACCTTCAGCGCGTCTTCATGTTCTTTTGTGGAGCGTTCCACGTCGGTATCGTCGATGCGCAGGATGAATTTCCCCTGCTGGCCTTGGGCAAACAGCCAGTTGATCAGCGCGGTACGCACATTGCCGACATGCAGGCGGCCGGTGGGCGAAGGGGCAAAACGAACGATCGGTGCAGTCATTGGAACAAAACCTGTGTCACTTAAGCCGCTTTCGACATCAAATTGCGGAAAAAGCCAAGGGAGGGATGCCACATTGTTGCTATTGTTTATGATAATGTGCGACGGGCAGGTGAGTCGTCATCGAGGAGATGTGGATGAGACGGGGCTGGATTTTGGCTGCAGCAGGGCTGCTGGCGGCCTGTGGGGAACGGGTTGAAGAGCCGGTCGAACCGGACGTAACGGTGGTGGAAGCCCCCGACCCGATTGAAACGCCTGCAGAAATTGCAAAGTCGGATGGCGAGACGGATTACCAGGCCGTCTCCGGCTATGGCGAGGGATGGTATGTCAGCCCTGGCTGGCCGGGCGAATATCCCGCCGGATTTGCTGTGCTGGACCCCGGTGTTGTAGTGAATGGCTGGTCACAGCCCAATTCCGGCGTACCGGCAGACCTTGAATGCCCGCTGCCGCAATATGCCAACTACCAGTTGTGGAACCGCGATCGGGTCGAGAAGGACGATCTCGATTTCTTCGTCGCCACGAAGACCTTCCCGGTAACGCTCTCCCAGGATGCGTCCATCGAATATGTTTCCGATACCGGCATCAAGACGCTGGACCTCAAGACCGGCGACCAGCTGACCTATCTGCGCTATCTGGGGGAGGGGTTCACCATCGTCTCCTTTGGCGGCGAAGAGTATGACATCAACGAGGCCGAGCTGCGCGAGATCAGCGATATTTCCAGCCTGCCAGCGCCGACGGAAGACCAATGGGTCAATGTCGAGTGCGAGGATGGCAGCCGCGCTTGGTTGCTCTATTCTACCATGGTGGACCTGCCGGGCGTCGTCGCGTCTCCGATCATGGGCTATGGCGAGGCGTCAGACATTGCGCCCGATGATGTGGCAGAGGTGCGCGCCGGTGCGGCGGCCATGGCCAACGCCTATGAAGGGATAGAGCCCGAGGCCGCACTGCCGGACCAGGAATAGCGTCGGCTTTTGAGCCGCCCTGACCCGAAGCAAAACCTCAGCCCTCAATCATCCCGGAAGCGGTTCGTGATCGGATAGCGCCGGTCACGGCCGAAATTCTTGCCGCCCACTTTCACGCCCGGCGGGGCCTGACGGCGCTTGTATTCGGCAATGTAGAGCAGATGTTCGATCCGTTTGACCAACGCCCGATCATGCCCGCGTGCCAGGATCGCCTCGATCGGCTCTTCCAGATCCACCAGCCCGCGCAGAATGTCGTCCAGCACGTCATAGGGCGGCAGGGAATCCTCATCCTTCTGGTCCTCGCGCAGCTCAGCCGAGGGCGGCTTGGTAATGATCCGTTCCGGGATCACTTCGCCGCCGGGGCCGAGCGCGCCCTTCGGCACCGCCGTGTTGCGCCACTTGGCCAGTTCGAACACTTCGGTCTTGTAGAAATCCTTCAGCGCATTGTAGCCGCCGCACATGTCGCCATACAGCGTCGCATAGCCGACGGCCATCTCGCTCTTGTTGCCGGTTGTCACCACCATGTGGCCGAACTTGTTAGACAGTGCCATCAGCGTCACCCCGCGCAGGCGGGACTGGATGTTCTCTTCCGTCGTGTCGGGCTGGGTCTCGGCAAAGGCGCCCGATAGCATCTCGTCCATCGCGTCCACGCCGGGGCGGATATTGATGATATCATAGCGCACGCCCAGCGCCTCGGCGCAGGCCTTGGCATCCTCCAGGCTTTCGCTGGACGTGTATTTTGACGGCATCATCACGCACCAGACACGATCCGCCCCCAGAGCATCCACGGCAATCGCCGCCGTCAGCGCCGAGTCGATCCCGCCCGACATGCCCAGCACGACGCCGGGAAATTTGTTCTTGTTGACATAATCGCCCAGCGCCAGCGTCGCCGCGCGATATTCCGCTTCCCAGCCGCCGGTCAGCTTCGCCTGCGCGTCGCTGTCGAAGCGGTGCGTTTCGCCATCATAGGTGACCATCGCCGTGCCGGTGACGAAATCGCCTAGTAACTGATGCTCCGTCCCGTCATGATCAACCGCATACGAACTACCATCGAAGACCAGTTCGTCCTGCCCGCCCACCTGATTGACGAACAGGTAGGGCACGCCCGTCTTGTGCCAGGCGGAAAAACTGGTGTGGCGCTCCACCTGCACGGTGCGCCGCCAGGGGCTGCCATTCGGCACGATCAGCATTTCCGCGCCCGCCTCGGCCAGCTGGCCCGGCACGCGCGGATACCAGATATCCTCACAGATCGCGATGCCCAGCGTCACGCCGTTCAGCTCGAAAAGGGGCGGGGGGCCTTCGCCGGCATCGAAGATGCGCTTCTCGTCGAATACGCCATAATTGGGCAGCTCGCGTTTGTCATAGCGCCCGGTGATCTTGCCGCCGGCCAGCCAGACGACGCTGTTGTGCCGCTTGCCATTTTCGGCCCAGGGGCTGCCGATCAGAACGGCCGGGCCGTCTGCCGTATCCGTGGCCAGCGCCTGAACGGCCTTCATGGAATCTTCCACCGCGGCAGATTTCAGCACCAGGTCTTCCGCCGGATAGCCCAGAATGAACAGCTCTGACAGCACGACCAGATCCGCCCCGCGGGCCTTGCCCTCCATCAGCGCCTGCCGCGCCAGCCCCAGATTGCCCGAAATATCCCCAACAACGGGATTGAATTGCGCGACCAGAATTTTCAGCTTTTTGCTCATGGGGAGCATTTAGGCGGATGCGCCGGGATTATCAATTGAAGACTCACCCCTCCCCCTCGGGAGAGGGGCCGGGGTGAGACGGAACGCATTTTCCGCAAAAGCTGTCTCACAAACCGAGCGCCTCCGTCACAACGCCAAATAGATGATCTCGGCGTATTGGCCTCACGCCGCAATCGCCGCGCGCGCAGCCTGAAGCGGCGCAGGCGAAGTGAGAGCCAAAGCCCATGACCGGGCCGGTGGATAGCGCCTTTCGTCTATCGCCGGAGCTTGGCGCGATTGCCAGCCTTTTGCCCGGCATGATCCGCGCCGGTCTGGAAGGCTGGGAAGGCTCCGGCTGAATTTCCTGAAAAATTCAAGATTGAGAGCCGGAACGCAGGCCGCATTTCCGGTCGCATCTGCTGGCACATGGCTGAGGCGGCCTTATGAGGCTTGCAATTCGCCCTGTTCCAGGTCGCGGGCGAAGCAGGTCTGGTTGCGGCCGCGTTTCTTGGCCGCGTAGAGTGCCTGGTCGGCAGCCTCGCAGAGCGCGACATGCTCGGTCGCATCATGCGGCGCGCAGGCCACCCCGATAGAGGCGCTGACACGCACGGTTGTACCATGAGACAGGGAATAGGGCGCGCTCAGCCGGTCGTTCAGGCGCTGGGCCAGGCCCATGATGGCCAGGTGAGACGGCATCGCATTGCAGATGATGAAGAACTCATCGCCGCCCACACGCACGGCCATATCGTCATCCCGGATGATGGATCTGATCCGCGCCGCGACGACCTTCAACACTTCATCGCCTGCGCCATGGCCGTAAGTGTCGTTGACCGCCTTGAAACCATCCAGGTCCAGGGCCAGCAGGTAAATCGGTCTGGCCGGTGAGGAGGTCGCTACCAGATCCGGAATGGCCTCATCATAGGCCCGCTTGTTCGACAGGCCGGTCAGCGGGTCCGTATAGGCAAGTTTGCGGACTTCTTCCTGTTCTTCCACATCGCTCGTGATGTCATCGGCTGTGCCCAAATAGCCGGCCAGGTTTCCATTTTTGTCAAAGCGCGGCATTCCCGCCAGGCGCATGCTGTAATTGCGCCCGCTGGCATCCGTGAAGATGCCGCGAACATCTTTATAGTCTCTCAGCATGCTGATGGCTTTGGCAATAATGGCGAGGTTCTTGTCATCCATCTGGATGATGTCCAGATAGTCACAGCCCTGAATCGTGTCGCGTCCGCCCTTGAAATAGGTCAGTGCTCGCCCTTCCGCATAGGTTACACGGCCTTCCAGATCGGTCTCCCAGAACAGGTCGGAAGCCAGGCTGGCAAAGTTGGACAGTCTCTTCAGAGCCGCTTCGGTGGCGTCATGCTCTTCCCTCAGCTGGGCAAAGCTTCGCTTGATGGTCTTGTGGGCTGGCCAGAAGATCAGCAGCATTTCACCGATAATTGTCAGAACGGCCGCGTAGAGGGAAAAGTCCTGAATGGCTGTAAGTTGAATCGAGCGGCGGCGGGCAAGGGCTTCAAAAGCATCCGCGGCTTCGCCCAGCTGCGCACTCAGTTCTCCATCGGCCATCTGTTCGATATCCCGAATGGCAAACTCCGTTCCGCGCGCATCCACGAGTATCCAGTTCACGTCATTGATCAGGCGCAGGACCTTCGTGTGAATTGGAGCCTCTCCGGTCGAGTATAGCCTTTTGAGCGCAGCGTCTTCTTGGCTCAGTTTGACCAGTTCGTAGTGCGAGCTTTCGAACAGTTCGATACTGTCTTTCAGCCTTGTGCGCGACGTTTCAGTTGGCGTTTCAACATAGTCGTGCATCACATGCGCAATTTGTTGCAACAGCATACGCTGGCTGCCGCTCATATTGATTGCTGCCGCGTCATGCGCGCCATGGCGCAGTTCGGCGAGCGAGAATACATGGCTGGTCAGCAACAGGCCCAGAATCAGGCTAAGGGCGACAACATAGCGATGCCAAAAGGTTTCCAGCCGCATCAGCTTCCGCGGCCGCGTCCTTTTCCTGAACTGAAGTTTTGGCCCGTTAGATGACATAGCCCAAGTTTACCTAAACAGGGTTAGGGTCAACTTTGGTTTCCGGGAATAATTGCCGGGCCGTGTGTCAGAATTTGTTAACCTAGATATCCAGCTCTTCGACGAAGGCGGCATTCTCCTGGATGAATCGGAAGCGCAATTCAGCCTTCTTGCCCATCAATGTGTTAATCAGTTCCTCGGCCGGAATTTCAACATCATCAATGGCCTCCAAAGTCACCCTAGCCAGCGTGCGTGTGGCAGGGTTCATGGTGGTTTCCTTCAACTGGGACGGGTTCATCTCGCCGAGACCTTTGAAGCGGGTCATGTCGACCTTCTGGTTCGGTTTGAAATGCTCCTTCATTTTCTGTGCCCGGTCTGCATCATCCATGGCATAGACGATCGTGCCTTTGTTGGAGAGCTTGTAGAGTGGCGGCATGGCCAGGAACAGACGTCCGTTTTCGATCAGGCCCGGCGTCATCCGATAGAAAAAAGTGATCAGCAGGCTGGCAATGTGGGCGCCATCAACGTCAGCATCCGTCATGATGATGATGCGGTCATAGCGCAGATCATCCATGTTGAACTTCTTGCCAAGCGCCGTACCCAGAGCAAGGGCCAGATCATTGATCTCCTGATTGTTCATCATCTTGTCGAGCGAGGCGCTTTCGACGTTCAGAATCTTGCCGCGCAGGGGCAGAATGGCCTGGGATTTCCGGTCACGTGCCTGCTTGGCAGAGCCGCCAGCGGAATCACCCTCGACCAGGAACAGTTCCGTGCCTTCCGGGCCTTTGTCGGAACAGTCGGCCAGCTTGCCCGGCAGGCGAAGTTTTTTGGTGGCGGATTTGCGCGAAATCTCTTTCTGTTTGCGGCGGCGCTGTCGCTCTTCGGCGCGCTCAACGGCCCAGCCGAGCAGCTTGTCAGCCTCTTTCGGAGAGCCGGCAAGCCAGTGGTCAAACCGGTCGCGCACGGAGTTTTCAACAAGGCGGAAGGCCGCCGTGGTGGAAAGCTTGTCCTTGGTTTGCCCGACAAATTCCGGGCCCTTGATGAAGACAGACAAGAGCAGACCGGAATGGCCCATAATGTCTTCCGCCGTAATCTCCGCAGCTTTCTTGTTACCGGTCAATTCGCCGAAATTGCGCAGACCTTTTGTAATGGCTGAGCGGAAGCCCGCCTCATGCGTGCCACCGTCCGGGGTCGGAATGGTGTTACAATAGGAGCGGGCAAAGCCGTCCGCTTCTCCAAATCCGGCGCGTGTCCAGGCAATCGCCCATTCAACCTTGCCTTCGCCGCGTTGGTCGACGAGGCCGGTAAAGGCCGCATCGGTGATCGTCGCCTTGCCCTTGAACACCTCGTCCAGCTGATCGGCAAGGCCATTCGGATAGGAGAGGGTCGCTTCGGCGGGCACCTTGGAATCTTCCGGCAGCAGGTCCGGGTCACAGCTCCAGCGTACTTCAACGCCGCGATAGAGATAGGCTTTCGAACGTGCCATCTGGAACAGGCGGGCCGGGCGGAAGCGCAGCTTATCCCCAAAGATCTGGAAGTCCGGCTTGAAGCGGACAGACGTGCCCCGGCGGTTCGGTGCGCTGCCGACCTTTTTCAGCTTGTCCTGCGGAATGCCGCGAGAAAAGGTCTGCCGGTAAAGCACCTTGTCGCGGGCAACTTCCACTTCGACCAGTTCCGAGAGGGCGTTGACGACGGAAATACCGACGCCGTGCAGACCGCCAGCGGTCTCGTAGGCCTTGTCTGAGAATTTACCGCCCGCATGTAGTGTCGTCATGATGACTTCGAGCGCGGATTTCTTGGGGAATTTCGGGTGCGGATCAACCGGAATACCGCGGCCATTATCCGTCACCGTGATGAAGCCCTGGGTGTCGAGCTTGATCTCGATGCGGCTGGCATGGCCCGCCACTGCTTCGTCCATGGAGTTATCGAGCACCTCGGCAAAGAGATGGTGATAGGCGCGCTCATCCGTGCCGCCGATATACATACCTGGCCGCTTGCGGACAGGTTCAAGGCCTTCAAGGACTTCAATATCCTTCGCCGAATAGCCGGTACTTTCTGTACTCATTTGGTCAAACAGCTTTGCTTGCTTGGCGGCAGCCATATGATGTCTCCGTAAAGGGCGAACGACTCAGTGTCGATATGGGAGGACATAAGATGACTGCCTCGATTAATACCCCGTTAACCCTGGTGAGTGGTGTCACACTCCCAAACCGTCTTGTGAAGGCGGCCATGACAGAGGGACTCGCAAATCCCCGCAACCAGGTAACTGAAGCACATCTGACATTGTATCGCCGCTGGGCGGAAGGTGGTATTGGCGGGATGATCACAGGAAATGTGCAGATTGAGCGCAATCATCTCGAACGTGCCGGGAATGTGGTCATAGATCGTACGCCCTCCGGGGATGAGATGGGCCGCCTGTCGCGCTGGGCAGAGGCGGGCAAGTCACAGGGCGGGGTGATGATCATGCAGGTAAGCCATGCCGGGCGGCAGACGCCGAAACTGATCAATCCACGCCCTGCAGCGCCGAGCCCGGTGGCGCTGGGCCTGCCTGGGGGCCAGTTCGGCGAGCCGCGCGCGATGACGGCAGAGGAAATCCGCGCCGTGGTCGAGGGCTTTGGCCGCGCCGCAAGCGTGGCGCAAAAGGCCGGGTTTGACGGCGTTCAGGTGCATGGCGCGCATGGCTATTTACTCTCCTCCTTCCTGTCGCCATTGGCGAACCAGCGCGAGGATGAGTATGGCGGCCCGCTGGCAAACCGGGCGCGTCTGCTGGTCGAGTGCGTGGAGGAAGCCAAGCGTGCAGGCGGTGTAGGCCTTTCAATCTCGGTGAAGCTGAATTCGGCCGATTTCCAGAAAGGCGGTTTCAGTTTTGAGGATTGCCTGGCTGTGATTGACATTCTGAACGGGCTGGAGATCGACTTTGTCGAGATTTCCGGCGGCAATTATGAGCAGCCGCGCATGATGGACCTCGAAGGCTTGCAGCCGGTGTTTGAGGAAGAGGTGCGCGAGTCCACGCGCAAGCGCGAGGCGTATTTCCTAAATTATGCCAAGGGTGTACAGGCGCGCAGCCAGCTGCCCCTGATGGTGACCGGAGGCTTCCGCACGGCGGCGGCGATGAATTCGGCGCTTGCGGAAGGGGAAGCGGATCTGATCGGGATTGGCCGGCCGCTTTGCGTCGATACGGATGTGCCGGCGAAACTTTTGTCCGGAGAGCTGGAAGAGGCCAAAAGCTGGGAGAAGACTTTGCAGTTGGGGCCCGGAATTTTCGGCCCAAATTCGCCGTTCAAGCTGATCAAGACCCTCAATGGCTTCGGCGCAATGGGGTGGTTTTACGAGCAATTGCGCCTTTTGGGGGCAGGGAAGTCGACGGACCCGGATATGGGCCTCTTGTCTGCCTTCCTGTCCAACCAGCGCAAGGAAGTCGCCACAGAGAAAGCCCGCAAGGCGGCAATGTCATAATTGTCATCAGTTTCCACAATTGATGAGCGGTCCAGCGCATCCTTTGGCTTGAAGAGCCCCCCCTCGCGCTCCACATCTGGTGAAACGCCCGACTCCCGACATGATTGACGTTTAGGGAATAGGGTATGCCGAGCCGCCGCCCAGTCGGGGCTCACCATAATGAAGGAGGCATAGGATATGCCAAGAATCAAAAACCTTCCGGTGTTGCCGCTTCGGGACATCGTTGTGTTTCCAGACATGGTTGCGCCCCTTTTCGTGGGACGTGACAAATCCGTGCGCGCCCTCGAAATGATCGAGGAAGCCGATAATGAAATCATGCTCGTCGCCCAGCGCGACGCAGCGATAGACGATCCGGGCGCCGATGACGTGCACGCGGTCGGTACGATTGCCACCATTCTTCAATTGCTGAAGCTGCCGGACGGCACGGTCAAAGTGCTGGTCGAAGGCCAGACCCGTGCGCGCCTCAACCAGCTGCACGATCGCGGCGACTATTTCGAAGCCGAGGTTGAGCGTCTGGACGAGGCTGAAGGTGCTGACGGAGACGTGCAGGCCCTGATGCGCGCCGTTCAGGAGCAGTTCGAGAATTATGTGAAGCTGAACCGCAAGATTCCGCCGGAATCCGTTACCACGATTGCCGCGCTGACCGAGCCTGGCCGCCTGGCCGATGCGGTCGCCTCGAACCTGTCTGTCAAACTGTCTGAAAAGCAGGAATTGCTTGAACTTCCGGATGTGAAGGACCGTCTTGAGAAGGTCTTCGCGCTGATGGAAGGCGAGATGGGCATGCTGCAGATGGAGCGGAAGATCAAAAACCGCGTCAAGCGGCAGATGGAGAAAACCCAGCGCGAATATTACCTCAACGAGCAGATGAAGGCGATCCAGCGCGAGCTGGGTGAGCAAGGCGGCGATGGCGGTGAACGCGATGAGCTGGCCGAGCTGGAGCAGAAGATTGCTGACGCCCCGCTGTCGGAAGAGGCGCGCACCAAGGCCGAGGCCGAGATCAAGAAGCTGCGTCAGATGTCTCCGATGTCTGCCGAGTCGACCGTTGTGCGCAATTATCTCGACTGGCTGCTCGCCCTGCCATGGGGGCAGCGCAAGGACATCCAGACCAATCTGGAGAAGGCCGAGACACAGCTCGACGATGACCATTATGGTCTCGACAAGGTGAAAGAGCGGATTCTGGAATATCTCGCCGTGCAGAAACGCACGGGCAAGATGAAGGGCCCGATCCTATGCCTCGTTGGCCCTCCGGGCGTGGGTAAAACCTCGCTGGGCCGCTCCATTGCCGAAGCCACGGGACGCGACTTTGTGCGCGTGTCGCTGGGCGGCGTGCGCGACGAGAGCGAGATCCGCGGCCACCGCCGGACCTATATCGGCTCCATGCCGGGACGGATCATCCAGTCCCTGAAGAAGACGAAATCGGGCAACCCGCTCTTCCTGCTGGACGAGATCGACAAGATGGGCATGGACCATCGCGGCGATCCGGCGTCTGCGCTGCTGGAGGTGCTGGACCCTGAGCAGAATTCGACATTCAACGACCATTATCTGGAAGTCGACTATGACCTTTCAGACGTGATGTTCGTGACGACGGCGAACTCGCTCAACATGCCCCAGCCGCTTCTGGACCGGATGGAGATCATCCGCATTGCCGGCTACACGGAAGACGAGAAGGTGGAGATCACCAAGCGTCACCTCATCCCGCAGGTTCGTGAGGATCACGGCCTGAAGGAAGGTGAGTGGACGGTGTCCGATGAAGCGATCCGCGACCTCGTCCGCTACTACACCCGCGAAGCCGGTGTCCGTAGCCTGAAACGCGAGATTGCACGCCTTGCCCGCAAGGCCGTGCGCAAGCTGGCCGATCAGGATGGCGCAACGCTGGCCATCACGTCCGACAATCTTGCCGAGTTCGCAGGCGTGCGGAAATTCCGCTACGGCCTGGCAGATGAGACCGACCAGCTGGGCGCGGTCACAGGCCTCGCCTGGACGGAAACCGGCGGCGACCTGCTCACCATTGAGGCGGTCAAGATGCCGGGACGTGGCAATATGAAGGTCACGGGCAATCTGCGCGATGTGATGAAGGAATCGATCCAGGCGGCCAGCTCGCTGGTGCGCTCGCGTTCGGTCATGCTGGGCATCAAGCCGACCGTGTTCAACACGACCGACATCCACGTGCACGTGCCGGATGGCGCGACGCCGAAGGATGGCCCGTCAGCCGGTGTCGCCATGACGACCGCTATTGTCTCCCTGCTCACCGGCAATCCGGTCGACCGGGAAGTGGCCATGACCGGCGAGATCAGCCTGCGGGGACGTGTTCTGCCGATTGGCGGCCTGAAGGAGAAGCTCCTCGCGGCCCTGCGTGGCGGCATCAAGACGGTGCTCATCCCGGAAGAGAACGAGAAGGATCTCGAGGAAATTCCGGAGAATGTGAAAACCGGCCTGAAGATTGTGCCTGTGTCGGACATCAATGAAGTGCTGAAGATCGCGCTGACACGTCCGCTGACGCCGATCGAGTGGTCGGAAGCCGATGAGGCGGCCCTGCAGGCCTCGCTCGCGGGCCAGCCAGGTGCCGGTGCGGCTGATCCGGCCCGCCCGCACCAAGGGCCGCATTAAGGCCTATCCACACCCCTAAACTGCAGACGGCCATTCAAACACTGAATGGCCGTCTTGCTTTTTTCCTCAAGCCCGTGCATTTGGGCGCGAAGGGGCGGTTAGCTCAGTTGGTAGAGCATCTCGTTTACACCGAGAGGGTCAGCGGTTCGAGCCCGTTACCGCCCACCATAAACTAAAGTATTACAAGGTGTTGTGGGTTATTCGCTGTGTATCTGAACTGTAAACTGGCTCGCTAGTTTACAGCTCGAAGCAGGGTAAGTGCACGTGCTGCGCGATCCGCACTTGGTCCCTTAAGGGGCATTCATCCCCGTTTTTATCTTGTGCGATGTTGTGAACAAAATTTGCAGGCGATTTGTGGCACGGAGCGGATCATAGCGCAGGGCAACTTGGTTTAATTGGGCTCTGCTAGTGAACAACAAAGTTCTTTTGTCTAAGCGGTACGATTGCAGCGAGAATGACCAGGGTCGATATGGCTGCAACGGCCAATCTGAACGTCATTGATTGCGCCTCATCCGCAACTGCGCCGCTTTCATATCCGGAAGCCGATAAGGCCATTCCTAGAAAAACAGACGCAAGTCCGATCGCGGATTTTATCGACAGACTCAGCAATGCCATTGTGGCGGCTTCATCTCGGTACCCAAGGATTTCTTCAGCTTGATCAATTGCGGTCGGTGCAAGGGCCCATCGAAGTGAATTCAGTCCGCCAGCGGATACCCCAAAAACACAGCAGGAAAAAATAAGCACTTCGGATGATGGAGGTGCCAGAAAGAAAATACATGAGAATGACGCCAAGCAAGTCGCCAACATCAATGCTAAAGTCGTCGTCCATCGGGTCGCAAGATATCCCCACAGGAATATACCAGCAGTCTGCGCAATCAGTAGCGTTGTCATGGCCGATGCAAACCATGCATTGTCTCCAAGGATGAACCTCGCATAGTAGACCAACGCGGCCATAAACAATGACATGCCGAGGGACACCAGAAGTACATGAATCGTTAGTCCAAAGGCGGGGTGAGTGGGTTTTAAGCTTGCGAACCCAATCCGGCGGCGTGTCACAGTGGTTGAAATCGCTCGATCCCATTTGCCGATGCTCTTTGTGCCGCAGTAAATAGCCAAGACGCCAATTGGTGCAAAGACACAAACACCGATGAAGATGCGGGTGCCTTCCGTAAATGGGGCTGTTTCTACGAATATCCAACCGGTGCTCATTGAGATGGATACAGCCGCGAAAGTCGCCATCAGCTTGCGGATGGCAGCGCCAAATATTCGATGACCCTTGGTTCGGGCAATCCTGGAGAACAGAGCATTTTCAGGAATATCGATCAGGGTGAAAGCGGTCCGGAATCCCAAGAGTGAGGCAGCAAAACAAAGACCTCTCGCCGGGACAGGCAGAAATTGAGTTGCAAAGGTAAGTAACAAAAGGATTGCACTGACAGGTGCTGAAACGGCGATGAGGGTTCCATAGCGCTTGTGGAGCCATTGAACACGGTCAATCATCGTGCCAGCCAAGGGGTCTGAAACTGCATCCCAGACGATTGTCAGCAAAATAATCGAACCAGCAATCGTCGGCTCGATCCCCAAAGTGTCGGTTGCGAATACCAGACAGAATGTATCCGCAGCCGACCAGAAAACCGACTTACCAAAGTTGGCTGTGGAAAAGCCGGCGAGGGCGAGACGAGAAATAGTCTCTCCAGACGCAGCAATCTTTTTAACGTCTGCCGTTGACATAGTTGTCACTCGCGAGCGTCATGTCTGACCTTAGATATGTATGGTAAATCGGCAAGGCAGCGGCTCCGATCACACCTGCTCTGGCGCCCAGGTCCGACGCGCGAATGACGGGTTTGCGCAATGGAGCGCCGGCCGCACAGAAAGCGTCGACATCGATCCATCGAACAAGAGCGTCGAGATAGGGCGGGGGCAGGCGCCCGCCGATGATGATTGCCTCGGGATCGAAAAGGCGCGCTGCAATGCTAAGACCTTCGCACAGTTGACTACCGGCACGTTCGCACCATTTCGTGATCGGTGGATTTTTTTCGAAGGGCAGTTTTTCGAAGTCGGAAAAGTCTTGTGCGGCAACGCCGTTTTTCTGAGCGGTTTCGAATAAATCCTGTCCGGAGGGGCGTGGCTGATCCATGGGATACATATAACCGATGGCTCCGGCGTTTCCGTGAACGCCACGTAACAGATTTCCGTCAATGATAAGCCCGCTTCCAATTCCGTGACCCACGAATACTGAAAGAAATGTGCTGTAAAGCTTCCCGAAGCCGAGCACGCGTTCACCGAAAGCGGCGGTGTTGCAATCATTCTCGACAAAGCAGGGAAACTCAAAGTGCGGTTCCAGGCTCTTCAGGATATCGACCCCTCGGAGTGCTGGAAAATATGCGTGGGCCTGCAGGTAAGGTGGCTCAGATGCAAAATCGCCCGGAAGCGCAAAGCCGATCCCGATGATTTTGTTTCTATCTCGGCGACTGGACGACAAGAGTTTGGCGACCCCGGCTTTCGCAGCGCTGGCGACATTCTCCACCGTCGGCTTTGAAAGGGGGGACCTGATGGTCTGCAGCAGTTCGCCCCCCAGGTTCATCAGGCCCACATCAACAAAGGTATGGGAGAAGCTCACGCCGAATGAGAGCGCGCCGTCTGCATTGATCGAAATCGGCTGGCGTTGATTGCCTCGGGATCCCGTCTTTTCAAGACTTGTGGCTAGAAGTCCCTCATCATCGAGTTGCTTTGTCAAACGGGTAATGGATGCTGCCGTGAGCCCAGTCAGTCTGGCAATATCCTGGCGCGCGATTGGGCCTTCTCGCCAGATCACGTCGAGCACGCGTCGTTCATTGGATGACAGCTGTGGGGCCGACGTCTGAGTCACTCGCTTACACCTCCAAATCATTTGCCGTGGCCTAACTGCTACACGTTTCATACAGGGACAACAATTATCAATTCAATTACGTAATGTAATTGAATTGTCGCATACCGATGCTATGGGCCTTTCCATCGGTTAACTCAGACCTCTGGAGGGGATTATGTTGGGAAGAAAGACTTTTCGCCGGCTCACGTGCATCGGAGCCATTTCGCCTGTAGCAATTGCATTCGTTGCGGGTGCCGCGTTTGCTGATGATGAGACAGGGGTGATTTCAAAGGCGGAAGAAAATCCCGAATTTATTCAGGATGTCGTTGTCGTTCGCGGAGCGCGCCTCCAGAACCAAGAGATCATTGAAGCAAAACGAAACACAGACGCTGTTGCAGATTTCGTGACGGCCGATGACATCGCACAGCTGCCGGATTTCAATATCGCCGAAGCACTGCGGCGCATTCCGGGCGTATCGCTTCAGCTGGATTTCAGGTTTGACCGGGAAGGCTATGTATCGGTCCGTGGACTGAATTCGACATACAACTACACCCAGCTCGATGGTGGGATCATTGCTTCGACAGCCAATAATGAACGCACGGTTCTTCTGGATGTCATTCCGTCATCCGTGCTCAAGCGAGCCGAGGTCTTCAAATCATTTACCCCAGACCTGGAGGGGCAGGCGATTGGCGGCTATATCAGCCTCAAGACGCGCAGTGCATTCGATAGTGAAGATGCATTCGCCAATGTGTCAGCAGATTATGGCTTCTCCAGTAATGAGGGCTGAACCGATAAAGGTCCGACCTATCGCCTGACCGGAACATACTCAAACACGTTCGGTAAGAATGATGCATTTGGCTTCACGTTTGCGGGGACTCATGCGAAGGAAGATCGGTTTCTCTACAATCCTGCAGTTCGAACCTATTACTATTACGATGCGGCAACTGGCGCCCGACTGTCGTCGGACGATGCATTCGCGTCGACCTCGGATGTCTATTCAGCTGACCGGGTCGATGCACAGTTTGCCTGGCGGTATGATCGTGAGTATTCCGGCGCGTTGTCCAAACTCGAATGGAAACCGACAGACGATGCCTACACATTTGTGCAGGGATTTTATTACGACTTTTTCGAGAAATCGGACCGGCAAGGCGTTGAATGGGACTGGCGGGCGAATACGCAGCCGATCGGCCAGACGCAATATACTGGCCTGGTCGATGCGAAGGTCAGGTCAACGCCGGCCCTCGTGACATGGGATACGACGAACAAGCTATGGTCCCTGCAATCAGGTGGTGAGTATACATTGTTTGATCGCGACGAGTTGTCGTTCAATGCGTTGTATGGGGTCGGAAAATTCAGCGATCCGACTTCCCAGTACAGGACTGGCTTTGATGCAACAGCCACTGGTGACACACGTCTCGCCTACACCTACGACTTTCATGGCGACAATGAAAACTTCCCTGTGCGGACGTTGCTGGACGAAACGGCGTATAATGACCTGTCACTTTACGGCGCGCTGCCTGGGCACCGATATTGGGGCAGCGACAATACAGAGACAACGCTCGAAGCCAAAATTGATTATCGCAAGCCATTCGATATCGGTACGGGCGATTTCGCTATTAAGTTTGGCGTAAAGGCTTCGAACACCAAAAGGGAACAGGATCAGGACTGGGTCGACTATGACCTGAACAGCGACGTTCCCCTGTCCGAATACAATCTCGGTCTGTTCGTGGGGAGCACGTCTTTCACGTTACCAACCGGCACGCACAACTACCCTCTTTGGATCACCGATCAGAATGCGATCCAAGGTTATTTTGATGCGCATCCTGAAAATTTCACTGCCCGTGCAAGCTCGATCAGCAATTCCATTGTCGATGACTTTACGGTCGAGGAGTCGGTCTATTCTGGATATGTTCAGGCGGAGTATGAGGCTGGACCTTTTGAGTTCATCGGCGGCGTCCGCTATGAAAAGACCGAAGAAAAATCGACAGGCTTCCGTCCAACGACCGACACTGCGGATGATGATGGTTTCGTTTCGATCTCCGACAGCAACAGCTATGACAATTGGTTGCCGCGGGCGCTTGTGACTTACGATTTGACGAGTGGTCTTGTTGCGAAGGCATCGGTCTCAAAATCGGTGAGCCGCCCGAGTTATTACGACCTCCGGGCCAACAAGAGCACATTGCGGTATGATCCGGTTTTCAATACGGCATCGATCACAGGCGGAAATACAGACCTCGAACCGCGAACGTCGGATAATTTCGACATCTCGTTGGAGTATTATCCCAAGTGGGTCGACGGCCTCTTCTCCGTTGCTGTGTTCCGGAAGGACATTTCAAATGAGATCGCAACACCTCGAGTAACAACTCAAGGGGTCATCATTACGCCGACGCCCGATGGTGCCTTTACCTTCGGTGGTACCGGTGCAGACGCCGTAACAGTTGATCTGACAGAAAGTATTCCGATCAACCTCGATACCTATAAGATCGAGGGCTTTGAAATCGGAACTGTATTGAACGATCTGAGTTTCATCCATCCAACTCTCGGCTTCCTGGGCGCCTCGGCGAACTACACCTATGTTGGTTCAGATGCGACGGTTACTAGAAGTGGTGGAGACACGCGGAAGCTGCCGACGCTCATTGGCCAACCGGAAAACATATTCAATGCTTCTCTCTTTGCCCAATACGGAAAATTGGAAGCAAGGTTGGCGTACAATTACCAATCGGAGTACCTGTACACATTGTCAGGTTCGCCCGCCGACGACGACATCTGGAATGCTCGAGGCATCATCAGTGCGCAATTGCGGTACAATCTGACAGATCATCTCATCATACAGGCGAGGTCCAACAACCTGACAGGTGAGCCGATCGATTCGAAGACCGGCTTTGGTAATTTCCGCCAGGAGCGGGACTCCGGAACCCTGCACTGGGTCGGTTTCACCTACCAATTTTAGCAACGATGCATGCTTCAAGGGAGCCGGGGCGATGCCCCCGGTTCCTGTCTTTAGCTTTGGAACAAGGGATTGATAGTTTGGGTTTAGCGCGACTTGGAAAATACACAATTATTGCGGGGAGCTTGGTCGGCCTGCCCGCCTGCGGCCCGGCTTGAAGAGCAAGCTGGAGTATGAGCACCCCCCGCTGGACGTGCAACTGGACCTGGGACTGCGATTGCTTGAGCTCGACTTTTACGCAGACCCAGAGGGTGGCTTGTATGAGCAGCCACCCAATTTGAAATTTTTGCGGGAAGGGGATCCCCCACCGTACAGCAAGACCTCCATCAATGAGACAGGCTTCAAAGTCATGCACATTCAAGGGTATGACAACTACTCGCATTGTTTGGCATTTCGGGATTGCCTGATCGCATTGAAGCAGTGGTCAGATCAGCATCCGGAGCACACGCTGATCACTGTAACACTCAATTTAAAAGATGATCATATATTCAGTGGACTGCTCGTACCACCGAATTTTGATGCTGAATTGCTAGCAGATATAGACGAGCTCTTGTTGGAAGTATTCGGGCCAGGCCGGTTGCTGGTTCCGGATGACGTTCGTGGCGATTCCGACTCTCTCCGGCAAGCGATTCTTGAAAAGGGTTGGCCGCGTCTGGCTGATACGCAGCAGAAATTTATGTTCGTTCTTGATGAAGACAAGCCGAAGGCATCGAAAGTCTACAGACAAGGACATCCGTCTCTCAGGGGGCGGGTCATGTTTGCCCAATACCCGACTACCGATGATGAGGCGTCGTTCATGATGTTCTGGGATCTGTTTGGACATGAGGAAGAGATACAGAAGCTGGTTGCTCAGGGATTTCTGGTTCGTGTTGCAGCGGACATCGGTACGAAGGAAGCCCGAACCAACGACAAGCGGCGGCTGCGCGCCGCAATTGATTCCGGAGCGCAGTTCATCTCAACGGACTACTACCCTGGAAACATTTCGCCATTTTCGACCGAGTATCTTGCCTCATTTCAAGGAGGAGGCATTCTTCGCTGTCCAAATGGGAGTGAACCGGAGCGAAGGATCGATCAGATTAACGTGCATTGACGGGGATGATTACCGACAGATTTGTTGGTTTACATGTTCGCGCAAGGTTTCAGTCTAAATTCGCTCATAGTTTACAGCGAATCTGTTGTAGTTATTAAGGGAGCATTCCGTTTACACCGAGAGGGTCAGCGGTTCGAGC
>NZ_AWFA01000007.1 GCF_000682675.1 Hyphomonas pacifica | reverse complement strand
AATGCGGGACCATTTGGGGCTCAGGTCACAATGAACACAGTGTAGGCGACTGCTGGTCTTTCATTGATGAATTGGAAGCGATGCTTCCGCAAATGCGGGCCTTCGCGCGAAGCCTATGTCATGACGTAACGCTCGCCGACGATATTGTGCAGTCTGCCTGCCTGAAAGCTTGGGCTGCTGCAGACACGTTTGACCGCACTGCAAGTATGCGTCCTTGGATCCTGCGCATCGTACGCAACGAGTATCTGCAGCATTGTCGGCGCTCTTGGCGAACCGTTGATGTCGAGTCTGGCTATCTTGAAGATACCCTGGTTGACCATTGCGCTGCCGAGACGGTGAGTGATGCATCGCGCGCTATTCAGGAAATCTACGCACTGCCAGTAAAACAGCGCGACGCGATCATTCTGGTCTTGGGTGCCGGGCTTACCTATGAGGAAGCCGGGGATGTCATGGGCTGCTCTGCAGGCACCATTAAAAGCCGGGTCAGCCGGGCACGTGCAATCCTGATGGATGGCCTGAGTGGAGTGACGCAATTATCATCCCGTCGCGATGCGGTGGATTTCCGAAACATGCCGCAGATGCATTGGCTGGTGCAGCATGCCGAAATACTGATGGCCCGGGCAGCCTAAGGCCTCTCAGGCCATCAGGAAAATGACACTAATAGAGTAGATCAAGGTCAAGGCTGCCATTTTGATGCCAGCGGAGATAAGGAATGGCCGCAAGTCATTCCAAGTCGTGTCCCGGGCAATGGCTGCAACAGCAGTCGCTATTTCCAAGTGTACGCCTTCATGGCTCTGGCCCGCCAGCATCAGGACAACCTTTGTGGAACGCGAAGCAGGCGTAGCGCGTGCTTCGGTCAGAACTTCTTCAAAGACGCGGGCAGCTACAACTTCACTCAATGCCCGGCGGGGTCGCCAGCCATACTTGGAAAGCTCTGCTGCACCAAGGCGGATAAATGGCCAGCTGATCCAGAGGTCCCTCATCAAGAAAAGGGCCAGAACGACGCCCGTAATCAGAGCGAATATATCCACTTCGATCAGCTGTGTGTGATAAAGTGTCCACAAGACACCTAAAATGACGAGTTTACAGCCCGTCGCAATGGCGAAACGACGGAAGCTTTTACGGAGAAAGTCGTGTGCATGGCGCTTTACACGGCGCCTTGTTTCAATAGCTGCATCCTGAATTGCTTTATGCTTTTGCGCGGTGACGCCGCGCTCTAGATATTTGCGCCCAAGTGCCAATCCAGCGCCCAGCGCAGATGCAATAAGCAGGATAGATCTCATAGTTTATATATAGGAAACCCTGGCGGCTTTGTCGCCTGCTTAGGCGCCGCCAGGGAAGGAATTATAGCAGGCCCAGAAGGAGCCTTTGTGCGTGCCGCGTGGCGGTTTTGGGATCGCGTACCAATGTATAACCGAGAATAAGCGCACCCGCGGTGACAGATACGGGATATTTCTCAACAAGTTTTTTCAACGTGTCGAATGGCAAATCTGCCAAGGCATCCGCTGTGCTATCTTCAAGATCATCAATTTCTTCCGAAGAAGGCCGATAGGGCTTCAGGAAGAGATACATCATGATGACAGAAATCAGCATAAGGATGGATGACACAAGGAAACAGGCTGCGGTCATACCAATGACCTTTGATAAAGCGAGCACCCCTGCTGTCATCAAGGCGAGAATGCCGCAAAATCCGCACAGGATTCCTATGGCTGCCGCCAATAGCCTGCCCTTTGTGGCATCCATATTACTATTTGCCCCTTAGCATTGCGAGGATGAGGCCTGCCCCAAAAGCGATGCCAACGGCTGCCAGAGGATTGTCGCGAATTTGGCTTTCGACTTCAGAACGGGTTTCCTTGAATTGGGTGCCGGCCTTGTCTGCCAGGTCCTTGCCCTTTTCCAGCCCGTCCTGGGCTTTGACTTTTGCCAGTCCACGGACATCCTCAATAATGCTCTTTAGGTCACCGCGCAGCATGGCGATGTCGTCTTTCAGCGCGGCATAGTCGCTTTCGGTCTCGGCTTTCAAAGTTGCTTCAGTCTTACCGTTCATGGGGAGGGCTCCTGATTAAAATACGCTGCCACAATAACGCAGAACCCTTAAGGAAGTTCCGCACTCATCTGGAACGGAATTGATGTCTGGGCGTTTGCCAGATATGCAGGTATTTAGAAACAGACTATCCCAGTATGTGAACTTGGATGATATTATCTGGAGTGAGTTTGAAAAGCTCCAGAACCATAAAAAGTCTTATGAGGCGGGCGATGACCTGATCCGCGTGGGACAAAATCCAAAACATGTCTTCCTTCTTACTGAAGGGTGGGCCATTCGGCACCGTACGCTGGAAGATGGCCGCCGTCAGATCGTAAATTTCATGCTTCCGGGAGATGTTTTTGACTTGCAGGTATTGGCCAACCTTGAGGCCGACCATGGCGTAACCGCGGTTAATCGGACCGTGACAATGCGCATAGAGGTCGATGATTTTGTCAATATGCTGAAGAAAAGCGGCCCGCTGGCCTCAGCATTCTGGTGGTCTGCTGTCCAGGAAGAGTCCATTTTGCGAGAGCAAATCGTGCGCGTCGGGAGACGCTCTGCCCGTGAGAGAATTGGGCACCTCCTTCTGGAATTGCAGCGCCGGTTGCAGGCTGCCATTGGATCACAAGAGGATGTGATGCCCTTGCCTTTGACGCGAACGGACCTGGCGGATGCCTTGGGGCTGACCCCTGTTCATGTTTCGAGGACCATGTCGGCTTTGCGCCGGGCGGGTCTTATCGAAGAAGGGCGCGGCCGAGTGAAAATTCTTGATGCGGAAAAGCTGGCTCGTCAGTCGCACTTCGATATGGACTATCTGCATATGCGCCGTCTTGACCTGCTGAATGGAGGCGGTGGAGCAGTAAATGGTCATGTGCGTCAAGATGGGAGCAGCCATAAGGACTTTTCTGCATCAACAATACGCCCGCCACGTCCGAGGAATTCCTGAAACATGACTCTTTAAGGAGACAGATAATGAACAAAACAGTACACGAACAGGAAATTGCGCCCAAAGAAGCTCGTCAAGGTAGACGTACAGGTTTGGTAAAAGTACTTGGCATCAGTATCGGTGTTGCCGTGATTGGCATCGTCATCGTCGCTCTTTTGCAAAACATGGGGTGATACTGTGAAGTTAAGAGAGCTGTAGAAAAGCCGCGCAAGTTCGTCAAAACTTGCGCGGCTTTTCTGTTTTCACCTTAAGCGCGTTCACAAAACGTGACTAGGCGTCAACACGGGCACCTGTAGCTGGATGGAAAAATAGGGCCTGGCCGATAGCGGCCTTGACGGTGTTTTCCTGAAAGGGCTTTGGGATCAGATAGGTTGGTTCCGGGCGCTCGCCGGTCAAGAGGCGCTCAGGGAAGGCGGTAATGAAGATGATCGGCACATCATGATCGGCCAGGATATCGTGCGCCGCGTCGATGCCGGAAGATCCATCTGCGAGCTGGATGTCACACAGCACTAGACCTGGCGGGTTTGCGCCAAACAGGCGGAGAGCTTCTCGGTGCGTTGTGGCGATGCCGGTGACGGTATGACCAAGATCTTCCACTAGGCTTTCCAGATCCGCGGCAATAATCGGCTCATCCTCGATAATCAGAACCTTCGTGGCCAGTTCGCCCTCGATTTCACGCTGTGCTTCTTGCTCCAGCAGGCGATGCTCTTCCTCGGATATGCCCAGAATTTTTGCAGCTTCGGCAGCTGTAAAACCTTCAAGCGCGGTCAGCAGAAAGGCCTGGCGCTGAATAGGGGCCAAGGCTTGCAGTCTCTTGTCGGCAGGGTCTGCCTGAGTGGAGCGCTCGCCTTCAAGCTGGGCGCCGGTCGTTCCCCATATCACATGGAAGAAGCGATATAGGGAAAGTCGAGAATCTTCTGTATCTTCAACGGCTTCCGGGTTCTCGGCAAGAGCTTGAAGGGAGGCCCTGATATATGCGTCCCCACTCTCCTGACTGCCTGTAAGGGCACGCGCATACCTGCGAAGGAATGGCAGATGAGGGGCAAAGGATTTAACCAGACTCATTGGGAACCTCTCTTTTGGGTACGCATTACTAAATCGTGAATTCGGGAAAAGTTCCATGCGGTGAGAAATTTTCTCAAGCTGCACGGAACCTTTCCTGCCTGCATAAGTTTCTATATCAGACACTAGAATAGGTATCATGCAGTGAATCAGGTAAGATCAGGCGATATGGACAAGAGCGGGAAATCCAAATCCGTTTCGGCTGACCTCGGCACAAAGCGGCGCACGCAGCGTATTGGTGAGCAGCTGCGCCGTGTTTATGACGAGGTCGCTCAGGAAGACATTCCGGATGAGTTTCTTCGACTTCTCGAAGAGGCAGATCAGGCCCGGACTTCCAAACCTTCAGATAAATCCTGAGGGGTCGCCATGACAGATAAAACTGAGAAGCTCAGCGATAATGAATTCAAGCGCGAGCTTGCTGGCCTTATTCCGCATCTGCGTGCCTTTGCTCGCAGTTTGTGTGGAGATGCCACGTTGGCCGATGACCTGGCGCAGGACGCAATGTTGAAGGCGTGGAATGCGCGGGAAAGTTTTCAGGCAGGCACCAATATGAAGGCTTGGGCCTTCACGATTCTTCGGAATGTTTTCTATTCTGAAAAACGTCGCTCCTGGCGCCGGACACCGCTTGACCCGGAAGTTGCCGAGGCAACTCTGATTGCAAACAACAATCCTGCGGACGGTCTTGATTTGCTGGCGATGCGTAACGCATTGGCCATACTACCAATTGATCAGAGAGAGGCCTTGATTCTCGTGGGTGCGGGTGGAATGGCCTATGAAGAAGCCGCCGAAATCTGTGGTGTGGCCGTAGGAACGATCAAAAGCAGGGTCTCTCGTGCCCGGAAGGCTGTCGCGGAAATTCTAGATTCCAACTCAGCTGGCTATAGCGATGATAGCGAAATGACAGCGGGAGAGGCTTTCGAGGACATCATGCAGCAGGCGGACAATATTGCCGGTGTCGGATAAGAAGGAGAACCGTCTCGACGGTCCGGATACCCCTAATGCTGCACCTTTGCGGAACAAGCTTGTTCTGACGCTTGCGGCTGCGCTTACGCCAGTTCTCCTTCTGTCGGCTTTCAAGGCCTATATTGATGCGCGTGATGTTCGCGAGGATCAGCGCAAGACGCTGGTACTCGCTGCGGATGCTGCCATTGATGGGGCCGGGCAATCTCTCAAAGAAGCTGAGCTTCTCTTGTCGCTTTATGAGTCGCGCATAGCGGCAGGTCAGTGCAGCGGAACCTATAATGACCTCATCGAATATTTGCCCGCCCTCTCCAATGTGGCTTCTTATGGGCCCAATAGCGAACTCATATGCGCCGCTGTTGGCAAGCCGACGCCCACTCGCGAGACCAGAATCCTGCATGATCGTCTGAGAGCTGGCGGAGATGTTACCCTGCGGAGTGATGCCTTTTTTGGGAATGCATCCAATGCATGGCTGTTCACGATCAGCCGCCGTGTTGTAGGCCCGGCGGGGGAATTCAAGGGTGTGAACACTTTCGGCATCAGAGCCGACAAGCTGGCGGAGTTGATGCGCGCGGAGTTCCTGCCGGATGGTGTGCAGGTCTCTTTGGCAGATCAGGACGGCCGCGTATTTGGTGAGCCTCTGGTCGGGCCAATCCCTGCAGAGTGGATCGAGGCTGTAAAGTCAACGGGTGACGCCCAGCTTTTCCGTATGGACCGGAAAGAAGGCTATAATTTGGATGTTGTGGTGAAACCTGTTGGCTCAACAAACATTTATGCTGTTATCTCGCGGCCTTCCTACGGAATCTGGAATGATATTGTTGTAAGGCCGGCCACCTCTTTTGGTCTGCCCTTACTTGCATTTGCTGTGACTTTGCTGGCGGCCTGGATGGCGATTGACGGGTTGGTCTTGAGATGGATTTCGCGCCTGACACGGACTGTCCGTATTTACGGAGCTGGTCGCTATCAATTCAGGGCTGGGAATTCCTTCACTGATGCTCCGGCAGAAATTTCCAGCCTTGCGCGCGCCATGGAAGTGATGGCTCAGGATATAGATCACCGTGACCAGGAACTGAAGGAAGCCATTGCGACACGCGATGCGGCCGTCAAAGAAATCCATCATCGCGTCAAAAACAATCTTCAAATCGTGACAAGTTTTCTGAACCTGCAAGGCCGGCAGCTAAGAGACCCTCAGGCGAAGGAAGCGATTGCAGCAACGCGGCACAGAATTGATGCACTCGCAATTGTTCACCAGACGCTCTATCAAAATGAAAGACTTGAGAGCGTCGATATGCGGCCCTTCCTGACTGGTCTTTTGAATCATTTGGCGGATGCCCTCGGCATGACCGAAGCGGGCATTCGGCTTGTACAGTCCTATTCAGACATTCAGCGGGATGCAGATGATGCTATCCCAATGGCCTTGTTCATCGTGGAAGCTGTCACCAATGCGATGAAATATGCATTTGGTGATGATGGGGGAGAAGTGTCTGTCACACTGGCCGCAGAGCAGGACAAAGTCGTTCTGGAGATCGTCGATAGTGGCCTTGGTTATGATGCCGAAGCACAGACTTCAGGGCTTGGCTCTAAGTTGATGATGGCTTTTGCACGCCAGCTTTCGGCAGAGTTCTCTACAGAGAGCAAGCCGGGAGAAGGGTGCAAGCATCGGCTCGTGATGGGCGTATAATAATCTCAAGAGGAAAACCCCGACCTGTCGCCAGGCCAGAGGCTAATGCACTAAAACTATCTATCCCCTCAGTCAGGAGTGTCGGTTGTCTCCGTCATGGATTCCCCGGCTTCATTCATTGCGGCGCTCGCATCCTCTACAGCGTCCTGGATCTCTTCGCTGGCTTCTTCAGCGCTTTCTTCAATCGCCTGGCCCGCGTCTTCAAGATTTTCTGAAACCGTATCCGGCTCTTCGGTCATCACTTCGACATCTGCTGGCTCTTCAGCCTGGTTGCAGGCTGTGATGAGCCCGATGCTAAGCACTGATGCTACAAGAATATGTGGTTTCATGATCCCCTCCTTCATGGGCTTAGCATACGCAACGCAGCGGTCATCAAATGGTTCCTTTTCGCCAGGTGAAATCGGCGGGAACCCACACTGAGAATGTGCGTTCTGACTTTATGCTGACAAAACCCATACATAAACGTGTCAAATCTTCCCGGCGCCAAGCGTCTCAGTCCCTGTCCTATGTGATTAGGCGCCTGAGTGGGCCCCATCGTATTCCGGCTATAATTTCTGTGCTGATTATAGGGGTTGGGCAAATATGGACCTGTCTGCTGAAGCACAGAGATTTGCTTAGGTGCAGAGCCCAACCGCGAGTCAAACTTATAGGTTACATACATTCATAAGGCGATATAGTGAGTATTCCCAAGGGGGCCCGTGTAGAGTGGTATGCGGCGGGGGCCTGGCGCAGGGGAAAGGTGATTGCTGTATATACGCACGATATAAAAGAAGTACGCGGAGGGAAACATACCTTGCGAATAGCAACCGATGCGTGCCCTGCTTATCTCATCGAGATGGGCGACGGGATTACATTGATCAAATCCCATTCTGAATTGACTCGATACTAAAAAGCGCGCCTGTAAAGGCGCGCTTTCCGATGATTATAAAGACTTGCGTTCTAGTCTTTAATATCTTCTTCAACCTCGTTGGAGGTGTCCTGTATCACTTCACCGCCAGCTTCAACGTCTTTGCCAACGCCTTCGACAGTGTTGCAGGCGGTGAGGAAGATGGCGAGAGCGCCAAGACTTGCGACTTTGAGTGTATTCTTCATGGCATCATCCTTCTTGCTGTTTGCCGTTTAGAAACGTTTCAAAGCCGGTTGGGTTCCACACAAAAATTGAAGGAACCTAACCACTTTTTGGAGAGTTACTATACGTGTCGGTTGAGACGACCGATCAACATGAATTTGAAGGAGATCTTGTCATGCTCGGTTGGGCAATTGCATTCTTTATTTTAGCCTTGGTGGCTGCAGTTCTGGGATTTGGTGGTATCGCTGGTGCGTCTGCCGGTATTGCCAAAATTCTTTTCTTTGTTTTTCTGGTTCTGCTGGTTCTCTCTTTCGTCGCGCGTGCTGTTCGCGGGCGAAATGTTATGTAACCAGTCTGTCAGTTCTGAAAAAAGGGCACCGTGATAACGGTGCCCTTTTTATTAACCGGGTGCGGGAACGAAGTTGGCTTCCAGACATTGCTTTTGAAATAATGGAGGAAACCATGCTTAGAATTGCTATTATATTTCTCGTAATTGCGTTGATTGCGGCCGTGCTTGGCTTCGGCGGTATTGCTGGCGCATCTGCGGGTATCGCAAAGATCCTTGCTCTGATTTTCGTTGTCCTGTTTCTGATATCCCTCCTCGTTGGTCGGGGCCGAAAGGCCTAGAACCGGGTGGTGGACAAAGCGGCTGCATCAAATGGTTCGGGCGTGGACAAGAAAGACGTTGTCCGTAATTGGGCAGTAACTGGGATATTCTGGATTTTGGCAATAGGCACCCTGAGCGTGGCTCAGGGTGTCTTTGTTCCTATTATCACTGCTTTCATTTTGGCGCTCACGCTCAGTCCTCTACGCCGTGCACTGGGTGGGCTGGGTGTGCCCCCTGGCCTAGCAGCGGCCATTCTTATGATTGGCCTACTGATAATTTTATCAGTGCTATTCTACTTCCTGTCTGATGGCGTTCAAAAATACCTTAGCGATGCTCCCACATTCGCAAAACAGGTGCGCAGAGAGTTAAGCGGGCTATTCGGCACGATCGAACCTGTTCTGAAGGCAGGAAGTCAGATCGAGGCGATAACAAAACAGGGCGATGCGCAATCTGTTACGATCAGCGAACCCGGCTTTGTCAAAGTAATGACGCATGCAACGCCCGCTGTCGTTAGTCAGATCATTGTTGCTCTGACGCTGAGCTTCTTTCTGCTCGCGTCGGGCGACATGTTCTATGAAAAGCTCGTGCAGGTAATGCCGACGTTGAAAGACAAAAGGCGGGCACTTGACGCGGCACGGACTATAGAAAGTCAGCTATCGGTTTATTTCTTTACGATCAGTACGATCAACGCCATTCTTGGACTGGTGATTGGGTTGACTATGTGGGCCTTGGGTATGCCGAACCCATTATTGTTCGGCCTTGCGGCCTTTCTGCTCAATTACATTCCCTATATTGGCTCAATTGGTGGCATTGCGGTTACCCTGGTTACAGGACTTGTCGTGTTTGATGGGGCCATTGAGGGTATTTTGCCCGCTTTCCTTTATTGGGCGATCAACACACTGGAGGGACAGTTTCTGACGCCTATCCTTGTGGGGCGCAGGCTGAAACTGAATGCGGTGGTGATCTTTATCTCTTTTGCCTTGTGGGCATGGGTCTGGTCGTTCATGGGAATGCTGCTTTCCACACCTCTGCTCATCGCGGCGAAAGTGGTTTCAGACAATGTGCAGGGTCTGGAAAGTTTTGGGAAATTTCTTGCTGACCGGGATGATTTATCAGGATCTGACTCCCGCCTATTGAAATTCGTCTTCCGTCAGAAACCCAAACCCCTCGCAGAGGATTAGCAGGTCCACTAATCATAGGGTTGAGATACCTATATACGACACGACAATTTGTCCGCCTTCTGAGTTACAGAGTTCAATCCCTTTCAACGTTGTCAGATCGGCACCAGCTACTCCAAATTTCTTAAGTGGGATTGTAACCGTCAATGTCAGCTCCGTTTCCTCTTGTCGGTGCATGTCCAGCAAGTTCCCAATGCGAACTTTGCCGCTATGTGTAATCACGGACATCTGAGTGGTGGAAATCAGGTTCGGTGCGTTCGCTAGCACGACTTTCAGATAGAAATCTGCATTGGCCTCCCGGCTCATATCTATGGGCGAATGAAGGAAAGCCAAAGTTGCAGTATTCGTGCAGTTCCAGCAGGCGCGAATGGCGTTTTCCTGCTGTCCAAGATCAGCAGGGTGGATATGCAGCTCTGCAGCGGGAGAGGCGATGCTGCGGCCTTTCCAATGACTTTGACCAGCTGAATCGGTAAGAACTATCTGCCAGCTTCCCTGTGGTGCGCCATGGTCGAATATCGTGCCATGGTCAGGCTCGGTGGCCAGACTGTTCTCGTGAAGCCGACCTAAGGTGCACGTGTCCCCCAAGGAGAGGCCAAAACCATACGGGAAGAGGGGGAGGTAATCCGCGTCTCCATGATTCAATAGATACTGATCTGCATGCTCAGGCCAGGAGAATGGGAGCTTGGCGGTAAAGTCGAAATCGTGTGAAGCATTGCTGTCCTGAAAAATCAAATCGGCAATAGCGCCTGACTGTGACCCCGGAAGAAAGGCTGCGATAAAAGCGTCAGAGCTGTTCAGTTCGGGGTTGATCCATAGGGGGCGGCCGGACAGAAAAACTGTTATGACAGGGATGCCTGACTGCTTGAGCTTTTGAATAGTCTGCAGGTCCGTTCTGTCGCCAGGCTTGAAGTCGAGAGTCGTTAGATCTCCACGAAACTCCGCATAAGGTTTTTCTCCGAATACATAAATCGCGACATCTGGTGATTCTCTATAGGCGCCATCTGGCGCATACTCGACGTTTCCACCATATGCCTCTGCTAACCGTTTGATGCCCTGCAGCAGGGTTTCGGCTTGCGGGTAGTCAGACTTGCGGATGCCTTCGCCCTGCCAGGACAGCGTCCAACCCCCACAAAGCATGCTGAGATCATCGGCCGCTTTGCCTGCGACGAGGATATTCTGGCCGGGTGAAAGTGGAAGTGTGCTCTCGGCATTCTTTAAAAGGACAGCTGATTTGCGTGCAGCTTCAGCGGCTAGCGCGCGATGCTTCTGGCACCCTATGAGAGCATAATCGCCAGCGTGCTTGCGCTCGCTGGGTTTAGGTTGATTGAATAGACGGGCTCTGAACTTGAGGCGCAGCACGCGCCTGACGGCATCATCCAGCCTATCCTCGTTGACCACACCTTTCTGGAGCTGTTGCAGAAGTGAGGCATGAAGCCCCTTCCAACTGTCGGAAGCCATGTACATGTCAAGCCCGGCATTCAGGGCGTCAGGACAGTTTGTTGTGGACGTGCCTGGAATTTGTCCATGCCCGTTCCAGTCCCCCACAACCAGCCCGTCAAACCCCCAATGCTCTTTGAGCAGACGGGTCAGGAACTCCTCATGCCCATGCATCTTTTGGCCCTTCCAACTTGAAAAGGATGCCATGATGCTGAGGATGCCTTCGCGTATGGCTGTGTAATAACCAGCAGCATGCACGTCGCGTAATTCTTCTTCTGTTGCGATCGTCTCGCCCTGGTCTTTTCCGTCTTGTGTGCCTCCGTCGCCGATAAAGTGCTTGGCTGTGGCGATGACATGATCTGCATTCAGGAATTCGGATGTATTAGCCCCCCCCTGCAGGCCGCGCACCATGGCGGCCCCTAATTCCGCAACCAGATTCGGGCATTCCGAATAGGATTCATAGCTTCGCCCCCATCGGTCATCACGGGTGACCGCGAGCGTGGGGGCAAAGGTCCAATCCATTCCGGTCACGCGTACTTCCATGGCGGTGGCTGAGCCGATACGTTCCACAAGGTCTGCATCTCGTGTGGCGCCGAGGTTGATGTTGTGCGGGAAGATAGTGGCACCAGCTAGATTGTTATGGCCATGTACGGCATCCGTGCCCCACATGATCGGGATCTGTGGGCCGTCCGTGTGCATAGAGGCTTCCCAAAAAGCATCTGCCAAGGCGAGCCATTCAGATGGCGAGGCTCTCATCTTTCCGTCGGGGGACGAGTTTCCACCATTCAGAACTGAGCCGATGTGATGCGCGCGCACCTCTTCGGGAGTGATGGAGGCAATGTCTGCCTGAAGTATCTGGCCAATTTTTTGCGCAGGTGTCATGCGTAAGAGGATTTCCTCTATGCGCGCTTCTGTCTCTGGGTTGTGCCTCAGGGGGCTGAGCGCTTTGGGCCAAATGTCCAGGTTCAGATCGGTTTCCGATTGCTGCGGCGAAGGAAGTCTGCCTACTGAATGATCTGTACGCATAGTCATGAGGTTGTTTCCGGAGGTGTGTACCCCTCAGGATAGTCGCGCATATTGTCGTACCAGTAGATCTTCAGGAAGACCGATGTTGCGACGGCGATGACCAGAGCAATCAGGAATTTCGGCCAGTCCCGGATTACAAGGAATATAGGTACACAGATCAGTGAAGTTTGCCAGATAATACCGACTGCGACGTTGACCATGTCGCGTGCAAAATCCTTGTTTTCTTCCACGGGTGTGTCTTTGGCGGCGAGGGAATTCCTGACAGGCTTCCAGAAGCCCCAGGGCCGCGTACGGGTGTAGAATGTTTCCAGTGTCTCCATCTCTGTCGGTTTGGTCAGCAGAGACCCGGCGATCACGGCTAGCAGGCAGGCAAGGAAGAAGAAGGGAAAGGCTTGTAGCGGATTGATGTCTATCTGCGGCATACCAATGAGCAGGGCAAAGGCGATACCGGTCAGCATGCCCCAGAAATAGCCATAGCCATTCATCCGCCACCAATACCATTTGACGACATTTGCGGCGGTATAGCCGCCATACAGGCCGGCCGTAATCCAGTTCACGAAATTGTCGATACTCGTCAGGAAAATGCCAAAAAGTGTGCCAACGACAACAAAGATGGCAGACACCAGATAGCTTATGCGCAGATAGGTTTTCTCCGACGCATCCGGACGGATGTATTTGCGGTAGATGTCATTTACAACATAGGCGGGCGCAGCATTCAGGGGCGCAGCGAAGCTGGACATGAAGGCTGCCAGTAATCCGGCCAGGGTCAGACCCAGAAGGCCTACAGGCACAAATTCGCGCAAGGCAAATGGCAGGATCGCTTCATAGTCTGCGTCCATCCCCATGCTTCGCAATTCCGGACTGAAATAGACCAGCGCCAGAACCGTAAGGCCAGCAATCAGTAAATAGCGCGGAACGTTCAGAACCAGACTGACGAGTGCGCTCATCTTTGCGGCTTCAATGGGAGTGCGTGCCGAAAGAATCCGCTGCATGTCGTAATTGGGGGCGGGGCCGGCCAGAGACGTGAAGATCCCTTTCAGAAGCACCAGCATGAAGAAGATGGTGAAGAGAGAATAGCCTTCATGCGCGATCTTCTCATTGGCGGAGGGCAGGAGGTCGGACCAGTCGAGCCCGAGTTCCCAGCCAAAGAACGGATTGGTCCATCCATCCGGGATCGCGGCTTGTAGCGCCTCAGGCGACACATGCATGATGGCGATTACGGCAATGCCGATACTGGCAATGGTCATTACCAGAAATTGCAGAACCTCGGTAAACACCACGGAATACATCCCGCCTTTGATGACATAGAGTGCCGTCAGGAAGACGATGAAGGCGCCGTAGGCTTTCTCGTTCAAAGCGGCCATGGCTGCTTCGCGTTGAAGCAGAAGATCGCCGTTCAGGCCGGAGGCTTGCAATTGCTCCGGCAGGAAAACCTGAAGGTTCAGCAGTTCCGCCAGGTTAAAGGGGACGAATTGGGCGACCAGCTTGCCGATGCCCAAAAAGCCATAGGCCATGTAAGCAAGCACCATGATCAGGGCGAACAGCACAATGATCAAATGGCTGAGACGGGCGGCAGGGCCATCTCCGAAGCGGAAGGTAATCCATTCTGCACCGGTCATCGCGCCGGATCGGCGCATCCAGATCGACATGAAAACCATCAGGAAAATCTGGTTGAAGACGGGCCACAGCCACGGAATCCAGACGCTTTTCAAGCCATAAATGAACAGGATCGAGACAAGCCACATAGTCCCGGCGACATCAAACATGCCTGAGGCGTTCGACAGTCCAAGCGCATACCAGGGCAGGCGGTTTCCCCCTAGGAAATAGCTGCGGAGACCTTTGGTCGCCCGGCTGGAAATCCAGAAGCCGATGAGCAGTGTGAGGCCGATATAAATAGCAATGATCGTCAGATCTATCGGATGAAGTGTCATGCGTTGCAGCCCTGTCTATAGACTGCGACAGCCTGTGATCCGGCCTGGACCATATTTTCCTCCCTGCTGAACTTATGCTGTTCAGTACGAAATATTTTACCCCATTAATGAACCGCAGCATGTTATGAAAACGGTTTCATTGCAAGTGCTGAATGTGATTCTGAGTATATTATGCTGTGTGAGACGGTATTCTGTATGTTAGGAGCTGACAGGTTGGGCGAGGAGGGCCGAATGGCACAGATCCGGGACGTATCTAAGCTTGCTGGAGTATCTCCCGCGACGGTTTCCCGTGCCTTTTCAGACCCGAGCAAGCTGTCTGCCGAGACCCTTAAGAGGGTGCTGGCCGCTGCTGAAGAGCTGAATTACAAACCAAGTTCCCTGGCCCAGCTTTTCCGCGTGAAGCGGACGAACACGGTCCTCGTCATGGTGCCGGATATCGCCAACGTTTTGTTTGCGCGCGTGGTTTCGGGGATCGAACGTATTGCTGCGGACAATGGCTACAATCTTCTAGTTGTCGATACGAAAGACAACAAGGATGTTGAGGCTGCAGGCATCGAGATGGTGGAAACCTATCGGGCAGATGGCGTAATCCAGCTGGGGGAGCGTGCGCTGCGCTGGCTGCATCGCGATGCAGAGAAATGCACCATTCCATTTGTGCATGCGATCGGGACGGGGCTCGACGAATCCTATCCGACGGTCACGATCAACAATTATGAGGCGGCCAGATCCATGGCCAGCTATTTGTTGTCCCTCGGGCACCGCAAGATTGGCATCCTGGCCGGCATAAAGGGGAGACTCGTAACCCAGCATCGGCTTGATGGCTTTCGTGCCGCGATGGAGGCCTTCGGGGTCACGCTGGAAGACAGTCTGATCGAATATGGCGCCTATTCATTGGCAGGCGGTGCGCAATCGGCACAAAGACTGCTCTCGCGTCGGGGTGATGCCACAGCTTTCCTGGCTATGAGTGATGAGATTGCCATCGGCGCAATTCGGACAGCTCAGGATTTGGGGCTGCGTTTGCCAGACGATTTGTCCATTACTGGTTTCGATAATATTGAGTTTGGCAAGTATTGCGAGCCGCCCCTCACAACTGTGATGCAGCCGGCTGAGCGCATTGGCGAAGTGGCTATGACCTTGATGTGCGGTGTGTTGAGAAATGAATTGAAGGGGGAGATCCATCCGCTTTTGCCCACTGAACTGGTCATTCGTAACAGTGTCTGTCGGGTGGAGGAGCCGAGCTAGGCCCATCGTGATCATGTCGCAGCAGATTACGTGTTTTCCCTGACGTACAGAGCGCTCCCATTCGGCTATTGCGGTCGGCATGAGACAAGATTGGATATCCCTCGCGACGGCGCGGCTCCCGCGGTACACCTCCTATCCCACGGCGGCTGATTTCAGCGATATGCCGGATGGCCAAGCCGTCCGCTCTGCAATGGACCGGATAACACCGGAGACATCTCTGGGTGTTTATGTCCATGTCCCTTTCTGTGAGAAGCTTTGCTGGTATTGCGGATGTGCGACGACTGTCCCGAATGGGTATCGTCGCGTGTCCGGTTTCGTTGATGTCCTGATGAAGGAAATCGACGTGTGGCGGACACATTTGCCGGCCCATGCCGATATGCGCCATTTGCACTTTGGTGGCGGATCTCCGAACAGTCTGAACTGTGGTGACTTCCGCGAAATTACCAATCACATCAAACTCGCCTTTGGCGTGGGTGAGGATATCGAGATCGATATCGAACTTGATCCGCGCACGACCACGGACGCCTTTATCGAGACCTTGGCCAGTTGTGGTGTGACGCGCGCAAGCTTGGGTGTACAGACGCTGAGTGGTCCGGTGCAGAAAGCGATAAACCGGATTCAGCCGCGCCACATGGTGACGGCGAAGCTGGCGCATCTTCGCCAGAATGGCATACGGCGCATCAATATGGATCTGATGTATGGCCTGCCGCTGCAGACACGCGATGACGTCAGGGAGGCTGCGCAATATGCCGCCGATGTAGGGGCTGACCGGATTTCCCTGTTTGGCTATGCGCACGTGCCATGGTTCGCAAAACATCAGCGCGCTATCCATGATGCAGACTTGCCAGGCTTGGAAGAGCGTTTTGAGCAGGCCCGTGTCGGCCATGAAGTGCTTACGGCGGCGGGGTATGTTGCGATTGGTCTGGACCATTATGCCCGGCCGGAAGATTCGCTGACACAATCCCTTCGTGACGGTACCATCCGTCGAACCTTCCAAGGGTATACGGACAATCCCTGCAAGACGTTGATTGGTCTGGGTCCTTCTGCCATTTCCGAATTGCCGGGAGGGTTCTTCCAGACAAGCAAGGCTCAACCGATCTGGCGGGCACAGGTTGAAGGGGGCGTTCTTCCGATCTCTCGGGGTGTTTTGCAAAGTGCTGACGACAAGGTTCGCGCGCGTGCGATCGAAACGATAATGTCTACAATGCGCGTGGATATAAATGACGTAGCCAGGGAGATGCATGCCCCTATGCGTGCGCTAGAACCTGCCCTTGATGCCGCCCGCAAACTCGAGCCTCTGGGTCTGTGCACGGTTAGTGGTACGGTTGTGGAGGTTCCTGAAGAGGCGCGCATGATGCTGCGCACGGTTGCCAGCTGTTTTGACTGGCGTTTGGCCTCCAGCGAGGGGCGGCACGCGGTCGCTGTCTAGGGAGACACCCTAATCATTAACGAGTTTAATGACTGCAGGGAGAGGCAGTTTTCCTATACAAAACAGATTTTTTAGTGCGCCAGCACTTGCGCCGGAACAAACTCGCAGGCTCAGGCTGCATTGAGTGTTGTCTGTAACTTGTCTTGGAGCAGTCGGTTGATGGTCGGCTTTTCGAGTACATCACAAAAGCCAAGCGATTTTGCGCGCTCTGCCAGAGAGTTCGAATAAAAGCCCGTGATCAGGATTGCGGGCGTGGTTAGGCCTTGCTGGCGCAGGCGCTTAAGCAGGGCCAGCCCATCCATGTGTGGCATCTTGTAATCAATGATTACGGCATCGGATGCTGGAATATGCCGAGAGCTTAACAGCTCTATTCCGCTACTATAGACTTCAACTGAATATCCCCATGAGCGTAACAGCATGGTCATCGAGCGGCGGACCTCATCGTCATCTTCGACGAGAATGACATGAGGGTCACGCGCAGGGGTGATCTGACTGGACATGGTAGCACTGACTGTGACTGTTGGACATGCAGAACACGATATTCCAACGGCCAAATCCTGTCCTTACGTATCCATCCTTAGATGGTTGGACTTTCTTCTCCCAGCCCGGCAGCAAAGGCAATACGAAGGGCGGCGGACAGGCTGTCCGCCTCGAGTTTTTCCATCAGATTGGCACGGTGGATTTCCACTGTACGATGGGAAATATCCAAGTCTTCCGCAATCATCTTGTTCGTCAGACCGGCCACCAAACGTTCCAGAACCTCTTTCTCACGAGGGGTCAGCTGGGCGATCAGGGCTGCCGCCTCCTGCTGGCGGCGGTCATGAGAGTCGCGGCTGCGCACGGCGGCAAAGCCGTTTTCAATGGCGCTCAGCAAAGCGCTTTTTTCATAGGGTTTTTCCAGGAAATCAATGGCACCGGATTTCATAGCCTCCACGGCCACGGAAATATCGCCGTGTCCGGTCAGAACCACAACCGGCATGGCGATACCCTTGGTCGACATGGCTTTTTGTACAGCCAGCCCGTCCATGACAGGCATCCGGACGTCCAGTAACACGCAGCCTGAGTCTTCCGGCGTGACTTCATCCAGGAAAGTAACGCCATCCCTGTAAGTTCTGACAGTGTAGCCCGCATGGCGAAGCATGAAGCTGGCGGAATGGCGGATGGCTTCGTCGTCATCAACCAGATGCACCGTGTTTGAATGTGTCATATGTCCGCAACCTCGTCTGCCCTGTGCAGTGTAAAGGAAAAACAAGCGCCTTTGCCCTGCGGCGAGTCAACGCTGATATCACCTCCATGCGCTTCGACAATCGTCTTGCAGATAGAGAGCCCCAATCCCATGCCAGAGCTTTTCGAACTATTGAATGCGTCAAAGGGGGTGTGGCCATTGTCAAAGGACAGGCCTGGACCATTGTCGCATACTGTCACGCGAATGAGTTCGGGCTCCTGATCATCGATTTGGGCCTTGACGGTTATCACTGGCGTTTCCGTATCGGCCAGCGCTTCCAGGGCATTGCGGACCAGATTCACGATCACCTGCCGCAGTTGTAGCTTGTCTGCGCGCACGAGTGGCAACTCTGCGGGCACATCCTGCACGATGCGCGCAATAGGGCCTTCGATGCCAATCTTGGAGAGGGAAACCGCCTCGGCCACAATCGCCGACAGTGACATGGGGCGCATTTCAATTTCGCCCCGGGAAACATAATCTCTGAGACGTCGTACAATCTGTCCAGCCCGAATGGACTGTTTAGCCGCGGCATCAAGGGCCTCGTAGGCCATGGCAAGAGAGGCCTCATCCGGGGTGCTCAGCATGTCGCGGGCTGCTTCCAAATAGTTGGCAACGGCGGTCAATGGCTGGTTCAGTTCATGCGCCATCGCGGACGCCATGCTGCCTACGGCACTCAGACGCGAGAAATTAGCTACTTCGGCCTGAAGCTGGGATAATTTGTGCTGCTGGGCCTGCTGATCCGTGACATCCCGAATGTAGCCGGTGAAGATCTTGCGGCCAGCAATGTCGGCTTCGCCAATCTTCAGTTCGACAGGGATGGTTGAGCCATCTGCCAGCTTGGCTTCGACGATGCGTCCGATCCCGATGATGTGTGCCACGCCGGTGTCGAGATAATTGCGGATGTATCGGTCGTGATGGTCTTCATCGCGATGCGTCATCAAGGCGCTGACATTTTTCCCGGCAATATCTGCGGCCTTGTAGCCAAACATTTTTTCAGCAGCAGAGCTGAACGCCATGATTATACCGCGCTCATCAATGACGATCATGGCATCCGGGACGCTTGCCAGCATTGAAGACAAAAGGGACTGCAGCGATCGCTCGCCTGTCAGGCCAATAGGCGGATTTGATTCGGGATTGGATGACTCAGACATGAGCCATCCCTTGTAAGCGTCATTTGGCACGTATCAAGCGTGCACGGTAGCGCGGAAGAGCCAGGACAGACAGAATTGTCAGCCACACAGCCCCGGTCAGCGCTGCGTAGCACCCCCAGCAATGAGCACGCTCCCAAAAGCTCACATTCAGGGCGATTGTCTGGGAATTGCCTAGACATGTCGGGATGCTGAGTGTTGAGATAACCGTCATGTGTGACACGGCCTTAATAAGACCTGCCACCAGCAAGGTGAGCGCGGTAAGCAGTTGCGCAAGAAATGGCATTTTTCGCCTCCGTGAAATCTGGTGCGACTTTAGAGCGCGTAAACCCGCGTCGCCCATACGGGAAAACACCTATTCAGTGTCGGGGGCACCCGGCATACGCACAGTTTATTCTACACACGCGCTCATCCCGGGCGCAAATGGGGAGCAATCTCATGGCGAATGTGATCGCAAGAGGGCGGAGTGATACATCTACCGTATTGATGGTGGGTGCATTGCTGGGCGTCTTCATGATCTTGGCACTGCTGATGGCAGCAGGTGCCAAGGATACAGGTATGGCCGTTCAGGCCTGGACTTTTATTGGACTGGCGGGGGCCTTTCTCGTCGGCATGTCTATGTGGGCAGGCCAGTTGCTCGGACGCAATCCGTTCGACCAGTCAGAATATGAAAATGCCATTGTGAAGTGGGGCGTTGCCGCCTCCATGTTCTGGGGCATTGCGGGGCTTTTGGTCGGCGTTGTGATCGCTCTCCAGCTGACATTCCCTCATTTCATGTATTTCCCTGAGTGGGGATTTACCAATTTCGGACGTCTGAGACCGCTGCACACATCTGCAGTGATCTTCGCATTCGGGGGTAACGTTCTTCTGGCGACGAGTTTCTATGTCGTTCAGCGTACCTGCCGTGCGCGTCTGGCCGGTGGTATGTGGCCTTGGTTTGTTTTCTGGGGATACCAGATCTTCATCGTTTTGGCGGCGACCGGATATCTGCTCGGGATCACCCAATCCAAGGAGTATGCTGAGCCGGAATGGTATGTCGACTGGTGGCTGACCCTCGTCTGGGTTGCCTATCTGTTGGTTTTCCTTGGCACGATCTGGAAGCGGAAAGAGCCCCACATCTATGTGGCCAACTGGTTCTACTTATCCTTCATCGTAACCATTGCGATGTTGCACATCGTCAACAACCTGTCCGTTCCGGTCAGCTTCACGGGCTCAAAATCCGTGCAGGTCTTCTCCGGCGTACAGGACGCCATGACACAGTGGTGGTATGGTCATAACGCTGTGGGCTTCTTCCTGACCACAGGCTTCCTGGCCATCATGTACTACTTCATTCCGAAGCGCGTGAACCGGCCGGTCTATTCTTACCGCCTGTCTATCGTACACTTCTGGTCTCTGATTTTTATCTACATCTGGGCGGGTCCGCACCACCTGCACTATACGGCTCTGCCACAATGGGCGCAGACACTGGGCATGACCTTCTCTGTCATGTTGTGGATGCCCAGCTGGGGCGGCATGATCAACGGCGTCATGACCCTATCTGGTGCCTGGGACAAGCTGCGGACCGATCCGGTTGTCCGGATGATGGTAGTCAGCCTGGCTTTCTACGGCATGTCCACTTTCGAAGGGCCTCTGATGTCTGTGCGGGCTGTGAATTCTCTGTCTCACTATACTGAATGGGGTATTGGCCACGTGCACTCCGGTGCTCTGGGCTGGGTTGGATACATTTCCTTCGGTGCTCTCTATTGCCTTGTCCCGTGGCTGTGGAAGAAGAAGGCTTTGTTCTCCAAATCCCTTGTCGAATGGCACTTCTGGGTCTCAACCATCGGTATCCTGTTCTACATGATCTCCATGTGGTTCGCCGGGATCACCGAAGGTCTGATGTGGCGCGCCTACAATGAATTCGGCTTCCTCGAATACAGCTTCGTGGAAACCGTTGATGCCAAACACATCAGCTACATGATCCGTGCTCTGGGCGGCTTGCTGTACTTCAGCGGTGCCTGCCTGATGGCCTACAACCTCGTGCGCACTGTGCTCGGTCATGGCGAAGCGGAAAGCTTCGACACGATCGATCCGAAATATGCGCGTCCTCACCAGCCTGTCCTGCAGCCGGCCGAATAGAAGGAGCTGACCCATGGGACTTATGAATAAGCACGTCGTTTTGGAGCGTCATTCCCTGCTCCTTACAATCTGCATACTCATCGTCGTGTCCATCGGCGGGATCATTCAGATGGTACCCCTGATGTACATGGACAACACGATCGAGCGTGTGGACGGAATGCGGCCCTATACGCCGCTGGAGCTGGCTGGTCGTGATATCTACGTCCGTGAAGGATGTTATGTCTGTCATAGCCAGATGGTCCGTCCACTGCGTGATGAGGTGGAGCGGTATGGTCACTACTCTCTGGCTGCAGAGAGCATGTACGACCATCCTTTCCAGTGGGGTTCCAAGCGGACAGGTCCTGACCTGGCCCGCGTGGGTGGCAAGTATTCTGCCGAATGGCAGGTTGACCACCTGAAGGACCCTCGCTCTGTTGTGCCGGAGTCTGTCATGCCGCCTTATGCCTTCCTGGCAGACAAAACGCTGAAGTTTGATGGCATCAAAGATCGCCTGAAGACAGAGCGCCTGGTTGGTGTGCCGTACACAGATGAGATGATCGAAAATGCCAAGGTGCACCTTGTTGCCCAGGCGGATCCGGACAATCTCGGATATGACGATGTCGATGGCCTGGTTGAAGCCTATACGGCAGCATCCGGTCGCGAAGGCACTGTTGAGGCCCGCGATTATGATGGCGATCCAACCCGGATCACCGAAATGGATGCCCTCGTAGCCTACCTGCAGATGACTGGCACACTGGTGGATTTCTCCACCTATGAGGCCGGTGATCTGAAGAACCGTCGCTAAGGAGACTTGCCATGTATGAGATGCTTTCGAGTTTCGCTCAAACAGGCGGCATGATCTACTTCGTGTTGTTGTTTGCAGGTGTTCTAGCCTACGCCCTGTGGCCGCGTAATCAGGAGAAATTTGACGCTGCGGCCCGGATGCCTCTTTCCGATAAGGAACCTAACGATGACTGATCAAAATAAAGACATCGACACCCATAGCGGCACCGAAACCACGGGCCACTCATGGGACGGAATCAAGGAGCTGAATACGCCCTTGCCTCGCTGGTGGCTGATCGTCTGGTATGCCACGATTGTCTGGGCGATCATTTACATGATCCTGATGCCCGCCATTCCGGCACTACCGGGTATGGGCACCAACACACCGGGTCTGCGTAACCAGTCCGACCGTGACAATGTTGCGGTTGCTGTTCAGGAGCTGCGTGACAAGCGAGCTGCAAGTTCAGCAATCTTACTGGATGCTAGCTTGGAGCAGATCGAGACTGATCGTGAACTTCAGCAGTTTGCCCTTGCCATGGGTGACAGTCTGTTCGGTGACAATTGTGCTACCTGCCACGGCTCTGGTGGGCGCGGTGCCAAAGGCTACCCAACTCTCGCAGATGATGTCTGGCTTTGGGACGGGACGCTGGATGGCATTCAGTACACGATCACGCATGGTATTCGTGATCCCGAGAATCTTGACACAAGATTTTCCATGATGCCGCGCTTTGGCCGTGATGGTCTTCTTGAAGCGGGCCAGATTGATGATCTGGTAGAGTATGTTGTGGATCTGTCTGGCCGTGAGGCCGACGGTGCTGCAGTAGAGCGTGCTACCCCAATCTTTGCCCAGCAATGTGCAAGCTGCCATGGTGAAAACGGCAAGGGTATGCGTAATGTCGGGGCACCAAATCTCACCGATGCCGACTGGCTGTTCGGCGGCAATCGCGACGATATTTACAACACGATTTACAATGCCCGTAATTCTCACATGCCAGCCTGGGAGGGCCGTCTTGACGATGCCTCCATCAAGGCCCTGGCAGTCTATGTCCACTCTCTGGGTGGCGGAGAATAGAGGATCAAATGGTTGAACTTTTAGGTCCCCATAACAAGACCTCGAAAGAGGGGGCGTCGGCACCGGCGCCCCCTCAACACGAGGATCTTTATGCCAAGCGGCGTCAGATTTATCCAAAACTCGCGCACGGCAAGTTCCGGACGATCAAGTGGATCGTCATGGCACTAACCTTGGGGGCCTATTACATTGTACCGTGGATCCGCTGGGATAGGGGAGAGGGTATTCCCAATCAGGCGGTTCTTGCGGATTTTGCTGGAGAGAAATTCTATTTCTTTTGGATACAGATCTGGCCGCAAGAGGCTTATTATATTGCAGGTTTGCTGATCCTTGCTGCCTTGTTTTTATTCCTTGTAACGTCTCTATTCGGACGAGTGTGGTGTGGATACACCTGTCCGCAAACTGTTTGGACAGATCTTTATATCTGGGTTGAGCGCGCCTTTGAGGGTGACCGTGCGGCCCGTATGCGGCTCGACAAGGCACCTTGGAGCTTCAACAAAGTCTGGCGCAAGCTGGGCAAGCATATTGTCTGGCTGATTATCGCCTTCTGGACGGGTGGTGCCTTCATTCTTTACTGGCATGACGCGCCTACTGTGGCGAAGGGGTGGTTCACTGGCGAAGCGCCGCTGTCTGCTTATTGGTTTGCCGGCATCCTGACCATGACGACCTATTTCCTGGCCGGCATGATGCGCGAGCAGGTTTGTACCTATATGTGCCCGTGGCCGCGTATTCAGGGGGCCCTGACAGATGAGGATGCCCTGAATGTAACATATCGCTATGACCGCGGTGAGCCACGTGGTCCTAAGCGTAAGGACCAAGACTGGGAAGGCCGGGGTGATTGCATTGACTGTAATCAGTGTGTGCAGGTCTGCCCGATGGGTATCGACATCCGCGATGGGTCACAGCTGGAATGTATCCATTGTGCACTCTGTATTGATGCCTGCGATGAAATGATGGTGCGTATTGGTCGGCCTAAAGGCCTTATTGCCTATGACACCGACACCGCTGTAACGGCGCGCGTGGAAGGCCGCAAGCCGCCGAGATGGCACCCGTTCCGCGTGCGCACGATTCTTTATGCGGCTCTGATGGCGGTCATCGGTGGCATCATGGTGTTTGGCCTGATGACGAAGTCTACTTTCGAAGTGAACGTCCTGAAAGACAGGTCTCCACCCTTTGTGCGTCTGTCCTCTGGTGACTATCGTAATGGCTATGCGCTGAAAGTCGTCAACAAGGATACAGATGCCCGTACGCTCATCCTGAAAGTATCTGGTATTGAGGGTGCAACTGTCTCGGTCATTGGCATGGAAGATGATCTGGATGGCGAGTTCGAGCTACCTGTAGATGCCTATGGCGTGGACCGGTACCGTCTTCTGGTAACCGCGCCCGCTGGAGAACCGCGTCGTACACTCATCTTTGAGACGACAGATCCGGAAACTGGCGAAACGACACGGAATAGCGTACCGTTCCAAGGAGCTAAGTAATGAGTGTTCAGGATATGACTTCCAGCGAACCGTCTTCCGGTAAGCGTCTAAAAGGGCGCCATGTATTGATGTATTTCATGGGCTTTTTCGGGCTCATGTTTGTGGTGAATGGCATTTTTCTGGAAAAGGCGATCACGTCTTTTCCAGGTGAGGATGTTGAAAAATCCTATTTGCAGGGGCTAAATTACAACTCGACCCTGGCTGCACGCCAAGCCCAGAGTGAACTGGGCTGGCAGGCCCAGGCGGGTCTTGAGGACGGTGTTGTCCGCTTCCATCTCGAAGACGCCAAAGGAAACGCGCTCAGCACTATGCATGTTGGCGCTCTCCTGAAACATGCTGCAAATGCGACACTCGACACACCAATAGAGCTGTCCTCGATTGGCAATGGGGATTATGTGGCAGACCTGCCGGTTGAGCTACCGGCTGGAAAATGGACCTTGCAAGCCACTGTCCAGGCAGAGGCTGAGGGTGAAACTCTCTTCACTGCGAGCAAAACGCTGCTGATACGATGAGCATGATGGCTGACCCGCTGGAGAGGGGGTGTCCGTCGGGGCTCGCGCCGCCGACAGAAGACCGTGCGAGCGACTTTTCGGCCTTTGTACGCGAAACTGGCCGGGAAAAAGCCCTCTCCCTATCTGTGCGCGGGGCAAAGTGTGGAGGGTGCCTCTCCAAGATTGAGGGGGCTCTCCAAGCGCTGCCGGGCGTCACGGCGGCGCGCATGAATTTGTCCACAGGGGCAACAGACGTCCGTTGGACTGGATCACTCGATCCTAACCGGGTTGCGCAAACCGTGCGGGATCTGGGTTATGGTGTGTCTGCTCGTGCTGAGGCGAACGATGCGGATCTGCACAAGGCAGAAGAGCGCAAGCTGCTGGTCGCCATGGGTGTTGCTGGCTTTGCGGCGGCGAACATAATGCTGCTGTCTGTCTCTGTCTGGGGCGGGCATGGTGAAATGGGCGAGGCGACCCGACGCGGCCTGCATGCGATCTCAGGCCTGATTGCCCTGCCAGCAATTATCTTCTCAGGACGACACTTCTTCAGTTCTGCATGGTCTGTCCTGCGCAAGGGCAAGGCCAACATGGATGTGCCTATCTCGCTGGCGGTCATTCTGGCGTTTTCAGTCAGCGTCTGGGCCACAATCAAAGGAGCAGAGCACGCCTATTTTGATGCGTGCGTCATGTTGCTCTTCTTTTTGCTTATCGGCCGCTTTCTGGATGCCCGTCTGCGGCGCCGGGCGTATTCGGCGGCCCTTGATTTGGCCTCGCTACAAAATCGCTCCGTCAATCGACTGTCTGCCAATGGCGAGGTAAATGCCGTTAGGGCTGCAGAGGTTGTGGCGGGTGACAAACTTTTGCTTGCCGCAGGTGAGCGGGCGGTCGTGGACATGACCATTCTGGACGGTGCCAGCGAAATTGATGAGAGCCTTGTGACCGGCGAAAGCCTGCCGCGGCTTGCAAGTGCTGGCAGCACGCTGTTTGCAGGTTCCGTCAATCTTGGTGCACCTCTTACGGGGCAGGCTTTGGCTGGTACGGAAGATTCCCTCCTCTCAGATATTGCTCGCATGATGGAGGCAGGGGAGCAGCGCCGCAGCGGCTATCGCAAGATAGCAGATCGTGCTGTCAGCCTGTATGTGCCTTTCGTGCATACGACTGCAGCATTGGCCTTCCTGGGTTGGCTGATGCTGGGAGCGGGCGTTGAACATGCCATCATGATCGCCGTAACGACGTTGATCATCACATGTCCCTGCGCCTTGGCGCTGGCAGCACCTGTGGCCCAAGTCGTGGCCTCTGGTCGCCTGTTCAGGAAGGGTGTCTTCCTCAAATCCGGAGATGCATTGGAGCGTCTGTCGGAAATTGATCACATTGTTTTCGACAAGACAGGTACGCTGACCCTCGGTGAGCCTGAATTGATGGATGTAGACAGTATTCCTGCTGACATACTGGTCATGGCAGCGTCTTTGGCGCGGGCCAGCCGTCACCCGTTGTCGCGCGCACTGGTCGCCGCGGCAGGGCCGGGTCATATGGCAGCCAATGTAAAGGAACAGCCCGGGCTTGGTCTTGAAGCGGAGATTGACGGTAAGATCTGTAGATTGGGATCTGCAGACTGGACGGGAGCACCACAGGACGCTGCCAAAGGCCCTGTCCTGTGGTTCACCTGCGGCGATGATGCGCCAGTGCGATTTGATTTCCGCGATACCGCTCAGGCTGGCACGCGCAAGACGGTCGAGACGCTTCAGGCAAAGGGCTACGAACTGGAAGTTCTGTCCGGCGATCGAGAAGAAGCGGTTGCGGCAGTTTCCCGTGATGTGGGCATCAACCGCTGGACCGCTTCTGCATCACCAGCCGTGAAAGTGAAGCGCCTCGAAGCGCTGCGCGCTGAGGGTCATAATGTCCTGATGGTCGGAGATGGTCTGAACGATGCCGGTGCGCTGTCCTTGGCTCATGCGGCACTTGCACCTGGCACAGCCATGGATATCAGCCAGTCTGCCAGTGATGCGGTGTATAGTGGCGGCCCGGAAAAAGTGCCCTTCATCCTGGAGACGGCCAAACGCGCGCAGAACATTACACGGCAGAATTTCGGCTTGGCTGCCATCTACAATGTTATTGCGGTGCCGATCGCCGTTACCGGCCACGTGACGCCGCTGGTGGCCGCCATTGCCATGTCGGCCTCCTCCCTTATCGTGACGCTTAATGCGTTGCGTATTGAAGCCGGAGGCCGGAGCTAATGGAAATCATTATCTATCTTATCCCGGTCGCGCTTTGTCTCGGCGCTGCGGGGCTCGCCGCTTTTATCTGGTCGGTGAATTCGGGCCAGTATGAAGACCTTGACGGGGCCTCTTACCGGATTCTGGAAGACGAAGACAAACCACTCTGAGGCACTTTGAGATACGGAAGCCTTATGGATTGGCCAGGGCTTCGCGGACATCCTTGTTTTGCGATGCCAGCTTTACACTGACAATGTAGGCTTTATCGCTCTGCATGTTGGCCATGATTAGACCCGCCTGGTCGCTGGGAATGAGCCGTAGAAAGCCGGCCGCGAAGCCTGGGTCCATCTGATTGAAGATGCTGGCCGCCTGATCGGGCTTCATGGCTCCATACATCTGTGCCAGATGCTGAATGTCCTGATTGGCTGTTTCAGACATTTTTTGCCATTTCTGGTCCAGTTCCACCTGGATAGCCTTCAGGTCTTCTGCCTGCTGGTCCAGCTCCAGCTTCCGGTTTTGAACTTGGATCTCTTCATCCCGCAGGTCAGCGATACGCTGTTCGATATTCTTCTGATCTTGCTCCAAGGCCTCGGCCATGTCGTCGCTGAAGCAAATGTTCCGGACCTTGTCTGTTGAATCCACACTATAGGCTGTAGGCAGGGCGGTTGGTGCCAGGCTCGCCTGTGCCTTGTCATGCTCGGTTGTCGCAAAGGCTTGAGGCAGCCAGCGTGTTCCGCCGGCTAACGTGAAGAGCACACCAATTGTGAGCAAGACGTTGGTGCGTCCGTTACCGTTTTTGCCCATAGCTCTCATAAACCTTTTTCTGGATGCCCTGTTCCTCTTCGTCGAAAAGGAATTCCGAGCTGTTGAAATTTGATACCGCGCGTCCAGTTAGTGTTTCGAGACGCTCAATCAGTTGTTTGATTTCCATGATACGGCTGCCAGACTGCGTTACTGCATCGCGCATGGTCTTTCTGAGGTCCGCTTCAGCAGATTGATAGCGACGGGATGTTTCGGCCTCTTTCACTTCAATGGCGTGCTTGAGTTCAGACAGGCTTATCGTCGCTTCGGAGGCTTCCTGAAGCAGTGCGCTTAGCCGGACCGCGATCTCTTTGGCCTGGGTCTGTGTCTCATTGCGTGCGGAAGATACCGCCGCCACGGATTCAGACATGGCGCGGATCGTCGCGCCCAGGCCATTGCGCGTGTTCTGCAGGGCCTTCAACCGACGGCTGAGAATGGCACAGTAGATGCAGGCCGCGAATGAGACCAGGAAGAGTGCGATATCTGAGGGCTGTAAAGGCATCATCTTAACGCAAAAGGAATTCGGTTATCAGCACGCCATTGGAAGCGTCCGCACCCAGCACGATCTCTGATCTTCGGGAGAGTTGTTCTCTCATCTTCGGATAGAAATCGGCGGATTCGAATTCCGAGAGCTGCAACGCTCTCAAATATCCAACGAACGCATCTACCAGCATAGGCTCGGCTTTCTTGACCGCGTTAACGTGATCCTTGTCAGAGATCACGGACATCTTGATCTTCACGTAGCGTGTAGCAGGTGCATTTCCTATCGTAACGAGAATATCCTGCAACTCTACATAGGCGTGATCCTCAAGCGCCAGGGCATTGTGACCTGCAGCCTCAGAGGAGTCGGACACACATGCAAGAGCGATGGGACTGGCTTTTGGTGACACAAAGAAGACTGTAGCAAATCCACCTATTGCGCAGGCGCCGCCTAACACGATGAGTTGCATTAACCCACCGCCCGACGAACCCCTTTCCGGGACAGTCGTATCGGAGTCAGAAGCCACAATTTACCCTTCCCCATAAAGAATTTGCACCCAGAGCTGATTATTAATGTCTGGGTAAAGGAAGCGTTAACAATTTCACGGAAAATCTTAACCAATAGGGTAGGTGGAGTTGGGACCGGGGTTTTGGTCATATGAAGTTGGTGGAAACACTTAAAGCGCTTTCCATGGCGCAGAAGCTTGCGCTTGCTGGCGCAGTCGCAGGTGTTGTCCTCGCGATGACGATGCTCGTTCAGGGTGCAGTCAAGCAGCCCATGGCGCTTCTGTATTCCGGCCTTGACCCGATGCACACGGGGGAGGTGATCGAGGAACTGGAAAAACGCGGTGTTGAATACGCAATTCGAGGCGAAGCGATTTTCATTCCCCAATCAGAGCGTGATTCGGTACGCTTTTCCCTCGCCAAGGACGGTCTTCCCCAGCAATCCGTGCGCGGATATGAGCTTCTGGATGATGTGAATGGATTCTCTGTTACATCGGAAATGTACAATGCAGCATATTGGAGGGCCAAAGAAGGGGAGCTGACCCGTACCATTCTTGCCATTCCTGGAGTTGCGTCTGCGCGGGTGCATATCGGAACCAGTCTGAGATCGGGCTTTTCCCGTTCCAGTCCCCCTCAGACGGCCTCCGTCACGCTGGTTTCGAGTGGTCAGATAAGTGCCAGTCAGGCTGAAGCCATTCAGTATCTGGTGGCTTTGGCGGTCTCAGGGCTGGACCCAAAAGATGTTGCAGTCATAGACCCCAAGCGGGGAATGCTTGTAGGCCCGAATGTTGACAAGATGGAAGAGCCCGGCATCGTCGCCGAAAGCCAGTCAAACCGACTGGAGCAGAAAATAATGCGCTTGCTGGAGGCACGTGTTGGGCCGGGGAATGCCAGGGTATCTGTGACGGTCGATGTAAATCGTCAGCGGCAACGTGTTTCCGAAGTTGTGTATGATCCCAACTCTCGTGTTGTCCGTAATCGGACAAGCAATGATGTCAGCGAATCCAGCGGGGGTCCAGACAGTGGCGTAACTGTGGCCAGCAACTTACCGCAGGGTGCTGGTGGGCAGGGCGGCAGCTCTTCCAGTACAGTACGAAATTCCACGGAGAGTGTCGCTTACGATATTAATGAGACCCGGAAAGAAACAGAAACTTTGCCGGGCGAGATTGAGCGCGTATCAGTCGCTGTACTGTTGAATGGGCAAGTGCTTGGCATTGAGGAAGGCTCACCCGATGCAGCGGCCCTGACACGTAGCCTTGTTTCTGACTTTGAACAATTGATCCTGTCGGGAGCCGGCTTGAACGCGGATCGGGGCGACTCTCTGACGGTTGAGCTTATGCCTTTTCAGGAAATGGAAGTTGCCGAGCTGACGCCAGCGCCAAGCTTGGCGGAGCGTTTGCTGGAGCGGTATTTCTGGACTGGGCTCCAGGCTGTTCTTCTGGGGCTGGTCGTTATTGTGCTAGCTTTTGGCGTGCTACGACCCTTGCTGTCACAGCGTTCCAAACCAGTTTCGGGCGCAGATTTGGCTCTTACAGGAGCTGGTCAGTCGAGTGCCGAATTAACGGGTGATGCCCTTGATCCGCTGGACTACCTCAGATCCTACACGCGCGAACGCCAGGATGAGACAGCCAACCTGCTTCAGGAGTGGCTGAATGAGGACCGGAAGGCGCTTGTTAATGAGTGAGTCTCCGTTCGCCAGCCTGCCCCGCTTTGATGAGGCGCACTATGGTAGCAGCGCCTTGGAGGAAGCTGCTACACATGAGATCAGTGCACCCCCTCCCCAGCATGCACTTCCTTCAGAAGAACCAGTCGCTACCAAACCCGAACTTGATCCGAATGTAGCACTTCTGATGAAGCGATTATCTGATGAGGTCGCCGCCGCCAATGAGCGAGTTCTGCATCAGACGAAACAATGGGTGATTGCCATTGCTGAAAAGCTTTTCCCGGAACTCTCCAAGGCATGCCTGGCGGATGAAATCGCCCGGCAACTGCCAGAGCTTCTGCCAGAGGGGGGCAACCGGATGGAAATCAAGGCGGGTGAGGCCTTGGCGGAGGACTTACAAAATATCCTTCAGCAGTCAGATCGAATTTCCAGTGTATGCACGATCGTTCCACAGCGGAACATGTCAGGTCAAACGGTCGAAGTTTCCTGGGTAACCGGAGGCCTTGAAATGGATTTTGATGGCCTTCTGGCTGCATGTGTCAGTCGTGTTCAGGCCGTGCAGCTCAGCAAAGAGGATTCCTAGTCATGGCACTTCCAGAAATCACGCCGACTGAAGAAAATATGATCGAGCAGGATGAGTCTTCTGCTGTCGGAAAAGTATATCGTTCGATTTACAATGTGCCTGTGAATGTTGTGGTTTCTATCGGCCAAAAACGTTTGACGGTTTCAGAGATTTTGGAGTTGCGACCTGATTCCGTGATTGCATTGTCCGCGCGGATTGAAGACCCCGTATCTTTAACGGTTGATAATCGTCTTATCGCACGGGGTGAACTGATAGAAACGGATGAAGGAGGCCTTGGAATAAAGATCACGGAGATCGCGGAGGATCCTGATGCCAAGAGTACATGACGTTTTGCCACGTCCACTCATAGGTCTGATCTTACTCGGTTTGCTGCTCATTCTCGTCAGTCCTGCTAATGCGCAGGAGGCGGATCCCAATCAGTTATCCTCCATTGCAGACGGTTTTCTGTCAAACAATGGCGAGGGAGGCCTGAGCGGTTCCGTTGTTGTCCTGTTTGTACTCGTCACAATCCTCAGCCTAGTGCCGGGAATTGCGATGATGGTGACATGCCTGCCATTCATGATCATTGTCTTCTCGTTTCTCCGTCAGGCAATCGGCGTGCAACAGGCCCCGCCAAACATGTTGATCATGGCACTTGCTATGTTCCTGACTTTTTTCGTGATGGAGCCAACCTTCATGGAAGCATGGAGGGAAGGGATATCCCCCTATATGGATGGTACGATCAATGAGGCGCAGGCATGGACAGCCGCGACGACACCCTTTCGGGAGTTCATGACGGCTCGTGTCGACCCAGAGACAATTCCGGTCCTTGCAGATGCTGTGAACCGTCCTGTGGTGGAGGGTGAAGAGCCAACCTTTGCACTCTTGTCCACTGCCTTCATGCTGTCAGAGATCAAACACGCCTTTCAAATCGGGTTTGTGATTTTCCTGCCTTTCCTGGTCATTGATCTGGTCGTTTCATCTGTCCTGATGGCTGTGGGCATGATGATGGTGCCGCCGACTGTGGTTTCTCTGCCGTTTAAGGTAGGATTCATAGTTCTGGCCGATGGCTGGTTGAAGATTACTGAAGCGCTACTGAGAGGGTATACGGGATGAGTATTGCCTTAGAGCAGAAGCAAGCTGTGCCGCGACCTGCTGCAACAAACGCCATTCAGCCGGCGGGCAGCGCTCGTGTGACTCATCTAACCCGTGCGCAGAGGGCAGCGGTTGTTATTGCCGTGCTTGGGGAGGCTGAAGCTCGGCCTATTGTTGAGAAGCTCGACGATCGCACGATGTCACGAGTTGCAGCCGCTTTGGAAACCATCTCCGTTCTGGATAAGCAGGAACTGGCCGAGATTGCCATGGATTTCCTGAAGGAGATGCGCGCAGCGAGCGGATCATTTGCTGGCGGACAGAACAAGGCTCGCGAAATCATTGCCAATGTCCTTGATCAGGGCCGGTATGAGCAGATTTATGGCTTGTCTAATGAGGCGGATGACGCAGATCCTGAGTCTGATGACACCTGGTCACGCCTTGAACGGCATGATGCGCGGCAGGTTGCAACATATTTCCAGACGCTAACCCCCAACATAATTGCGCTGCTTTTGCGGAAGCTAGATGTTTCTGTCGCGTCTGAAATTATCGGATTTCTGGATAACGAACTTTTGGATCCGGTTATCGGTCATCTGGTGGAGGATGAGGCTCCGGATCAGGAAATTTATTCAGTGCTGGCGCATATGGTTGAGATGGAGCTCCTCAATAATACGGAAGCTGAGACGCAAGACGATACCAGCCACCTTGAGGCTGTAGGTGAAATTCTGAGTCTCATTCCGGGTGACAAAAGGGACCGGGTTATCGCGTTTCTCAACAATGAACATGAAAGTAAGATGCGCAGCATTGAGCGTGTCATGTTCACAATTGATAGCCTTCCTGAAATCCTGCCGCGCAGTATCGTGCCGGTTGTGTTCCGTGAGTTAGGCGAAGACAGCATGACTCAGCTTCTGGCCAGTTTGAGAAATGGCGGAGCAGGTGTATCGGAATATCTTCTGGGGAATATTTCTTCGCGCTTGGCAGACCAATATCGACTGCAAATGGAAGATATTGCCCAGATGTCTGCAGAAAAGGCCGAGAAAGTGCAGAGGCAGTTTCTCATGTCCCTGATGATGCTCAAGCGCCAAGGTGGCATCAGCATTGGAAAGACAGATGAGGCAGAAGCCGTCTAAGGGCGCTCTGCCTTCAGTTTTCAAATAACTGGCAATTATTTTCTGTCTTTAGCGGATGATTAGATCCGCATGCAGTGCACCGGCTGCTTTCATAGTGCGAATAATATCTGCTGTTTCCTGAGGCGTGACGCCAAGGGCATTGAGGCCGGAGATAAGCTCCGAGAGCGTTACATTTGGTTCCAGCATGGCAATATTCTTGCTGCCGGTTTGGCCGATGGTGATGCTGGAGCGGGGGAGAGTGATGGATTCCCCGCTGGCAAAAGGATTCGGCTGGGAAACAACAGGGCTCTCAACGACCTTGATGGAGATATTTCCTTGCGCAATCGCCACTTTGGAAATGGTCACATCTTCACCCAAGACAATTGTTCCGGATTTTTCGTCAATGACGATACGTGCGGGTACCGACACGCTAACGGGAAGGTTCTCGATGTCTGCAAGGATGCGTGACGGGGAGCCCTGAATGCCCCGCAGGTCCAGATCAACTGTTCCCGGGTCACGCATGAAGGCGACCTGCGCTCCATAAGCGCCATTGATGGCATCTTCAATCCGGGCGGCCGTCGTAAAGTCAGGGTCACGAAGCGCTAGCACCAAGCTTTCGCGACGATTGAAATCATAGCTAATTTCGCGTTCTACGCGAGCCCCGTTTGGGATCGCGCCTGTTGTCGGCGTGCCGCGCGTTTCGCGGGCGGCCTGTGCCTGCACATCCAGGCCGGAGACAATAATGCTGCCTTGGGAAACCGCGTATACCTCATTGTCGGCACCCTTAAGGGGCGTAAGGATGAGTGTGCCACCTTCCAGACTCTTGGCGTCACCAATGGAGGACACAGACACATCAATTGTAGAGCCATTTCGAGCAAAGGAGGGAAGGGTGGCTGTGACAAGAACTGCCGCTGCATTGTTCGGCTTAATGTCCTCACCCTGAACATTTACACCAAGACGCTCCAGCATGTAGGTGAGCGTGTCTTCCGTATAGGGAGAGTTTCGAACTGTATCACCCGTACCATTTAGGCCAACCACGATGCCGTAACCGATCAGGTCGTTCTGACGGACGCCCTCGACATCCACAACATCCCGAAGTCTGGTTTGGGCTTCAGTTGCTGGAGTCTGAGTGAGTGCGCATAGACAGAACCCGGCGAGTAAGATCAGTTTTCGCAGCATGCTTTTAGCCCAGATAGTTTGTCAGTGAGAGTTTTGAGAGGCGTGCCGTGATGAGGTATGAAGCTTCCAGCATTGATTGGAGCGACTGGAGTTCCGTTGCGGCTTCATATTGATCGCGTGCGGTCATCTGATTGAAGGCCTCTGTCAACAAGGTTTCTTCTGTCGCAAGATTCTTGAGATTTGTGGAGATGCGTTCCTCAAAAACCCCAAGATCTGCTCTGAGGTCCGTGATGCCTGTTTCACTGGAGGTCAGCTTCAGGGATATTGTTTGAACAAGGTCCTTGTAGCCAGTCAGCTCTGACAAAGTCCCGTCAGGACCCGAGGCTGCGAGAACGGCAAGGTCGGAGATCAGGGATTTGATCGCACTGTGATCGGCTGAGACACTTTCCGGATCAGAGGCTATTGTGCTGCCTTTGTAGACATTTTGCAGCCAGCCACCGGTAGGGGAGTCAAAATAGGCGCCTAGCTGAGTCTGGAAATCTGCAGTATCCGTCGCCGTGCTGGCCATTTGCTCGACGTCGTTCATCAGGACGGACGAGTCCGGGAAGGGCTGTGAGGCTGTTGCATCGCCGGAGAAGAGGAAACGCTCACCATATCTAACGTTCAGGGCAGAGAAGATGGTGTCAAGCGCTGTCTTGGCATCTCGTGCTGTGGTTTTGATACCAATATCATGATCTGTGCCGATGGCATTGAGCATATCAGCGGCAATACCGGTTGCACTGTCCTGCAAATTTGTGAGGCTGATTTGCAGCAAATTCAGACGTGAGGCGCGAAGGTTCAGAACATCGCGTTCCGTGTACAGGTCAGTCAGGGCTTTCTGGCCCAGCATGGCCTTCCCGATGCGGCCCGACATGTGTAGTGTCAGGTCTTGGTAACGACCGGTGGTGGCCTCTGTCGAAGTTGTGCCTATCTGTTGCCTCAGTTCAGAAATGTTCTTGCTGAGAGTAGCTGTCATCAGCCCGGATGAGATGGCGAGACGGTCCATATTAGATCTCCATTAGTTTCTGGAGCATTTGGTTTGCGATTTCGATGACACGTGCATTGGCGGCATAGGCCTGCTCAATCAACAGCAGCTCCTGCATCTGCTCATCTACATCCACACCGGTTTCAGAGAGTTCCGCCTGTGCCATGAGGTCGTGTTGCGTTGACGCTGATGACAGAACAGCCTCATTCGACACACGTGATTGCCCGGTTAGGGAGGCGACATGAGCGACCAGTTCAGACATGGAAAACTTGCCTTGAATCCCCCCGGTATTGACGGTGTTCACGGATCTAATGGCATTATGCATGGCGGTAAGTAAGGTGCTGTTACCCTGTGGCCCTTCGCTGGCGGCTCCGACACCATCGCGTAGTCGCCAGATATCTCCACCCTGACCTGGGTCGATGCTGGCGTTCAGGGCAATGCGCCCTGCAAGACCGGTTTCTCCTGGCGTACCTGTATCAACGTAGATACCAAACTCGCCTGGCAATTTGGTCGGATCAATTGAATCGTCAGACAAACGAGAGATCAGGTCTTGCGCGATTGTGTCAAGCTGCTCCCCAAAGGCAGGGAGGTCTGTGTCTCGCAGTGTAAAGAGCGCGCCAAACATACCGCTGGAGATTGCTGCATAGCTAGACGCGCCGGGAGTCAGGTCGAGATCACCGACTCTAAGGCCTGAAAGGTTTCCATTCTCAAGCGTAGCGGATGCGGAAAAAACGTTGGAGGGGGTAAATTCCAGTTGCTGGGCAGTGCCGGCGACGAGGTAAACGCCCTCGCGCGTTACAACATCTACTTTGCCATTGTTGCGGGGAATGACATCAATCGGCAGATACTCTGCAATCGTATCAAGTATTCGCTGGCGCTCGTCGATGAGGGCTGCTGCCTGAGATGTAGAACGATCCATACCCGACAGGCGATTGTTATAGTCCTCAACCTGTTTGAGGGCCGAGTTGACGAATTCGACCCCATCGGCAATCTCGCGATCAGCTTCAGCCCGCTGTTGGCGCACAAGCCCCGACAGATTGTTCAGCTCCTGTGTTACCGCCTTTGCGGAATTGAGGAGGGCAGAAAGCTGGGTGCCAGACTCAGGTGAGGCGACGGCGGAGGACAGGGCGGATTCAAATTTTGATAATTTGCTGAAGAGGCCGGTGCCGTCTGCGGTATCCCCGAACCGGGAAGACAGAACCTGCCACGTGCTGGAGAGAAGACTGGCTTGCGCCACATCGCTGGACAGGCTGCGTCTTTGCGCCGTAAGGGCAGCGTCCTCTGAGCGGCTGATGCCTGTAGAGGCTACGCCGTTGGTGCGAGAACCCACCAGGGTCTCGCCCAACAAAACGGAACGCCGGACATAGCCCGGCGTTGAAGCGTTTGCGACGTTCGTGGCGACAATATCCGCCCTCAGGCCTGAAACCCTGAGGCCGGATTGTGCCGCGTTGATGGCGTGGGAAATACTCAAAGGACCACCCGCCCCTTAGTCTTGCGGATCAGCGCTTCAGATTTGTGGTTTCCTGAAGCATTTCATCAACGGTCTGAACAATCTTCGCATTTGATGAGTAAGCACGTTGCGTTTCAATGAGGTCCGTAAGCTCTTCCGCGATGTCCGTTGTGGATTCCATCAGCGCATAGCCTTCAATGGTCCCAACTGGACCTGTGCCTGCATCCCAGAGATAGAGGTTACCGCTTTCGGAAGAAACAGAGTAGGCTTGACCATCAAGGGCTTGCAGGCCGTTCATATTCGGCACGTCACCTACCGGGATTTGGTACAGTGTGCGGCGGAAGCCGGTATTGTAGACTGCCTGCAGGTAGCCTTTTTCATCAATCTCGACAGATTGTAGGTCACCAATAGGGGCGCCGTCCTTGCTCACATTGGTGGGCGAGAAGGGCGCGGAGAGCTGTGTAATGCCGGCAGAGTCGCTGGGACGGCCGATGAAGACATCTACATTGCCATGCGGGAGTGTCATGGAGACCACCCCGCTTGCCGCGTCATAGGAAACGCCGCCGGACGCCGTTACCGTATCAATACGGCCGCCATTGGTTGGACTGTCAGCGAATGTAATGTCTAAGTCGCCAAGCGAGGTCAGTGGGTCACCCGCACTATCAAATACCTCTACAGACCAATTGTTGCTGGCGCCGGTGGCTGGAACATTTGGTGTGAATTTGAAGCTGAGCGTTTGAGCGCGGCCCAGATTGTCAAAATACTCGATCGGCAGCATGTAGCTTTCGCCGTTGCCGTCTTCTGTCGTCGCATCGGCGGGCAGGTTGATGCCCAGGTCGATGCTCGACGTCGGCGAGGCTGTGTACTGGGAGGCTGAGATGTTTACAGGCTCCAGGCTTGTGCCGCTATTGCGGCTGACATTTCCAATTTCGCCGTCGGAGTTGGCAGGCCAGCCCAACAGGAAGAGCCCGCTCTGAGTACGAAGGTTTCCGTTTTCATCAGCGTAAAAGGAGCCCGTTGGCAGCAACATGAGGCCGCGCTCGGAAGAGAGAGCATTTATGCCTGCACCATCCGTAACCGGAACAAGTCCGCGGCCTGAGACCGCGATGTCTGTTGCATTACCGGTGGAAACCAGAGAGCCAGTTGCCGAAATATCTTTGAAGGATGTCACGCGTACACCACCCGCGGCATAAGCGGCAGATTGCTGCTTGAGAACCATGCTGGAAAAATCGACCTTGCTACGCTTGTAGCCGTAGGTCGATGAGTTGGCGATATTGTCAGAAATTGCGGAAAGGCGGCTCGAATTCGAGTTCAGCCCCATTACCCCCGCATTGAGGGATGAAGAAATGCTCATAGTCGACTCCTACGACAGATATACTCTATCTGTGGAGCGCATTTCTTAATAAGCGGATAACCTTGATTTACTTGTCTCTTCGCCTTCCGTCAGGATGACGATAGAGATACGGCGGTTCTGCGACGCGGACGGATCTTCAGGGGCTAGGGGGTCAGTATCTGCTCTACCTGATACCTCACGTAAACGAGATGGCATAAGGCCCTGTTCAAGAAGTAGTTTGCGAATCGTGTTTGCGCGGTCGGTGGAGAGGTTCCAGTTGTCGTAATTGGCGTCAACCCGGTACTGAAGGCTATCTGTATGCCCCACAATCTTTATGTCGTTGCGGAATTCGGAAAGTGAGCCAGCAATCGAGCCCAATAATTCTTCAAGCAGGGGAGTGGGTTGGCTGTTGCCGACCGCAAAGAGGGGTGAGCTGTCTGAGTCGATAATCTCCAAGACCATACCTTCCGGCGACATCTTGATAAGAAGGTGCTCGGAAAGGCGTTTGGAGTCCTGGCTCAACTCTGCTCTGAGGTTGCGAAGATTTTCGGCCACTTCACCACTGCTCGCATCTTTTCGGTGCTGTATGTCGCCATGAGGAGAGTCAATAGTTTGCTGGCGTGTGCCCCCTGTGCCCATCTTGGCGTATGTCTCTTCAGAGAAGATGGAGGAGCCATTTAGGCCCTCAGATCCACCGCCGGAAATTCGGCTGATAGGGATAGTCGGATTGAAATAGTCGGCAATACCCTTGCGTTGTTCTTCTGTGGTAGCGTTCAGCAACCACATTAGCAGAAAGAACGCCATCATGGCTGTCACGAAGTCAGCATAGGCAACTTTCCAGGCACCGCCATGGTGGCCGTCACCTTGGACCACTTTCTTACGCTTGATAATAATCGGTTGAGTGTTCGCTACCGAATGATCAGCCATGAGAGTCCGCCCAAATTCAAGAATGCCTTTTCTAACAGGCCTGAATCAATTCTTGGATAATACGGCGAAGTGGTTTGCGCCCACCTTGGTAACTATTCAGCAACCAAATTACTGAATTTCTTCCCGAAGGGACTTTATAAAGAAGTGCGGGTTGGATTTGTCTTCTGTACTGCGGAAAAAGATAGGGGCTGGGGGCGGTATTCCCCCATCCGTTCGGGAGTGTGAGGCCCTTTGGCGCACGCTCTCGATAACTGTCGCGCAGTGGGCTCAGGATGTTTATTCCCAGTCTGTCACACCCAAGCTCATTAACCGTAAAGTCCTTATGGGAGGTGAAGCCGCCTCCTATCTCGGTAAAGCCTATGCTTTTCTCCCTTTTGGGGCTCAATCCTCCATCGTGCGGGCTGTCGCGTTGGATCGGAGTGCCGCTGCAAAATATGCTGCGTGTCGGTTACGTCAGGATGCTGGCAGCATGAAGAATGCGCCAGACCTGTTCCTCCGCCTTATGTCAGAGCATGCCGCGCGTAATCTGTGGGCAAGTGCCAGTACCTGCATGTCGAAAGATTTCGTTGCAGCTGGTTCAGCCAAACTGACAGACCTGATCGCGGGCAGCCATGCCCTGGAGGATGAGACATCCTATCTGTTCACGCATTACATGCTAGGTGGTAGCGGAGATGAAGATAGTTGGTTGCTTGAAGGAGATGAAAGTCTGCCGGAAGTTTATTTGGCTTTCCTTTTGAGCGACATTCAAAAGCTTGTGCGAAGGCTACATAAGGAGAGTCTTCCGCATCCACAATCGGGTCAGGATGGGCGCGAGACGCTCCGTAAACGTGTACGGGGGTCCACAGTGGTCCTGGATGCTGTTTTGCATTCCATCCCGATGACGATCGGGGAGTGCTCAAGACTTGAAGTGGGGCAGATCATCACCCTGCCGGAAGTCAAAATGAACAAGCTTGATTTGTGTGCGGAGACCGTGAATGGCTCTTTGCCTATAAGTCAGGGGGAACTTGGGGCCTGGCAAGGGCTGCGGGCACTAAAACTGCACGCGCCTGTACCTGAAGACATCATCAAAGAGATTGCAGAAATCTGAGATCAGCTCTCGCTACAAGCGATGGGGTGAAAGGAGCTTGACAAGTGAACGCGGTAATTGGGCTGGCTGTAACAATCATCATGGTCTTCGGTGGGTATATTCTCGCAGGGGGGCATCTCGAAATCATCACACATGCGCTACCATTCGAGTTGATGATGATCGGCGGAGCTGCGGTCGGTGCATTCCTTGCTGGTAATGACATGACCACGATCAAACATTCCTTTGGGGATGTCGTGGCTGCTTTCAAAGGGCCTAAGTGGAAGAAGTCTGATTACCAGGACCTTTTGTGCCTGATGCATGAGCTTCTCAATATTCTAAAGAAAAACCCTGTCGATATCGAAAATCATATCGAAGCACCGCAAGATTCCGAAATATTTGCGCGCTATCCCAAGATCCTGAAGGATGAGAGCGCGATTGAAATGATCTGCGACACGATCCGTTCCATGATCATGAACTTTGACAATGTGCATCAGGTTGAAGAGCTGCTGGAGAAGCAACTGGATAGCCTTCTTGAGGAAAAGCTCCACGGTTCACATGCTCTGCAGAACATGGCAGATGCTTTGCCGGCGCTTGGGATCGTGGCGGCCGTTTTAGGGGTGATCAAGACCATGTCTTCCATTGATAAGCCGCCGGAAATTCTTGGCGGCATGATTGGCGGTGCTCTGGTCGGTACATTCTTGGGTGTGTTTCTCGCCTATGGAGTGGTCGGCCCGTTTGCAAATCGGGTGAAGTCTATTCGCATTGAAGAGCACAATTTCTACTCCATGATTGGCGAGGTTCTTGTCTCTAATCTGCACAAGAATCCGGTGAACATTTGTGTCGAAGTTGCTCGCAGACACGCTCCCACCCGTGTGCGGCCAACCTTCAATGAAGTTGAAGAAGCTATTCGGGGGTTGAAACAGGTCGCTTGAGACGTTCCCATCTCCCCCTGCTTCTGACGCTGGCCATGATGGTCGGCGCTTCGGCGTTTGGTGAACAACCGTCTGAAGCCGATGCTTCCAAAATGGATGCGGACAGGCTGTCAGAGCACTTTCGGGATTTTGTTGACGAGGCCCTTGATGAGGGGCTCCTTCTGCCTACAGAAGCAAATCACGCCGCACCAGATCAATTGTTCAGAGGCCGCCTTCAGCAGGCTGAGGATAGTGGGCTATCTCTGACTAAAGCTGGATGCCCGATGGCCAGCGTGTATGATTTTCACGACTTCGTGGACTTCAGGACTTACGAAGACTTTCTTCTGTGGAGACAACAGCGCCTAGCTGGCAATGGCGTGATCCCGCCTGTGAACTTGGCGAAGGCATATATAGCGACAGGACTGTATGCTGAAGCCCGTCTGGAGCTGAGCCGGGTGGAGGATGAAGAAAGCAGGTTTCTGATGGCGCTTTCACGTCTTCTTGAAGATGCTGAAGTTCCCGATATTGACATATTCCAGGCAGCAACAGAATGCGGAAATACGAACAGTCTTTGGTTGGCGGCCGCGCAGCTCTCCCTTCTGAATCCAGCAGGTGCGGATCTTTTGGACAGGCAATTGGTGACGTTCCGCAGGCTGCCGCACCAGATCAAGATTCAGTTAGCGTCTAACTTGATTCCTCTTCTCGACCGGATGAAGCACAAGCTTCTGGCCGAGAAGCTTCTGGCTGACTTTGAACCATCAGTTATTCAACGCTCTCGTGGTCTTTCATTTGGCAAGGCCTTGTTAGATCGTGATGAGGCCGCCATTCGTCAGTATCTGGCTTATCCGGAGGTTCGCTCTCAAGCTGCAGCGGCATTGGTGCGTTTTGGGTTTCCGGTCGATCCATCACTTCAGGGCGAGCTGGTCGACAATGCGTTGCAAGATGTGCAACGTTTGCCTGAGAACGCCAATGTGCGGGCCAGTATTCAGACAATGCTGAATGATTTGGACGATACATCTGACTATGCGCTGCTCACACAACTGGCAAAACTCTCAACACTACGCGCGCCCGAGATGCGTGATTTGTTGAGCGAGCAGTTTGAGGCACGTTTACGTAAAGACCTTCTTGATACGGAAGGGCCTGCAAACCTTGCCGCCATTAGCGCGCTTGCGGAAAATAGGGCATTACTCGAAGAGCGCCCCGAAAGCGGGGATATATTTACTGCTGCTTCAGAACAGGCAGCAAATCTTGGCCTGAAGAGTCTGGCAGATTTATTTGGGGGGGGGGCGCAGGCTTCAAGCGGACAAGTTTCAGAGCAGGCGGCCCTCGCATTCCGGATGGCCGATTTTGAAACCTTGCGCGTTCTGTCCCGCGAAGTGCCGGAAAACCCAGATGTTGCGCGCCTTGCGAGCATGAGTGCCATCATGACTCAGGATAAGGCCTGGCTTCAGCAGGCCGGTGCCCACGTGCCTCTGGATGTCGGGACTCTTGTTGCGTTGATTGAATGTGATGCTGCAGCAGGGAAGTGGATGTTGCCTTCAAGCATATACTCTACTGTAGAACGAATTGATGATCAGGAATACAGGGATCGGATTGAATCGATCCTTGGAATGCGGGCGCGTGCCATGGGAGCAAATAGCCGTACAATAGAATTGGCTGCGATACCTGATGAACTTGCTCTGATTGAGGCTTCATTGAATTCAAATGCTTGGGAAATGCCCTGATGTCTAACGCCATATACACAGCACTTACGCGGCAGGACGGCCTTCTGAAGGAAATGCAGGTTGTCGCAAACAATATTGCCAATGCGAGTACAACAGGCTTCAAGTCAAACCATGCCGTTTTTGTCGAACATCTTGCCGCAGTGGGACAGCAATCAGAGAGCCTGTCCATGGGCAGCTTGGCGGGACATAATTTTGATCTTTCCCAAGGATCTTTGAAGTACACCGGGGGACAATTCGATCTTGCCATACAGGGCCAAGGCTTTTTCGTTCTGGATACGCCAGCGGGTGAAAGACTAACGCGGGCAGGCGCCTTTCAACTCTCTTCGGACGGAAATCTGATCGACGCATTCGGAAACCGCGTCATGGGTGCCGGGGGGGGCGCCATAACGCTACCTGAAGAGGTAGCTCAGATATCTATTGCACCTGATGGAACGATCAGCGCAGGCGAAGAAATCTTTGGAAAAATCGGTGTCGTGATAGTCGAGGATGGGTTGCAACAGGAGGCGGGAACCATGTTCAAGGTGTCTCAAGGGTATCAGCAGGTCGAGGAGCCCAATCTTCTGCAGGGTGCTCTGGAGCAGTCCAACGTATCTTCAATTCTCGAAGTGTCGAGATTGATCGAGGTTCAAAGGGCATATGAAGCCGGTCAGACACTCATCGAAAAAGAAGACGACCGGATCAACCAACTTATCAAGACTATTCGACAGCTTTAATATTCGCGCACAGCGTTAGGGGGTTGAAATGAAATCATTGCAGATTGCGGCCACAGGAATGGCCGCCCAACAAATGCGCGTTGAGGTGATTTCCAACAATATCGCCAACATGAGTACAGCGGCATATCGTCCGCGAACTGCTGAGTTTTCTGATCTTATGTATCAGCAGTTTTTGACACCCGGTACCATCACATCTCAAGTTGGTACGGTTGTTCCAGCGGGCATCCAGCTGGGGACAGGCGTGAAGCCATCTTCTGTTTCGATGGAGATAAAGCAAGGCAGCTTGCGCCAGACGGGCGCTGAGCTGGATCTTGCCATCGATGGGACAGGCTATCTCGAAATCACATTGCCCTCAGGTGATTCTGCCTACACGCGAGACGGCAAGCTAAACCGCAGCGCAGATGGTAAGATTGTCACGATGGACGGGTTTCCTTTGTCCGACGGGATTGTCATTCCTGAAGATGCCCGGAGTATTTCGATCAGCCGGGATGGTGAGGTCGTTGCCTATTTTGATACGGAGACGGATGGCCAACCTCTTGGAACCCTGTCGCTGGTGCGCTTCGTGAATGAGAAGGGGCTTGAGGCCATGGGCGACAACCTCTTCAGGGAAACAGAGGCCTCCGGGGCAGCCAACAGGCTTGTCCCAGGAACAGAAGGTATAGGGTCGATCCGACAAGGCTACCTTGAGGATTCCAGCGTTGATGTCGTGCAGGAAATTTCCGAACTGATTGAAGCCCAACGTGGCTATGAATTGAACTCCAAGGTCATCACTGCATCGGATGAAATGCTGGCCGCGACCACACGGGTGAGGTAACAAAATGGGACCAGGTTTTGCAGTAGGCATCGGCTTGATGGCCCATTTCATGGGTGCATCTTCGCTGGTCGCGACAGAAGTCATACGGGCCGGGGATACTGTGAACCCGGCTAACATTTCCACAGAGGCCGGAGACGCCGTTTCTGCCGACAACCCTGTCATGGGCAGGGAAGTCCGCCGCACGGTCTATGTTGGACAGGAAATTACACTCGACGATACGCGCCCGGCTCGGCTGATCCGAAGAAATCAGGTTGTAACTGTAAAGTTCGTCAGCGGAGGACTTGAGATCACGACGACCGGTAGGGCGATGGGCGAGGCGACGGAGAACGAGTCCATATCCGTACTGAATTTGAGTTCAAAGAAGATCGTTAGCGGAATTGTTCAGGAAGGTGGCTGGGTATTGGTACAATGAAGCAGTGCATCTGTTTGTCTGTTGCAGTCCTGGGTCTTGTGGCATGCGCCAGCGCGCCCGCCGAAAAAGTCATGATGGCGCCTCCACCTCCGGCTTATTATCCGGTGGCCATGGATATGGATACTGAACCAGCGGGGCAGAATAATCCTTCTCTGTGGACGACTGCGCCTAACGCCCTGCTCAGCATGCGGCGTGCGAAAGAGGTTGGTGATTTGCTGACAGTGGTCGTGGAAATGGATGATCGCGCCAGTATGCAGACATCTCTCTCGCGAAATCGTGACACGAGCGGTAAGTTAAGCGTTGATGCGTTGTTCGGACTTCCGGAATGGGCGAATGGAGTTCTGCCCGGCGGTGCTAGCCTCTCCCCCGGCGTTGATTATGGTCGTAGCTCTTCCTTGGGCGGTAGTGGCGCCATGAACAGGGCAGAGAAGATTGCCTTCACATTGGCGGCACGCGTTGTGGCACTTGAGCCAAACGGAAACCTTGTGATTCAGGGGTACCAGCAGACTCGCGTCAGCAACGAGGTCCGTGTCCTTACGGTTAGCGGGGTCATACGTGCACAAGACATTACCCGCACGAATACAGTAACGTACGACAAGATTGCCGATGCGCAGCTGTCATATCTGAACAGCGGAGATGCAACCTCGGCCGCCCAACCCAAAGCAGGGCAGAAAATTCTTGACCGGGTTGTGCCATTTTAGGGGGATATGGTGAAACAGATCGTACCAGCCATTGTTGCTCTGCTGTGCATTCTAGCCGGCGGCGGAACGGCATACTTTCTTAAGTCAAGTGCCCCTGCGCCTCAAAGTGCAGGACACGGAGATATGACAAAAGGGCATGATGCGGAGAAAAAAGCAGGCAAAGATGGTAAATCCAAGCATGGCGAGGCCGCAGCAGGAGAAGTAACGTTTTACAAGTTCAGCCGCGAGTTCGTTGTGCCCATGATTGAGGACGACCGGGTGAAAAGCCTTGTTATTTTGAACTTGAACCTCGAGATCGATACATCCATCTCGCAGGAGTTGTTCTCAAAAGAGCCTGTTCTTAGAGACAACATCATGACTACACTGGTGAAGCTTAGCAGCGGTGGCAAGACGATGGATTCGATCACGGATGTGGACAATTATGAAACTCTTCGGTCCATGATCCTTAGAAACCTCCAGAATGAGATCCCGGAAGGCATACATAATGTGCTGATACTGGATATGGCGAGGCAAGACCTTTAAGACAGGTTTTGGTCTTCAGGATCTATTCCTCAGAGGATTCGGCTAGGGGCTTGAATATACACGTGTTTTCTAGACGCCTTCGGCTTTCATGTCCTGCTACCTTTCGAACTCGGCGGGCGATAGCATCCCGATCCTCACATGTTCACGCTTCAGATTGTAGAACATTTCTATGTAATCGAACACGTCCAAGCGGACTTCTGCGCGGGTCTTGTAGGTCCTGCGGATCAGTTCGGTCTGCTAGGCATAGAAACCGCTCAGGTGGGGCGCAGGCAGCGATACATCGCCCGCACCGAAAACAGCGGGTGATGAATTGTGACGAACGCGTAGCTCACTTTGCATCTACGCGGGGTCTTTTAAAATATGCCGCTCCTCGGTGACCTGGGTCACCGCATCCCATTTGAACGCGTCGCTAAATTTACCCTTACCCATCATGGCATCCTTGCCTCAAATCCAGGGAAGAAGGCGTCTGCAAATCTAGGGGCTATTCAGTCTTGTATTTCTGCACGCTGTAAAGGTCTGCCGTCAGGTGGGAGTCAGTCCCAAACCGCAGGGCGCCATTTTCCGTACCTACATCTGTGATTTGCGTGATGATCTGAGGTGCACCCAAGCCTAGATACTCCGTGTCACGATAATAATCGATGTTAAACTCGTATACCATGTCGGCTGCTGCAGGATCACCGGAACTGGTCTGTCCATTCCAGCGATGCACGTCTTCATCGAGATCCAGAATTTCGGTCCACACAAGTTCGCCATCCGGATCGCGTACTGTCAGATAGGCCTTGTCAGCATCTGTTGGGGCGTTGTCCAGATACTCTATCTCTGAGCCGGAATAGGGGATCCAGGAAGACTCGATCGTGACCTTCTCTCCCAGCCACTCAGCGGCAAACATGGTATGCAACTCTCCGATTAGAGAAGAAATTCCACCAAGACTATCATTGGTCCGGACCTGCTGTTCGAGAGAGGAGAATGTTGCAAGCTGATCCACAAACTGGGTTGAGTCCATCGGTGCGAGGGGGTCCTGGTTCTGAACCTGGGCCGTGAGAAGCTTGATGAAGCTCGTGAATTCTTCTCCGAATTTCTGCGTTGCTGGGGACGCAGACGCCGTATTGCTGCTGGCTTGTGCGGCGCTGGCTGAATCAATTGTGCTCATAGATTTCTGCTCCTAGAGTCGTATATCTAGACCCGTGGATATGGTTCGGGCAGGTGGCTCTGTGACAGAGACAACATTGGCTTTACTGTTCTGAATGTCCCTGTCAGTTAAGGTCTGTGTAGAATGATCTGCGTGTGAACGCGAAGAATTCTGTCCAGAAGACTGTTCCCGGAAAGTCATGTCCTGACTGGTTAGACCATTTTGCTCCAAAACGGAAACAAGATCCTGATGGAAGGTTCGTATACGCCTTACGGCCTCGGCTGAGTCGGCTGTAACAAGAACGTGCTGCAGGCCCTGAGAGTCAAACTTGAACTCAATGGAAACGCGGCCAAGTTCAGGTGGATCAAGTTGAACGCTGATTTTATTATGCTTGTTATCGGTAGAGAGTTCTTGCGACACAATTGTTGGGATATCCGCTGGTGCTGCGATATAGGCACCGGATGATGTCGGCTGGGGTGTTATCGTCGCAACTGCCGAGGATGGTACTGGGGGCTGCGATGCGGTTATCGTCTGCATGATATTAGGGCTGAGCTGTAAGCTACTATCGGCTACCTTCTTTTGAGTTCCTGGTTCCGCGACTTCGGCAGTCAGCGAGGATATACCTTCCTTTGTGAGGATATCTGAGGCAACAGGATCTTCTGCGGACGGTATGGCTTTGAGGGTCTGGGTGGAGACTTCACTCTTCGCCGGAATCCGAGGCTTCTGGGTGTCGAGGGGGGCAGGTATTGAGACAGTTTTCGTTTCAGGTCTGGACGCCGTTTCCATGGTGATGGTCTGGTCAGACATGTCCTCGAGCGCTGCGTCAGAATTCAGGCTGGTAGCCTGAATTGCTGCCGGATTGGCAAGGGGGGGCTGAACTTCAGCTTGCTTGCGCTCATCTTCCGTGTCGAGTTCCAGGGTTTCAGTATCCTGAGGAACAGTCGTAACTGCTTTATCAGGTACTGTATTGGCCGTTTGGAGGGATGTACGCTGTTCGGCAAGATCTGTTCTAACTTCGTCGATTTGCGGTTCAGCTAGCGTAGTGGAGAGGCCCTTAGAGGCAGTCACATCTTGCTGCAGTGGATGTAATAGATGGGCTGCCACATCTTCCGGGTCGGCTGCGATCTCTGGAGTGTGTGATGACGTAAGTTTTGCAAGATTCTCAACTGAAGGCGGAGGATTGCCTCCCCTATCATCGGAGACTTTCAGCAACGGGAGCGCGAGCTGCGCCGTCTCCGTCTGGTCACCCTGCGGCCGCGTTTCCGGCTTAGGATCAATGTCGTTTGCAGCTTCCTCGCCAAGGGTTGCAAGGTGAAGCAAAAACGCCTTGCCATTAGATTCGTCCGGAACTGTCACAGTATTTCCCTGTCCGGCGCGTATCTGCGTCGTCAGTGCTGAATCTGTGCTCGGGGAAAGCGGCATTTGTTAATCCGGATTAGGTATCTCTTAACCGTAATTGCCTCAACACTCGTAAAATAAGCCTTAAGTTTCTATGTCCGGCGAGGACTGGGGACTCAAGAATGGGGATCGAAGTATGTCGGATATTGCAGTTATTAGCTCCGGCCTCGGGATAAGCCCGAAAGAGGAGAGGCCCGCACCATCTGATGATGGTAGGAAGGCTGCGGATATCGGTTTGAAATTTGAAAAGCTCTTATGGGCTGAAATGTTGAGCCATGCCGGCCTTGAAAAGGCATTCACACAATCAGGTGGAGAAGCCGCATCGGCCTTCTCGCGCATGATTGTGGAATCGATTGCAGAAGATCTGGCGAAAACGCACCCGCTGGGACTGACCCCCTTCGCAAATAGTACCCCACTGTGCGGCGGGGTTGCGCAGGAAGGAGTGCAAAATGACTGATACCATCAACGCTCAAGATATTCTGGATCAGGTCGAGACTGTGCTCATGGCAGAGCGACAATTGTTGGTGTCCGGACAGGCTCACCGCTTGGCCGAAATGAGCCAGGAAAAAATAGCTGCTATGAATGCCTTTGATGGTCTTCTGCAGAATGGCATCGATTACCTTCGGGAAGTACCCATTAGACATCAGATTGAAGGAATTGTTGGTATGGCCAGGGAGAATGCGATCCATTTTCTCGCCGTGCAAAATGGCCTTCAGAGCATTCTCACCCGCGTGGGAAATGCCTCGCAGGAATCTTATGTCGGGGCCTATCAGTCCAATGGAGGACAGACGCCGTTCACGCATGCGACAGGCGGCTATTCAAGGAAGGCATGATGGTTAACTGATTTTACACCCGTAGTGCTTATTGGTCATACACAACCAAGAGGGGTTACGGGGTTTCCCGACGTCAGGACGACGTATGATCGAACCGGGGCTCGGCGTTGCCGAAAGCCTGACGAATAGGGGTATAATAGATGTCCAGCATTCTAACCAATAATAGCGCAATGGTCGCCCTGCAGACCCTGCGCAGCATCAACAGCAATCTGGAAACCGTTCAGTCCGAAATTTCAACCGGCAAGAAAGTTTCCAACGCCAAGGACAACGCAGCTATCTGGGCCATCTCGACAGTGATGTCGACGGACGTGGAAAGCTTCAAGCAGATCACCGACTCTTTGAACAAAGGTTCTTCAACGGTGGGCGTTGCACGTGCCGCTTCCGAAGAAGTGACCCAGCTACTTCAGGACATGAAGGAACTCATCGTTTCTGCACAGGAAGATCTGAACGCAGACGACCGCGCAAAGATCCAGACGGACATTGATGCTAAGCGCACGGCGATCAGCAACATTGTCAGCGCGGCTCAGTTCAACGGTCAGAATCTGCTTAAAGGAACTGACAGTGTAAACGTTTTGGCCTCTCTGGACCGTGGTTCCGACGGCTCTGTCACGGCTACGCATATCACGGTTAGCCGCAATGACCTGCAGACCAACGCTGCTGTTGACGCAGCAGCCAAGGCAGTAACCGACGCCGGTTATGTTTCCACGGCTGACGCCGCTACTACTAATACGGTCGACAAGCAAAGCGGTGATGCAGGCTTCCTGGCCACTTCGCAAAGCGGTACGATTACCGATGGTAATGATGCGGACGTCACGATCACAGCGGGTGCGATTTCTGCGGGCGACAAATTCACCATCAATGTTGGTGGATCTGACTATACCTATACGGCCGTGACGGATGACACCGTCAATGACGTGGCTGCTGGCCTGAAGACTCTGATTGATGCTGGCGGTGTCACGGACCTTGTCGTAACTGTGACTCCCGGTTCTGATCCGACTTCGGATGATGCTGTAATCAATCTTGCCGCCAATGGTACAGATGTTACCTTCGACGAGTCTGCACTGGCCGCAACGACAGATGAGTCCGTTATCAAAAATGGCGACAGCATTGGTGTTACGATCGCAGGCGGCAAGATTTCCACAGGTGATACCTTCACGATCAATGTGGGCGGCGCGGATTACACCTATACGGCTCAAGCCGATGATACGGTGAATGACGTAGCTGCTGGACTCAAATCCCTGATCGATGCCGGTAGTGTAGACGACCTGACTGTAACGGTTACGGATGCGGCTGATCCGAGCTCCGGCGCAGCAACGATCACACTGGCTGCTGATGGCGGTGATGTTGAAGTGAATGTGGCTGGTCTGGCTTCGCAAAATGCTGCTGTTAGCGCGGGTGGCCTCGGTGCCATCGCAGGGCTTAGCGTTGCGACATCTGCTGACGCAACAACTGCCCTGAACACAATCGAGTCCCTGCTCGACACGGCAATCAGTGCTGCAACATCTTTCGGCTCGGCTCAAACCCAGATCGAAGGCCAGTCGAAATTCGTTCAAACCCTGATCGACTCAATGACATCCGGTATCGGCGCAATGGTTGATGCAGACATTGAGGCGGCATCCGCCAAGCTTCAGGCTTTGCAGGTTCAGCAACAACTCGGCGTTCAGGCCCTGACGATTGCAAACTCCAACCCGCAGACGCTTCTGTCGCTGTTCAGATAATATCACCTAAGGCCCGGGCGCTGACAGGCGCCTGGGTCTGCTTATCAAGAGGCCAAGAGAAGGTGCATGCAACAACTTGCTTACAAGGCGTATGGTGAGGTTACGAACCGAACTGCAAGCGATGAGCAGATAGAATACGCCCTGTTCCAAGAGATCACGCAGGCGCTCAAGGCAGTTGCTCAGACAGATAGGCCGTCTCCGGTTGTCTGGGTTGATGCGATCGATCGCAACCTTCAACTCTGGCAGCTTATTTCCACCGATGTGATGAGCGAGGCTAATCAGTTGGATCCGTCGCTCAAAGCCAATTTGATCACTCTTGCTGAATCGGTCCGCATGATCAGTTATCATGTGTTGTCGCGCAAGGCCGACGTGTCCGAACTCGTAGAAATCAATGAGATTATAATGGAGGGTCTGGCAGGTCAGACTAGGGCAGTCGAAGATATGGCGGTGCTGTAATGTCGGGTCTGGTTCTTAAGCTCGCCGCGGGTGAGCGCTTCGTTGTAAATGGTGCAGTGTTGGAGAATGGCGACAGGCCCTCCACCGTCCGCATCGCAGATGATGATGCCCGTGTGCTGCGCTGTCGGGATGCCCTGAAACCTTCGGAAGTGGATACACCAACAAAGCGCATATACTATGCCATACAGCTGATCATTACAGGTGATCTGCTGGAAGAAGACGTGCTGCCTGCCATCATGAATGAATGCCGGCGGCTGGAAGATGTTTTCGAAACAATTGATACGAGCCTGCTCAGTGTTTTGCGTTCAATGCTCGAGCGCGGGAACTATTACTCAGCGCTCTGTCATTTGCGCAACATCATTGCCATCGAGGCAGAGCTTCTGAAAGTTGCAGAGCAAAAGTCTCAGCAAAACTTGCAAGCCCAGGTCGCTTGAGATGGTCTACCAGCCGGTCATTCCCTTGTCCGGTTATGGGGGGTGGAAGTTTCTTGAATCCACCTTTGACAAGCAACTCGAAGGCTTTTCTGACTCTGCAACTGTCCGCAACGACCGCGAATACTTCTTGCGGCAAATGTCTTCACCTGTGGCGATGGAAGACTTTCTCTCTGATAGAAGGTTGATGCGGATAGCGCTAACGGCATTTGATTTGGACGGAGAAGAATGGAAAGTCGGTTTTGTCCGCCATGTGATGGAAGAGGCCGCCGATCCTGACAGTACCTTTTTGAAGCGGTTGAACAATCCATCTTACACGAATTTTGCCAAGTCATTTGCGGTAAAGGATGGCAAAATCTCCTTGCCAGAAGATACCCGCACGCAGCTGGCTGATGATTTTGAAATAGCATCCTTTCGGTCAGCGGTTGGCGAAGTTGACAACAACATGCGCCTTAGCCTCAACTATAAGGACAAGATCGCATCCATGGCGGAGGAGGGGGTCAGCGAGTCCGCCATATTGTACAAACTCTTGGGGGATGTTCCTGTGCGCACTGTTTTGGAGACGGCATTAAGTCTTCCCACCGAGATGCGTAAACTTGACATTGATCAGCAGGCCAAGATTCTTAAAGAACGTGTCTTTAGCGTTTTCTCCATCAGCAAAGTGTCTGACTTGTCGAAGGCCGATATGGTGGAGAAGGCGATCCAAAGGTTCCACGCCATGGATACAGTTTCCCAAGTCAAATCGTCCATGTCATCTGCGTCTGTTGCGCTAACCCTTCTGAACGGTGCGTCAGGCTATGGTAGTATCGCCAGTCAGAACCTCTTCCTCAGCCGACTATAGCGTTAGACGGATTCCACCTTCTGCTTGGGCGCTTTGGGACTTAACAGGTTCTGAAGCACTTCAAAGGCTTGCGGTATTTGTGCCGTATTCGCTGTGGAGACGAAGGCATCCAGATTTGGCCACAGGGCGATGGCGCGATCGCCAGCCATGTCGTGACCCTTCTCATAAAGGTTAGCACGCAGCATTGGGGCAATCTCTTCATATAGCGCTACTGTACGCCGGTAATCCTTGATCAGATCATTCTCCGTGTCGCTTGCTGCATGTGGCAATGAGCGAGACACGCTTCGCAGTACATCAATTGCAGGATAGCGCCCGCGCTCGGAAATCTCCCGGGAGAGAATGATATGGCCATCAAGTAAGCCGCGAACCATGTCCGCAACGGGCTCTTCCATATCGGAACCTGCGACAAGTACGGAAAAGATGGCTGTGATATCTCCCTGACTGGATGTCCCAGGTCCTGTGCGTTCCGCCACTTCGGCAATCGCCCTTACTGTTGAGGGGGGGAAGGCATTCAGGGCGGGCGTTTCGCCAGCTGCGAGTGAAACCTCCCTATGGGCCTCAGCAAAGCGTGTGATCGAATCAAACAGGAACAAGACCTGATGGCCCTCATCTCGGAAATGCTCTGCAGCAGCAACGGCGCACAGAGCGGCGCGCTTTTTCGCACCAGGAGGTTCATTCGCTGTGGCAGCAACAATCACCGTCTTGGACAGGACCGATTTGGGTAATGTCTTGTGGACAAACTCGTTTACTTCCCGGCTACGCTCTCCCACCAGCGCAATAACGACACGGTCGGCTTTAACGCCGCTTGCAAGAGATCCGAGAAAGGTGGACTTGCCAACGCCAGAACCAGCGAAGAGGCCCAAGCGCTGACCGCGGCAGATGGGTAAAATCGTATCCGTAATCATCCAGCCCGTGGACAATCTGTCTCCCAAGCTCTTGCGCGCTGTATTGGCGGGTGGCGACCCTCTCAGGGGCCTTGGCCGTGTATTCATGGCGGTATGCTTCGTATCCTCGCCCACAACGAGGCCGCGATAATCAACAATCTTGCCCAGCCAGTGATCACCTGGCTCCACAAAGGCTTGTTGCTCCAGGGTGACCCGGTCCCCAATATGGATGGCGTCAGAGTCTCCGTAGAGCATGGCTGTGACGCTATCACCCGAGATGGAAAGCACTTCACCATACACATCGCCCTTGGCGGTCATCACGCGGATTTCGTTTCCCAGCCGGGCAAATTCGCTTATGCCGGCCAGACTCAGCATACCGGGGGAGACGTCGCGGACGGTTCCCCAGATCTTGTAGGTGCGATCAGGAAAGTTTGGGGCTGGGGTCAACACGTAAACAAATCCTGCTCATTCGTTAACTATTTCTTCAAATTAAACCGGCATTTTTTCCAAAGTGTTAACCGGGGGTGATTCTGTGTCGATTCTCAATCTCGACGTTCTGAATGTCTACAGCGCGATGGCGCGGCATGCCGCAGAGACCCAGAAGGTTTCGGCGACCAATATCGCGCACGCAAATGATCCGGGATACAAGGCCACCGAGATCGAAGGCTTTCAGGACTTTCTTGCCCGCGCGGCAAGCAGAGGGGCAGAAGATCCTGACTTCCTACAGTTCAAGACAAGCCAGAGTGACGACTACACCTCGCCAAACGGTAACTCGGTCAATCTCGAACTTGAGATGTTCAAGGCAGCTGATGCGCAGAGCCAACATGAGCTGGCCTTGTCAGTTTACACCAAGTCGCTGGATTTATTGCGCACTGCCATTGGCAAGAAGGGCTAGGAGACTAGGACATGGACTCACTTAAAGCCACCATGATGCAAGCCTTGTCTGGCATGCAGTTGCAGACAAAGCGGATAGATGTTTCCTCACAGAATATCTCCAATGCCGATACGCCGGGTTATCGCCGTAAGATTCTGACCGTTGAGGAGCAATCCTCCGGCGCTGCCTTCATGGCGACGCGGGTTCAGTTGGACCAGAGCGAAGGCGAGCGCCAATACGATCCCGCCAATCCGTTGGCAGACGGTGAGGGTTACATCACGGTCTCAAATGTTTCCCTGGTGACAGAGATGGCGGATATGCGCGAAGCAAACCGCAGCTATGAAGCCAATCTGAATTCGTTCCGCCAGGCGCGGAGCATGTACCAATCACTACTTGACGTTCTTAAGCGTTAGCGGGGATCAGAATGTCTAATGTCAGCTTCAGCGCATATGCTGCGCTCGGTTCGGTAAAGCCAGGTGCCGGCGCGGAGGCGCTGGCCAAGGAGACGGCTGGAAAGTCCGGAATTGCAGATGGGTTTTCTACCTTCAAGGCCGCCCTTCAGGAAGCTGAGCAAGCGGCCATGCAGACGGCTGTTTCCGGCGCAGATCCGCATGCCATGGTCGAGGCGCTGGCCCAGGCGGAACTCGTTCTGGATGCGGCTGTAACGGTGCGTGATAAGGTCGTCGAAGCCTACCAGGAATTACTACGTATGCCTGTCTGATCGGGGCGGGGGATGACCGAGCTTGCCATATTTGAGGTCCTGCGCGGTGCCTTGTGGGCTGCCGCGATGATGGCTTTGCCAATCCTTGCCATAACGCTGGTGTTGGGATTTGTCATCGGCCTGCTACAGGCTCTTACCTCAATTCAGGAAATGACGCTGACCTTTGTTCCGAAGATCCTGGCCGTGGTCATCGTGTTCTTTCTGTCGCTTGGCTACATGACGCGTGTATGCCTCGATTTTTTCAATAACACTGTTCTTCCCATGATCTCGCAGTAGGCCGACCATGCCGACATCCCGATTTTTCGACCTTTCCAAGCCAACCGCCATTCTGGCCATTGGCCTTATGATGGTCATCCTGGTCATGATCCTGCCCGTGCCGGCCTGGATCATGGATGTTGGTCTGACGATTTCCTTTGCCTTCGCAATTCTTATCTTCACCACAACGATCTTCATCGAAAAGCCTTTGGACTTTTCGTCCTTTCCCAGCGTTCTGCTGGCGGGGCTAATCCTGCGGCTGGCGTTGAATGTCTCCTCAACCAAGCTGATCATCAGCGAGGGACATACCGGTACCGATGCGGCTGGGGGGGTGATTGAAGGGTTCGCCATGTTCATCATGGGCGGAAACCTGTTTGTGGGTCTCGTGGTGTTTGGTGTTCTGATTATTGTGAACTTCATGGTGATCACAAAGGGGGCCGGCCGGATGGCTGAAGTCGGCGCCCGGTTTGCCCTGGACGCTATGCCAGGTAAACAGATGGCGATCGACTCAGACCTTGCGGTTGGCGCGATCAGTCATGAAGAAGCGCGTATCCGCCGCCAGAAGGAACAGGAAGAAGCCGCTTTCCTCGGCTCGCTTGATGGTGCGTCAAAATTCGTGAAAGGCGATGCCGTTGCAGGTCTCCTGATCACGGCCCTGAACCTGGTGGCCGGAATTGGCTTTGGCATTGTCGCGCATGGACTCAGCTTTACTGAAGCTCTCAGTAATTACTCGATTCTGACGGTTGGAGACGGTCTAGTTTCTCAGATTCCGGCCGTCATCGTGTCTGTTTCGGCCGCCCTGCTGCTTGCCAAGGGCCGCGATGATGGCGCAATTGATCTCGCACTTGGCGCTCAGCTCGGGGGCAACGCAACCTCCCTTATGATTGTGGCCGGTATTTTGGCGGTCTTCGCCCTGTTTCCTGGCTTGCCTTTTGTGCCCTTCATGATTGCGGCAGCTGCTTTTGCAACGGCTTCCGTTTACATACGCAAGCGTGAGCAGGAAAAGGCTGCGGACGCTTCCTTGTCAGAGGCAGAAGAGCCCCAGGCCGGCCTGGTCATTGGAGACTCCATCCATTCGGATGAAATCCATCTTGAGGTGGCACCAGATCTTGTCGGAATGGTCCTTCAGGGTGCAGGCGGATTTGAAAGTCGTATCGACAAGATACGCCGCTATATTGCCGAAGAGTATGGCTTCGTTCTTCCATCCATACGGATGACGGACAATCCCACGCTGAACAAGAATGAATACCGCATCCGGATTCAGGGCGTTCGTGTGGACAGTGGTATGGTGCGTCCCGGCTCATTGCTGGCGCTTATGGAAGATGCACAATTGCCACATCTGAAGGGCGAAAAGGTCAAGGAGCCTGTTTATAAGGCTGCTGCCCGCTGGCTGCCGAATAACAAGAAGCAGGAATTGTCTGCCGCAGGCATTCCCGCCATCGAGCCGACCGAAGTGCTTGCCACGCACATGCTTGAAGTCATTCAGGCAAACTTCTCTCTTGTCTTTACACGCATGGTGATGATCGACACGCTGGATGCCCTGACACAGATAAGTGATAAAGATCGCGCGGCTGCCAACAGGCGTTTTCTTGATGAATACATCCCCGGCAAGGTGACGCCTGAATTGCTGCTGTCTGTGCTGCGGTTGCTGCTAGAAGAGCGTGTGTCCATCCGGAACCTGTTCCTGATCATTGAGACCGTGGCCGAAGTGAAAGCCCAGACCAATTCGCCATCCCGAATTGTAGAGTTGGTTCGTCAGCGGCTTGGTTTTCAGATTGTGGACCGCTTGCAAGACAGTCAGGGGCGGTTGCCTCTCTTGCAGCTGTCCACGAACTGGGAGCAGCGCTTCAATGAGCATGAAGTCTCGCGCGACGATGGCGGCTCTGACATTGCTCTACCGCCTGAGCTTTTTGGTGAGTTGACGAATTCTGTACAGGCGAAGCTGAATGAGATGGCCCAGAAGGGGGTTGTTGCCTCTTTGGCGACCTCATCACGTCGTCGGCGTTTTCTGCAGACGGTTCTGGCCAGCAAGGGTATCCGCAACTCCGTTTTGGCTTATGAGGAAATTGGCTCCAAGAGCAAACCCTATATTGTCGGCGTAGTATGATGCCGGATGGCCTGCCTTTGGGGGCGACGCTTACAGCTTGGATCACGCTGTACATGTTGGTCGTTGCGAGGCTGTCCTTTATCGTTTTCCTGATGCCGGGGATTGGCGAGCAGACTGTTCCTGTACGTGTACGTCTTGCGCTCCTGTTGAGTCTGGCTACAGCTTTTGCGACCTCTGGCTTGGTCAGTGTCCCTTCAGGCATATCGCTGGGAGGGTATGTAGGGATGCTGGGCGCGGAGTCGATTATTGGCTTCGGCTTGGGTGTTTTGCTTCGTCTGTCTATTTGGATACTCAGTACCGCTGGAGCCTTCATTGCACAGTCAATTGGCTTGTCGCAAATGTTGGGGGTGGCGCTTGAAACAGAGGCGCAGACCATTGTTTCCAACATGTTGGCCATGGCCGGCGCGGCCTTACTGCTGTCTGCGGACTATCACGTGAATGTGTTTGTCAGGCTGGCTGAGATCTATTCGGAAATACCGGTCGGCGCGGTTCAGCTATTCGACAGAGCATTTATTATCGAGGGAATTTTTGACTCCATCAAGTTTGCCATACTTATCGCCTGGCCATTTGTGGCCATCAACCTGCTCTACAACATCTCGCTTGGCTTCATAAACAAGGCCTTGCCGTCGCTGATGGTTGCGTTCGTGGGGGCTCCCTTCATGATTGGGGCGGGATTCGTGCTGCTTGCAATTTCGATTTCGACCATGCTGGTTGTGTGGATGAACAGGGCATCGGAATTTGTAGATTGGTGAATTAGATATGGCGGAAGACCAATCAGGCGGTGGCGAGAAGGAGTTCGAAGCAACGGAGCAGCGGCGCCGTGAAGCGCGTCGCGAAGGGAATGTTCCCCAGTCCAAGGAAGCAAACACGTTCGCGCTCTTCGCAGGCATCATTATTTCCGCGATCGTCTTCAGTTCTGTCATCGCGGGGGCTCTGTTCAACTCCTTCTCATCCATGATGTATCATGCCGACAGTTATGCGGATGATGTTTTCACTGAGGGAGGGCAGGCGACAAAGTCTTGGGTGATGCAGATCTTTCTGCAGATCCTTCCCTTGATGATCATCATGGTCGTGCTCGTAACGGGAGCTCTGATCATTCAGCAGGCGGTCACCTTCTCAACGAAGAAGATCAAGATGGAGTTCAACAAAATTTCACCTGCAGAGAACCTGAAAAAGAAATATGGCCCGAAAGGTCTCCTGGACTTTGTGAAGGACATGGCGAAGATGCTCTTCGCTGGAGGTCTCGCCGCAGTCTTTCTCTACAATTTCGCGCAGCATTACTATGCCAGCAGCGCGCTGGAGCTGGCGCATTTTTTTGACTTTACCTTTGCTCAGGTTCTGGGCCTTTTTCTGATCTTCGGCGTATTTCAGTTTGCCTTGGCGGCTATCGACTTCCCGCTGCAGCGCCAATTGCATTCAAACAAGCTGAAAATGTCCCGCGAGGAAGTTAAGAAAGAGCAGAAGCAAAGCGAAGGCGACCCCCAGCTCAAACAGAAGCGGCGCGAAAAGGCGTCCAGCATAAGCCGCAATCAGATGATGAAGAATGTCAAAGGTGCTACCGTCGTCATGGTGAACCCGGAACATTATGCTGTCGCGCTCAAATGGGCGCCTGAAGAGGGCCGAGCCCCGATTTGTGTCGCCAAGGGGGTTGACTATTTGGCCGCCAAGATCAGGGAAGTCGCCATGGAAAATGATATCCCCATTTATCGCGATCCTCCTTCTACGCGCTCGATTTATCGCCTGGTGGATATAGACGAAGAGATCCATGCGGAGCATTTCGCAGCCGTTGCGGCAGCCATCAGCTTTGTTGACAGGGTTCGCAATCAAACCAGGGGGCAATGATGCCAAAGCAGAACCGCGTTCTCCTGAAGTTGGTGGCCCTGAAGCGGCAAAAGGCAGAACAGGACTTGGCAATCGCGCAAGCTCGGCTGCGTACTCTACAAGTAGGGCTCGCTAATTTACAGGCTCAGCTGGAGGCCGCCGACGGATCGGGAAGAGATTTCCAGTCGCTCAGTCTTTCCTCACGTAACGGCCATGTTCAGCGCCTGCTAGCCAACGCCGCAGAGCAGTGCGACCTGATTGAACAGGCGCAGGTGTGCGTAGCGGATGCTAAGGAAAACTTGAAACGCATTCTGAACTCTCAAGACCAATTGACCGCTATGGGTAGCGCCTTGCGCCGATAAAGGGCCACTTGGGATTTGATCAGTCAGGCGGCGCTTGTTTTGAGACCTTCTGCCTGGACGCGATTTCTGCCTTGGCTCTTGGCCAGATAAAGTCTCTGGTCTGCCAGTTCTACCAGATCGGCAGGGGTCATTCCGGGTACGAACTGGGCAATGCCAAAGGAGGCACTTACATCACCCAGTGGTTTCTTTGATCCCTTCAGAACAAGTTTCCTCTGAAAGGTCTGTAGCCGGATGCGGTCGATCAGCTGCGCAGCAGACTGAATATCGGTCGCGGGGAGAATGATGGCGAATTCTTCCCCACCATAGCGGGCGACCAAATCCTGGCCCTTGATGTTTTCGGAGATAATGGCGGCGAAGATCTTCAGAACCTCATCGCCAATGCGGTGACCAAAGCTGTCATTAACCCGCTTGAAATGGTCAAGGTCCGCAATTGCAAGGCAGAGATGGCTACCGTTTTTCTGGGCAACTTCAAGTTCCGCTACCAGCTTCATGTCGAAGGCGCGGCGATTGTGAACGGTTGTAAGGGGGTCGCGCATGCTCTCATTGCGCACATCTTCCAGTTCCCTGCGAAGCAATTCTATTTGCTCGCGGGATTCCTTGAGGCCTTCGTTCAACTTCCGGCTTTGGTTGGCCATTCTCTGGTTTTCGGACATCAGATTGGTAATGGCGGCGGACAGCTGGTCGAGGGAGGTGCTCTCGCCGATCCCGTTACCGATTTGCTTCAGCACGTTTTCAAACTGGTCAGAATTTTCAACGCCTGTTCCAACAAGGTCGAGCACGCTGGAGATCTGCTCGTCCACCCTCTGACCAATTTTCTCCCGCTTTGCCTGATCCTGCATAGGGCAGAGATGCCGACTATAGACGTTGTCTATCTCATAGGGGGACAGATCACCTTTCTCCAGCATCTCATCGACTATGAGGGCGATGTCGTCATTCTCGCCTGCTGCGTAGGCATACATAAGGGCGTACGTGTTAGGAAATGGCGGGGTTTTGAATTCTTCCATCAGGCGCGTAGCCATGTCGGCATACTTGTACACCCGGGAAAAGACCTTCTGCTCTTCCGGACAGCTAAACACAGGTGCCTTGGTATCGCTCATGATGTCTAAATTCTCTGGTGGTCCCCGCAGAATGGCATACAGAATGGGCCTTCAAATAAGGTTAATCCTTGTTGTTCTGAGGATTTTTCTTCGTGAACACAGTGATTTCCTGCACATTCAGACTGTCGATCCCGACGCGATTCGAACGCGTGACCTACAGATTAGGAATCGGAAACAGGGGGTGTTTGACGTTGCAGAAGTTTGAGAAAGATCAATAAAAACTGTGCTTACTTTGTCTCCAATTGATACATTTTGTCGGGTCAAGTTCAAAAAAGTTACCATGGTTACCACGGAGTGGCCTTTTGCACCGTATACGGACTCTGCACTTTTCGCATGATTTCGGATGACTCTCACCACTCCAAAAGCCTGCTGGCTAGTTACAGAACGTTAGTCAAGTAGCCGTTCCCGCCAGGAGATCGGGTCTCGTCCCCCTCGCACTTTTGGCATAATCGCTCCAAATCAGACATCACGCGGCTCGACCCGACCGAGCATGTTTGGTCACATCCAAGCGATCAAGCGGCCCCCATCAAATGGAGGCTTGATCCCGGATGCGGACGTTGGAGGATTGCATGATTTGCGTCCGAAATTCGCCGATAGTTGACCGTGACGATCCTTCGGGGAGCGTCCGTCTTGCGATGAAGTCCAGACGTTTCAACGGCATGGTGGCCAAACAGCCACAGAAAGAGGCCAAAACCCGAGAGCGATGAAACGCGTTAGACGACTGTCACATCCTGCTGCCAGAGTGCCACCATGGAGGTCGTCTCAGTGCAAGATAATCGTCGGGGAGAGGGCACGAAAAGGAGCACCGGCAGGGCGCTCCTGACAGCGGCGTGCATTTGCCTCAGCGGCTGGATCGATGCCGCTGCCCAGCTCCCTCGTGCTGACGAGATGACGATCGACATCCAGACAGAGGCTGGCCGGCTTGAGTCCGCCCTGAATGCGTTGGCTGAGCAAACCGGCTATCAGATCATCGTTTTCAGCGAGGATGCAGGTCCTCATCATAGCGCCGCATTGAACGGGCAATATACACTGGAAAGTGCACTGGACGCGCTGCTGGCGGGGACCGGGCTTGAGTATCGTTTCGTGAATGCACGAACGATTGCCGTGGCCGCGCCCTGGCGTTTTTCTCCACCGCGCTCTCCGGAGCCGCGCCCTGAACCCAGCCGCCCAGTCCCACAGCCCAAGCCAAGCCTGTTGCCACCGCCCGAACCTGATCGGGCGCTGCGCCAGGCGCCAGTCATCGTCTCGGCGCTGAAACGTGACGAGGAATTGCAGGATGTGCCAGCGCCGATCACCAGCTTTTCCGCGCCGGAACTGGAGCTCTCAGGCCTTCAGAACCTGCGTGACGTGGCGCGTCTGACACCGAACTTTGTCGGCTCGACCTTCAACAACACCCAGCCCATTTTCGCCATTCGCGGCGGCTCGAATACGTTTTCGGCGATCGCAACGAGCAAGCCGATCGTGATCTATGTGGACGAAATTTACCTGCCGCGATTTTCCTCAGCCGATTTCGACCTGTTCGATGTGGAGCGCGTCGAAGTGCTGCGCGGGCCGCAAGGCACATTCTTCGGGCGCAATGCGGCGGCCGGAGCGATCATCCTGACGACCGAAGCGCCCTCACTCGACACGTTCGAGGCACGCTTCAGCGCGGAAGTCGGAAATCTGGATGCCTATGGTCTGCGCGGATCACTCAACGGCCCGCTCAGCGATGATTTTGCCGGGAAACTCAGCCTCTCGCGCGTCGAGCGCAGTGGGTATGGCCGCGACCTGCTCTCGGGACGCGAGCAGGATGATCTTGCGCGCACATCTGTGCGCGGCGCGCTGCTCTGGCAGCCGAACTCCCGTTTCGAAGCTCTGCTGTCTGCCGACTATGCCTCTGACCGCAATGGCGGGCGCACACTGTCGGTGATCGGGCAAGGCGACCGGAATCGGCGCACCTCACAGCTCGGTATCGACCAACGTTTCGAACGAGCGATTTTCGGTGGCTCACTGCGGCTGACCTACAGCACGCCCGCAGGAGACTGGATATCCATCACTGGCGCGCGACTGTCCGAGAGCGATGAGGCGTTCGGCTTCAGCGGGCTGAATTTCGCTTTACTGAACTCAGGATTTCAGCAGGTCGATCATATTTCTGAAAGCCCCTCCTCGCTGACGCAGGAGTTTCGTTTCGTCAGCACCGAGACCGGCACATTTAACTTCGTCGCGGGGCTCTATCTCCTTGCCGAGGACTCAAATCGCATCGTGGACCGTGAGCGGTTTGCGGCGGGCGCAGGTCGCCTGATTGCCGAACTGCGTGTCGATCAGAATGTCGAGACCGAAGCCTATGCCGCCTACGCCGATGGCACATGGCGGCTCTCCGATACGGTCGATCTGACCGCAGGTCTTCGCTACAGCGTGGAAACGCGCACGGCCTCACTCGACTTCAATGACGCTATGCTGCCGACGGCGTCCTTTTCGTCCTCGGGACTGGATGAGAGCTTCGATGCGCTCACCCCGCGCGCCGCGCTGGTCTGGCGGCCGAGCGAAGACGCGACCTACTATGCCTCAGCCACGCGCGGCTTCACGGCCGGCGGCTTCAACACCGAAGCCGATACGATCGAGGAATTCTCCGCGCCCTTCGGACCGGAAACCATCACGTCCTATGAGATCGGCGCGAAATTCAATCTTTCCGGCAGGCGCGGCTATCTAAATCTGGCGGCCTTCCACCAGGATTATGACGACAAGCAGGAATTCGTGCTCACACCCGATACCGGCTTCGGCACCATTGTGAACGCCGCCGAGGCGACACTTGAGGGTGTCGAGATCGAGGCCGGCTGGCGATTGAATGACGTTGTGTCGGCGAGCCTGTCCTACGGCTATCTCGATGCGCGCTATGACGACTTCCGGATCGGCGATGGGCCGGGCAATACAGGCAATCGCCTCGGCTCATCTCCACGCCACCAGTTCGCTCTGGGGCTGGAAGGCGAATGGCTGTTGCTGGAGGGTCGCGCGCAACTCTATGGCCGGACGGATATCAGCTATACCGATGCCTACTTCACCGGCGCCACAAACGATCCCGACCTCCTGATTGAAGGATATGGGTTGTTCGGCGGGACAATCGGTCTGCGTTCCGCCGACGGCGGCGTCGCTCTGGAGCTGTTCGGATCGAACCTGCTGGACGAGGACTATGTCCTGATCCCGTCGGACTTTGTTGTACAGTCAGAGTATCTCGGCCCGCCGCGGCTCTATGGCGTGCGGTTGAGGCTGAAGCGCTAGGGTCCGGACCTTAGTCGCGCACCAGCCTGATCTCACCGCCGCGACGCTCCGCGCGCGCCTGACCCGTCAGTTCCAGCGAGGCAATAAGGGCCTCCGGATCGCGGGCGTCAAAGACAGCGGAGACGCGCTCACCTGCCAGATCCGCATCAGCGATCAAAAGGCGCGTTCGATTGTAGCGATTGAACTCGGCGGCGATGTCGGCCAGCGGCGTATTCTCGAAGACCAGCCGCCCCTCCTGCCAGGCCGCGACATTGGCAAGATCGATGCGACCCAGTCGTGGCTCAGTTGAGCCGATGTCGAGCGCCATCCACTGCCCGGCGCCGAGCAGGACCCGACCGTCCTCAAGCTGCACCGGGCCGGTCTGCAGCGCCTCTGTATAGGCGGCGCGCTCGATCGGGTCGCCTGCACCGACCAGGACCACACCCTCACGCACATCCACGCGCAGATTGCCGTCAAGGTAGCGCACGTTGAACGCCGTCCCGAGCGCCTCGACAGGCGTGTCTCCGGCGAGCACGCGGAAAGGACGATCCGGCGCATGCGCGACGTCGGCGAAGACTTCTCCGGTGCTCAGGGACACGGTGCGGGCGCTGTCACTCAGCGTGACGCGCAGCTCGGTTTCAGTGTTCATCGCCAGAGTCGAGCCATCCTCAAGCGCCAGCGTGTCGGTTTCTCCGAAGGCTGTCGCGGCCAGAATGGGCGTGGGTTCCAACGTCGGAAGAGCTGCCGGCTCGCGCAGCAGGGCCAGGCTGACCACGGCCACGGCGAGCGCGGCGGCCACGGCGCTGATCGATTGCACATGGCGCGCGAGAAATCCACGACGTGCGCGCTCGGCCTGGAGCGACACGACAGGTTCTTCAGCCGGAACCATGAGATCGGCGAAATCAATAGCCGCGCGATCTTCGGTATCGCTCATCAGATCGAACATGACGCAAGCTGTCAGGAACTCGTCCACATGGGCGGGCGATCCTTGCAGCCAACGGGCCAATTCGCGGCGTTCGTCGTCGGAAAGTGGGCCAGCGTCCAGCCTGACCGCCCAGCCGGCGGCCTCCTCGCGAAGATGTTCTATCGTGTTGGACTGATCTGTCATTGTCTTATTCCGCCCAGTCTTCACGGCATCGCGCAAGCGCCTTCGTCAAATAATGGTGCACGGTGTGCGTTGAGATTCCGAGCTTTTCCGCGATTTCGGCATGGCTGTGACCGTCGCGCTTCCTAAGCAGGAGGACGGCGCGATAGAGCGGGGGCAACTGGCCGAGAATCTCGTCCAGCCTTGCGATTGCCGAACGGGCCTCAATAGAACGCTCGAAGGCGTCGCCGTCGCTTGCCTCTGCGGTTTCGGCCACATCATCGAGATCAACCGCGCGGGGCTGCGAGCCGCGGGATCTGAGGAATTTTCCCGCGAGATTTGCCGCGATCCGGAAGAGATACGCTTGAGGATTCTCGATCGCTTGCGCATCGGGCACCCGCGAGAAGCGAATGAAGGCTTCCTGGGCGAGGTCACTGGCGTCGGCCTCATTGCCGGTGCGTGAGACGAGATAGCGGCGCAGGACCGGTCCATAGGCCCGGAACAACGCCTCGGGCGAAGCAGCACGCCCGGGCGTCTCTTCGTCTTGTTCCGCCATGTGTCTTTACTGCCTGCCAGTCGCGCTTGCCTGTCCATGAACATGAAGAGGCGTCGGCGCAAACAATCTGGCTACGAAAAAGTTCGGCCGGGCCCTTCCAATGTGAAATTTTTATGAATCGATAACCAATCTGCGCGGTCGAGGGCCTCTCCCAAATCATGAGGTGGGAAACGGCGCGACCCCTCGCTTTGCCATCCCGCGCCAGATCATTCGGGTTTCATACGAGGGGAACACCATGCCTGCCAACACACGCTTTGCAGCGCTCAGCGCCGCAAGCTTCATCGCCCTGTCACTATCGGCGCCGATGGCGACCTCACAGGAGGCAGAATCTGTCGACGTTGCCGCGAAAGAGGAGTCCACGCTCCGCATCCAGCCGGTCGTCGTCACCGCGCTGAAGCGCGAGACCTCATTGCAGGACACGCCCGCCGCCATCACCGCCTTTTCTGCCGAGGCGCTGGAAGACTTCGACATCGACTCCATCACTGACATCTCGCGCGTGACACCGAACTTCCTCGCCACCAATTTCTCCGACACCCAGCCAATCTTCGCGATACGTGGGGGTGCCAACACGCTGGGCGCCCTCGGCACCAACGAGCCGGTGGCCGTTTTCATCGACGAGGTGTTCATTCCCCGCCCGAGCGCGGGTGATATCGACCTGTTCGATCTTCAGAGCGTTGAAGTGCTTCGCGGCCCCCAAGGCACGTTTTTCGGTCGGAACGTGGCTTCCGGCGCGATCATCCTGCGCACGGCTGAACCGTCATTCGATGAATTCACCGCCAAGGGGCAGATCGGCTTCGGAAACCTCGGCGCATTCGAAGCGCGCGGCGCGATCAATGGTCCGATTACGGACACGCTGGCCGGCAAGTTCTCGATGTCTTATGAGGACCGTGACGGCTATGGCCGCGACATTCTCACTGGCCAGGAGCAGAACGGTTTCAACGCCACGGGCGTTCGTGGCGCGCTCCGCTGGGCACCGAATGCGCAGTTCGACGCGGTGCTGTCGGCGGACTACCAGCATGACGAGAATTCGGGCCGTACCATCTCCACGATCGACGTTCAGGACGATGGCGACCGACGCACCTCCGCCGTCGGCGTGCCGCAAGGCTTCGAGCGTGACATCTTCGGCCTGTCGCTTCGCGCCTCCTACCAGACCGATGCGGGCGAGTTCCTGTCCATCACGGGCTATCGCCAATCCGATGCACGCGAGGATTTCAGCTTCAACGGCCTGAGCTACACGCTGCTACCCTTCGGCTTCCAGCAGGTGAACACTGAAATCGAAAAGCCGCAGACCTGGTCCCAGGAATTCCGCTTCACCAGCGACTATGACGGGCCGCTTAATGTCATCGCCGGGGTCTACTATCTCAGCGAGGATTCCGAGGCTGCCACATACCGCCAGCGCCGCGCCGCGGGCACGGGTGCGGTGATCCTGAGCGAGATCTACTTCCAGGGCGCAGAGACCGAAGCCTATGCGGTTTACGCCGACGCGACCTATGAGTTGACGCCGACAGTCGAACTCTCCGGTGGCCTTCGCTACACCTTTGAGGAGCGGACCGGCTCTCTGGACTTCCGGAACCTCAACAATTCAAGCGCCAACTTCAACGCCCAGGGTCTTAGCGAGGATTTCGACGCCGTCACGCCGCGCGCGGTGATCACCTGGCGTCCGAACGAGGATCTGACCCTCTACGGTTCTTACTCCGAGGGCTTCACTGCCGGTGGCTTCAACACCACCGATGACAGCCTGGCGGAATTCCAGCAGCCCTTCGAGGAGGAAAAGATCAAATCCTTCGAGATCGGCGTACGTACCTTATTCGCCGATGGGCGTGGCTATCTGAACGTCACGGCCTTCGACCAGAGCTATGAGGGCAAGCAGGAATTTGTCTTCAACCGCCTGACCTTCTTCGGCACCGTGCAGAACGCTGCCGACGCCACGATCCAGGGTATCGAATTCGAGGCTGGCTGGCAGTTCAGCGACTATTTCAGCGTGGACGCCACTTATGGATATCTGAACACCGAGTTCGACAGCTTCGAAATCCCGGGATCGGCGGGCAATACCGGAAACCGCCTCGGCAACTCGCCCGAGAACCAGTACTCCATCGCCGCTCAGGCTTGGTACCCGGTCCTGGGTGGCAATGCGGAAGTGTTTGCAAACGCCAATTATGGCTGGACCGGCCAGTACTTCTCGGGCGCGGGCAATGAGCCTGATCTCAGCGTCGAGGAATATGGCCTGTTCAACGCGGTGGTCGGACTGCGCAGCGCTGATGATCGCTGGCAGGTGGAGCTGTTCGGCTCGAACCTCTTCGATGAGGAATATGTCCAGATCCCGTCGAACTTCATCGTCGACGCGGAAGTGCTTGGGCCGCCCCGTCTTTACGGCGTGCGCCTGACGGCCTCCTACTGATCTTCAGTCAGGAGATTCCCCTCGGGAGGGACGGGCTTCGGCCCGTCCCGCATCGACGTCAACAGGATCGCGCCATGTCCCAGAACTTCGACCGTCGCTGGCTTCTCAAATCGGCCCTCTCGTCAGGGTTCTTGCTCGCGGGCTGCCAGAGTTTGCCGTCAGGACGCGCGTGCTTCGATGCCTATCCTTTCACGCTGGGCGTCGCCTCAGGCGATCCGCTGGCCGATGGCTTCGTGCTCTGGACCCGGCTTGCGCCCGCGCCGTTCGAGGATGACGTGTTGCAGGGCGATATCGCGGTGGGTTGGGAGGTCAGCGAGACCGAGGATTTCAGCCGCATCGCCGCTTCCGGCCGCGCGCTTGCGCGCTCCGCATTCGCGCACAGTGTCCATGTGGAAGTTGGCGGTCTGCGGCCCAGCCGGGACTATTTCTATCGGTTCCACACTGGTGACGCCGTCAGCCCGACAGGCCGTACGCGCACCTCGCCGGTCATCGGCTCTCCCCTGGACCAGCTGCGCTTCGCCGTGGCCAGCTGCCAGAGCTATTCGGTCGGCTATTACGGCGCTTACCGCGACATGGCCGAGCAGGCGCCCGACCTTATCCTGCATGTCGGCGACTATATTTATGAAACGCCCTGGACCATGCCGGTCCGGCGCATGCCGGCGCCGGAAGCCAATAACCTGAAGAGCTATCGCGCCTATCATGCGGCAGCCAAAACCGACCCGCACCTGCAAGCCGCCCATGCGGTCGCGCCCTGGCTCGTCATCTGGGACGACCATGAAGTGGTGAACGATTACCGCGATGGGCACACGCCAGAGGGCCACACCGCGACAAGCTGGGCGGCTCGGCGCTGCGCCGCCTACCAGGCCTATTACGAGCACATGCCCATCCGCCGCCGTTCTCGCCCAGCGCATGATGGATCCATGCAACTTTATCAGCGCGCCGTCTTCGGCGACCTGGCCCAGTTCGACCTGCTCGACACGCGCCAGTATCGTTCCGATCACCCCTGCCGGGGGCCGGACGGAGAAACCCCGAGCTGGGTCACCTGCGACGCATCAGACCCCGCCCGCACCATGCTGGGGCAGACGCAGGAGACCTGGCTGGGTCGCGGTTTCGGCGTTTCCGGCGCGGCCTGGAACTTTATCACCCAGACCACGCAGATGACCTCCTATCTGCGCACGATCGAAGGCGCACCACATTACAGCTCGGATCGCTGGACCGCTTATCCGGCGGCCCGTGCGCGCCTGTTCGACCTAGTGAAATCCCGAGGCCTGCCCGGCACGGTTTTCCTCGGCGGCGATATCCACGCCTTCTATGCGAGCGGCCTTTCAGATGCGGCAAGCAGCGAGCCTTTTGCAAGCGAACTCGTCGTCGGCGCCATTTCCTCGGGCGGCGGCGGCGATGCGCGCCACGCCGCCGAAAGCGCTTTCTACCAGAGCCTCGCTCAGCCCTTCTTTTTCGAGAACCGCCGCAATGGCTACCTGCTGTGCGATCTCAGCCGCCAGTGCCTGGACGCCAACGTCCGTATCGTGGACAACGTGCTTGATCCAGATGCCATGGCCCGTTCGGAACAGGTGCTAAGGCTTAGCCGCGACAGGCCGGGCATAACGTGACGCCGACATCCTGATCTCGCGGGTCGCAAGCGGCAGGAATGAGAAGACGCTCCGCCATTAACACGTCTGCTCAGCTTAGACCGAAAAGGGCCAATCCCGGTCACCGACATTACCTGCCCGAATGTCTCTTTTGCGCTCTTTCAAGCCGCTCGGAGCGTTTCACATCTCCGGCAATTCCTTGCCAAAATGCGATGCTGGAGATCAGCGAGAGAATGACCGCTTCCTGCAAACAGCCGATACCAGTGGTCGCTTGGCCTACCCGCTGTTTCCATGACGGATCGATGAGATCAAAGCTGTTTCTCCAGCTATCCCTTTTAAATTAGGATATCGTCACGGTCTCAACTACTTCGGATGCGGACGCACTCGTCACATTTGAGACGAAGCGCCCGAGGCCCGCGACGGCCTGCACAGTCTTCGGCCCCGGATGTTTCCAGTTCGAATATTTATCCGCCGCCGCAACAAAGAAGCTCGCGCCGATCGACTTTATGAGCTCTGAGTTCAGGTTGTAATCAGATCCATGATGAGGCAGCGCGAAGGTCGCTACCTCCTTCAGGAGCTGCCCGTAATGCTTCGCGAATGCTGCAGAACGCTTGTCAGGCTTGAGCGCTGCATCACCCGTCGCTAACCAGGCGATGCGTTTAGCATCCGAATCCATCATACACCATGCACCAAACCCGGCATAATGGGTTTGCGGGGGCACCGGAGTCACCGACCCTGGTCCTGAATAGAGACAAAGAGACGTGATGTTAAAGTCCTGAGCAATAGCGCCATAAGCTTTCACCAAGTAGTGCAAGCCGTTCACGATGAGGTCCTGCAAATTACTGACTTGTTTCAGCCAGACCTCGAGGTCGGGCACCTTCATCGACATGGCTTTCGCTAAAGCTTTGATGAACTTCCGCCGATTTGCCTCGATGATTGGATCGACAAAAGGGGCGAGCAGCCACTCGGCAACGGCCGAAGTGCCTCCTGCGTGGGCGGCTGACACTGACATCATAGAGAATGCCAGAGTATCATCGATAACGGCGACCTGTACCGAAGGCGTTGCTCCATCGTCCGCCTGTTGAATTGAATCAATTCGCTTGAATTTACCGGAGCCTACTAGCTTCCATTCAAAGCTCCTCTCGCCCTTACGCCCGTATATTTCCGATCGCTCCTGATCTGGGCCTCCTGGATAGTCAGTCCCTCCGCTGCCTGGCGCGCCACCCCCAGGGTCCCCACGGCTGACGAATAGGATCTGGCGCGGACCGAAGGCTGATAGTGCTGCGGCGGGATCCGCGACGAGCGAGCGGTAGAATTCATCGTCCGCGACTCCCGGCTCTTCGCCTATCGCTCGTGCGTAGGCGATAAGTCGATCTGCCTCGTTCAGAAGAGGGAGGACGATTGTGTCAACGGTCAAGCCTGTACCCGATGCGAGCAGTCGCTCCACACCGCTCACGTGATCGTAATGGATATGCGACAGGAACAGGATGTCGATCATGGCATCGGCGACAACTGACTTGATGTAGCTGTCTATCTGATCGTCGCGCGCAGCCGCGTACTTCTTCATTGCACCACAATCATAGACATAGCGGAGCCGTGGCAGGCCATTCTCTCTGAGCTCTGCTGTATGGAAGAAGCCTTGGCCCACTGCGTGTTGGTGCCGGTAGTTTTCCATCATCGCACGTAGGGACACCCGTCATTGGGGTTGGCGTTTAGCTACTGAGAACTTTGTAGCGCTAGTCTGAACTTCCACTACCTACACTCAAAAGATTTAGAACTTCTTGTAGTGAAGGGCCGTCGAATTTGCTCGAACATCGGTCTTGCTTATCGTGGCTCAAATTCTGACTTTCAGCCTCCAAGAGCATAAGCTCTCCGAAGCGCCCAAGACAGACCTGCGGAGATCGCGGCTTTGTGCCGACATCAGCCGTCTTCTGGCGGACGCAAGATCTTCACCAGTGGCAGAGCTTACTCTATTCCGGACGCGACCAAGGTTGGTTGTTCAGATTTTTCGCTCATCCCGCGATCGAGAGTTCAATTCTCTTTCTGGATTCCGGCGATCTGATCAGGCTGCGACCGATTAGTTCGCGCCAGCGCGGCCCCCTCGACATGGCATCCGAATAGGCATCAGCGAGATCCGCCGGTCGATCTTCGGACAGGATCTCGATCAGCAGTTCGGCCTGAAGAAGGTCCTTCCTTGCTTTCAGACTTTCCGGTCCGTCGTTTCGACGGCTGGATACGATCAGCTTGTGGATCGCATAGCGCTCCGGACGCGGAATTTTCAGAAGGATGCCTTCCCGGTAAACCGCAGCGGCATTCAGTGGCTCGGCGATCAGGTAATTGAGATGATGCAGCGATTGCGCGCTGACCCCCAGGGCAGGCAGGTCCCTTACCCCCTCCTCTTCTTCAAAAGAAGGCGTCAGGAATTCGACCAGGGTTTCCGTATTTGACTGGCGCCAGCGCCAGACGCGATTTCTGTCGGTCGATGGAACGGGTGCGAAATCGAACTTGCCAAGAACTTCATTCAGGGGCGGCTCGACCGTATCACCGAGCGCGAGTGAAAGTTTCTCGAAGCTCGCTATATCGATGTCGTTGGTCATGGCGGTCTGGTCCAGACTCAGGCGGAGCCCAAGCTCACCCTCATAGAACCTGAAGGCCGTCGTTCCGACGAGCACGCCGCCAAGCCTGAAGGTGCCCGCCTTGGCCAGCGCCGAGATGAGGCTGCCGCTTGCGCCATCGAGACCGAGAAACCGCTCGCTTCGAAGGAGCCGCACGAGGCGTGCCCGTTCACGCCTTCGTCCAACACGCTCTTCCTTCAGGGCTTCGTACCGCTCCAAGCGATCCAGCAGGTCCGGAGTTTCCTCACCGAGATATGTCTCGTGTATCGCAGTGCCGATTCTGTAGCGATCATACCAGTAGGTCCGACCGTTGATCTGACGGGCGGTCGGTGCCCCGCGCAGGTCCGTCACTGTCTCGTCCAACAGGAGAGAAACGAGGTCATGGTAGGCGGCCTGTGCAACCTGTGTATGCCTGCTAAACGCCAAGGCGTGTTACTCCAATTTCACTTACCACACACAATTACCATTGTGTGATAATTGATTCAACAACTGTACCACACAAAATTATTTTTGTGTGTCAGAAAGGAAATAAGTGCCTTTCCGGGGTCTTTCAGGAAAACGCGGGAAGTTCCCGGTAGGAAGACAGAATAACATGTAATTGTTGCTCTTTTTTATCTACTCGAGATGTGCTGGGCTGAGTTTTACTCATCAAAAGAGGAGTAGAGTCCATGTCCAGTCCCACCTATCCCCTTCCCGAAATCGAAGACATCCTCCAGCACAATCCCGACTGGCTCGATGAAGCCATCGACACGCCTTCGGTATCCCGGCTGACCGGCGTTCCGATCTGCACGCTTGCTACCTGGCGTTGCCGTGGCGGTGGGCCACCCTTCCTGAAACTGGGCACGGCGGTCCGCTACCGCCGTCGCACCGTGCTTCGCTGGCTCGCCGAGTGCGAGAAGGCACAGAACCAGCGGAAGCGCACACCCCAATGACCGACAAGACACGCCCACTTTCGATCCGTCTCGCCGAGTCGGATATCAAACAGCTGACCGTACGGGCTCGCCGCATGTCCGGAACCCCGACCGGCGTCGCGCGAGAGCTCATCCTGTCGGGCCTGACAGACGGTGATCCGTACACGCAGGCCGAACGCCTCCTGAAGATCGAGCGAAGGCTTGCAGCCCTGTCCCAGGACCTTGCTGCAGCTTCGACCACAGTCAACAAGCAGTCCGGCTCGCTTGGACGCATTGAATCCATGTTCGAACAATTGCTCCTCGCCCTCAGCGGTCGAACCGCCGGTTGAGGACCCGTTCCATGAGACACCTCAAGCCCATCCTCTTCACCTTTGCCGTCCTGTGTGGCGCAGCTGCTTCCGGAGCCTACAAGCTCGGTTTCGAATTATATCCACCTGGCACCTATACCGAGGCGGACGTCTACGCTCGCCACGACAGCTCGTTCATGGCGAGATGCGGCAAAGCCCGGATCACCTCACTCATTGGAGACCCTATCGGATCTGCTGACTGGCCGAGATGTCGACGCATCCTCGACCACTATGGAACGACCGGGCAATTCATGCTCCGGCACAATGCCGTCGCGGTTTTGACGGGACTATCACTCCTCGCCCTGATCGGCTTTGTCCGTCAGACGATGACCGCCCGCCCACCCCCCAAAGTCATTCGCGGGCGGAAGCACCTTGCGGACAAAACCGCACGACGAGCGCTCCAGTCCCTGTCAAGACGCGAGTGCCGCCGGTCCGGATCCGGGCTTGAGTTTCCGCCCGGCATTCCCATCAGCCGCGACCGTGAGAGCCGTCACTTCCTCATCTGGGGCAGTACCGGCGCGGGCAAGACCACCGCCATGCTGCACCTCATGCTTCAGGCCATTGAGCGCGGCGACAAGGTGCTGGTGCTCGATGTCAAAGGCGACATGACATCGAAGCTGCCCAGGATCGGCAATATCATTGCGCCGCATGATGCCCGCTCACTGCAATGGGACATCGCAACCGACTGCCAGACCCCTCAGGAAGCGCGTGAGCTCGCGGCGCGGCTCATCCCGGAAAGCCGGTCGGACCGTATCTGGTCAGATGCAGCGCGCGAGATCCTGACTGCCTGCATTATCTCACTCCAGGTCAGACATGGAGGTGGCTGGGGTTGGAAAGACCTCCGGAAACTGGTGGTCGCCGACGCGGATGCGCTTCTCGGTATTGCCGAACGATACCACCCCGAAGCGATCCAGTTCCTGAAAGAACCAAGCAGCAAGACCACGCAAAGCATCATCTCGACCTTCAAAGCTCATATGAACGTGGTGAGCGTCCTCGCCGAAGCTTGGCCGAAAAGTTCGCACGGGCGATCCTTCTCTGTCCGCGAATGGTTGCGCCATCCGTCCTGCCACCCAATCGTGCTTCAGCATGACGGACGCTTTCCGCAGCTGACCAAGTCCTGGCTGTCCGGCATCATTGGTCTTCTCGCCTCTCACGCGGCTTCGCCAGCCATGCAGGAAAGCCCCGCACGGCGTACCTGGCTCTTCCTCGACGAGTTCCCTCAACTCGAACGCCTGCCCCATTTCTCGACCCTGCTGGATGTCGGCCGGTCCAAGGGCATCAGCGTGGTGCTCGGCGCGCAGGACCTTTCCCAGATCCGCAACACGTACGGCCATGACCAGGCCGATGCATGGATCGGCATGATCGGCACGCACATCATCACCCGCATGAACTTGGGGCAGAGCGCCGAAACGACGAGCCGGTTGATCGGCCAGCAGACCGTCGAGTTCTACCGCAAGAGCGAGACACGATCAGGCGGCCAATTTTCGACACGCTGGACAAAGGAGCGGGAAGTTCGCCCTGTCATCACACCGTCGGAACTGTCGGACAGGCTGGGCGCATTCAAGCAAGGCGTCCGCGCGCTCCTCATTGGTCCGGGCGAGCATGCCTACGAAGTCACCCTTCCTTATCCGCAACTCAGCGAAGTGCGCCCCGGCAGTGTGCTCGCCGACTGGACGACAAGACCTGCCCGAGAGATTGCGCCGCTGCCCGATTTGCCGGGAACCGGCCCCACCTCGCTCCTGTCGCCGGAAGTCGCCCAACGCATCCGGAATTCATTCTCCCGGGAACACGACACCTGATGGTCGCATCGATCTCCGCCCGGAAGTCCGTTGCCGCCGCTGTCAGCTATTTCAAGCATATGGCTGAGGACGAATACTATACAGGCCAGGGTGAAGCCGAAGCAGATGGGGAATGGGACGGCAGAGGCGCTGAACGGCTCGCGCTTGAAGGCCCCGTCTCGAAGGCAGATTTCGAAGCCGCTCTCAACGGGCACGATCCGAGAACGAGCACGCGCCTTACCCAGATCGGAAAATCGCACGCCCCCGGTTGGGACATGACGTTCTCGGCCCCGAAATCGGTCTCGGTCATGTGGGCGCTTTCATCCCCTGCCGAACGCGTCAGGATCGAAGCCGCCCACCGCCAGGCCGTTCGTGCTGCCACCACCCATCTCGAAGACCATCACGCATTCACTCGGCGTGGCAAGGGCGGCGCGATCCGCGAACCGGTCGCCGGCCTGACGATTGCCCGCTTCCATCACCACACAAGCCGTGATCTCGACCCTCAGCTCCACACCCATGCTTTCATCTTCAATCTGGCGCCTCGACGTGACGGGAGCTGGGGCAGTCTCGTCAGCCGCAATCTCTACAAGGCCCAGAAGGACGCCGGCGCCATCTACCGCGCGCACCTCGCCAATGGACTCGAGCGCGATGGCCATGCCGTCGAGCGCCATGGCACGAGCTTCCGCCTTGCCGCGATCCCCCGCGACATCGAACGGGCCTTTTCGAAGCGCAGGCAGGCGATCGAAAGCGCGGCCGACACTTATGGCTACCGTACGGCCAAGGGGATGGAACTGGCAGCCCTGCGCACACGGCAGGCCAAAAGACCGAGAGAGCGCGCCGTACTGTTCCAGGCCTGGCAAGCAGAGGCCAGAACGCTCGGCTTCGATCTCACCAGAGCACGCCAGCAGCAAGCGCAGATCGGCGCTCGCACCCGCCACGGCCCGATGCCAGGTCACGAAGCTCGCACACAATCGCCAGCCCGCGCCTTGCCCTCGGTGCAGCAAATGATCAGCGCCATTGCGCAGGCGTCGCGAACTTCATCCAGCATGCAAGGCTTGCGGATCAGCCTACGTCAGAGACCGGGCGAACGTGACACTGAACACGAACGCTGACGTATACGTATTTCTTCGACGCATCCGCTCGTAGTTATTGGCTCGTATGCCGCTCGCCGAAAATTTCGTAATCGCTAGCAGATCCTTCCGTACACGGCTTTTCCGGACGAGATTTCCTTTAGCTGTGGGTGTTTGAGACTGGGACGCTCGGCTGTCTGTCAGCATCGAAGGTGCATGGGGTGTGAACACCCTACCCACTTGGCAGGGCATCTTCGTCTTCAGCATTGTCGAACGGGAGGAGTCTATTGTCGCTCCTATCACCGCAAGGATCCGGACCGGTCTTGAAGACCGGTCGCGCAATCTATTGCCGCGAAGCCCGACAACTCCTTGGCGAACCTGCAGAATCTTGAGATCACAATCTGTGACCTCAAGTTGAAAGCCGTAATCATGAGCAAAGACCTTGTACCCGTGCCTCATGGTGCGCCCGTGCAGATCGTCGATGTGACGGGTACGCGGGTGGTGCTCGATCAAGACCTCGCCAGGTTTTTCGATGTCGAAACGCGTGTGCTCAATCAGTCCGTAAAGCGGCACCTGGAGCGGTTTCCAAAGGGATGGGCGTTCCAGCTAACGAAGGCGCAATTCGATGACTTGAAATCACAGGATGTGATCTCAAGCAGCCAATGGGGTGGAAGACGGTCGCCGCCATGGGTGTTTACCGAACATGGCGTCGTGATGGTTGCCACGCTCCTCAACTCGGCCCGTGCGGTGGAAGCCAGTCAGTTCATTGTCGAGGCGTTCGTGGAGATGCGATCGGGCAAGGAGAGGAAGGCGCTCCTGCCAGCAAGAGCAAGATCGGATGCGCTGACGAGTCTCGGGTCGGAGTTCCTGCCAAAGCTGCGCGATCAGCTGTCCGCAATCATGGAGATGCAGGCCAATCCAAAGCGGGGGTCGACCTTGCGCGATGAAACCGAAGAGCTGATCGACAAAGGGCTCACCAACCTCAAATCCCGGCTCGCCAAAGCAGGCCTGGAAAATGAGGAGATCGAGGCGCGAATCCTGAAATTCCTGGCCGAAGCCGAAGAGAGTCGCGCCCGTGCGGCGACCGAGAGAGAAATGACCGAGAAGCAGCGGTTGAAAAATCAGGCCAACCGGCTTCGCCTGCTCATTCGCGCAGAGATCGCGATGAGTGATGGAGACCTTGGAGACTTCCTGAACCTGCTGGATGAACTCGGAGGATGAGTCGGCCAGAATCCAACCCGTATCGGGGATTTTTCGCGTCGCGACGCACGCTGTTCCCTAAAGATCCAGAGCCTACGCGATGCCAATAATGAATTCACATCTTAATCGTCTTCAAATCGCATACGACGCTCATAACAAGATTACACACGTCCTCGTTCTCACCCGGTCGAATGACGCTTGCGAGAACGTCCAATTTCAAGGCAATACCACGAAGGGTGCCGGCCGGTATTTCTGGAAGGCAGGTGAGAAGTTCTTGTCTTTTCTCATCCAGGGCATCCAACTGCCGATCGATCGCTTCCAATTCTCTTGCTTCAGTATTACTTGCAGGGTGGTCTGAGGACGAATGACACCAAAAGCCTAGCCGGAGTAGATGGCTCTCGATTTCCTGCCAGCGTTTCGTGAGGACCGAGTATTCTGCTTCAAGGCATAACCAGGACATGCAAGCACCAACCGCCGGGTCCGCCTGCGCAGGAAGGTCTGGCGCAATGATAGCTGCAGCTGAACCGGCGATGAGCTGTCTGCGAGAAATCTGTGAATTTGCGCATGGATTGGCATTCGCCGCGCCGCAAGGCCGTCGGGACATCGGTTTACCTTTATGGTACACATGAGTCGTTTGATATCACGCAATATAGCAACGTGATCGTTTTATGTAAATATGATCTGAAAAAGAAAATGCCTAATTTGACCGCCGCTCAACTACGCGCTGCCCGAGCCCTTCTAGACTGGACCCAGCCGAAATTGGCGGAAGTCGCGAAGCTATCAGTGCCAACGGTACGTAGAATGGAGAGTGACCGCGGACCGTCAGCGAGTACGGAGGCCAATGTCGCAGCTGTTCGTCGCGCACTGGAAGAAGGGGGAGTTGTTTTCCTTGATCCCAAAGAGTGTATAGATGGCGGCGCTGGTGTCCGGCTAAAGAAATAGACACGGCGTATGCCCGGACAAGGAGAGAGTGACGGGTGAATTCAGTGCTTGTTGCTAGTCGCCCTGTCACTACGCGTCGCCAACAATAAATTTTATCCACTGCTGCGATCGCTCATCTGATCCACGAAAGTTTCGAGTGACAGAGTGACTGTGCTTGGCCCTTCCCTGCCGTTTGAGCATAGCTTCGCGAATGACTGCTCTGTCCTCAAACCAGACATAAAGATTTGCAATTTACTGCCTACAAGCTGACGCAGAAGCGGACCTCATGTTTTCTCATTGGCGAACCTTCACATCTTCATAAAAAGTGCCCAGCATTTTGGCCGTTGTGGCTACGGAGCAATCACGACGCTGTTAAGTTCCCGGAATCGAAATGTGGACAAAAAGCGGGTCCTGTCCCGTGAGCGGCCACACGTGAAAAATGAAAACAAACCGTCAGGCTTAGGACAGGCGTGCTACGATCCGTTGAAGCTTCGGGCTCAACCAATGCTTCGCGGATCGACCGTCCCAATTCTCCTCGGCATTCCTGCACCATTCAGCAACGTAACGGCAGATTGCCTGCTCGTCCTCTAACCTCTTGGCTTTTCGAAGCAGGATGACTGCGCGCTCGAAAGGAAATGGTAAGATGTCGCCTTCGGCCATAAGCCGCTGGCACAGCGCATACTGATAATCGAGGTCGTGTTTTCGATCGACCATTTCGCTGACGCCAGTTTGTGTCAGCTGTCGAACGCCTCCAATCGACTGTTCAACATCGGCAATACGAATGGTCGTGGCGTCACCTTCGCTAATCTCGAATTGAATGCCTCTGTTGAAGATCGTGCGTTTAGCCGGAGTGCTTTTCTGACGCTTGAAGAAGTTGAGCGGGTTCATCGCAGCACCGGAAAGTCTACTGGGTGAATTGTTTTGCCACCGAGCGCTTCGAAGGTCTTTTGCCGACAGGAAAAGGCGATGATCTGGACGTCTGCGGCGACGACATTAATGACGTCGAAAAGCTTCTGAATACGTTCATCGTCTGAATAGACGAGGGCGTCGTCCAGAACGATGGGAATGTGCCGATCTTTGCCTGCCATAACCTGTGCGAAGCCGAGGCGGGTCAGGACGGCGATCTGCTCGCGCGTGCCGCCAGAAAGACGGGTCAGCTTTTCGCGCATGCCATTGCGTTCGAGTTCGTCCGGCCCAAGACGATCATCATAGGCGAGCGATGCACTGCCAAGGACCATGGACAGCAATGGATCGACTGCCTGTCGCACGGGAGCAAAGAATTTTGTACGCCGGCTCGCGCGCGCCTTGGAGAGTTCGCCGACGAGAAGGATGAGTGCGTCTCGTTCTTCTTCAAAGGCCGAAATTCGCTCCTGCCATCTGGTGATTTCCGCTTCCACGGCAGCGAGTTTGTCCGAGGCCCCTTCTTGACCGGCCTGCGCCAGCCGACCACGCAATTCGCCTTCCGCCTTCGATAAGCGCAGGCGATCCTCCGATCTATTTTGTGCCGCGGCTTCGAGTCGTTTTACTCGCGCTTGCGCCCCGTCAAGCGATGGGCGATCACGTTCGGCAGTTTCAAGGCGATCTTCCGCCTCTCGCCATCGCCGTCTCGCCTCCACGACAGCGTCGCTCAACTCAGTCCTGCGCTCCTCGCGTTTGTCATCAGCGCCTAATACGGTGTCCAAGTCGCTCAGCTGGCTTTCGAGTCCTTCGATCTGAGTTTCGAGAATCGTCACCTGATTTCGAAGCTTTTGAATTCCTTCAGCAGCCGTATCGCGTTCAGCGACGATGCGCGTCAGTTCTTCTTCCGAAAGTTCGCTCGCACGGGCGAGCGCATCAAGGTCGCCAGGCTCGTCATCCTCTTCTTCATCGTCCGGCAGAGCCGCGAGTTCATTTTCGAGCGTTGCGATGCCATTCGGCGCAACCGTACTCAGATCATTCTTCAGCCGTTCAACGGATTGTTGTGCAGAATTGCGTTCTTCATGCAGGCGCCGTGCGTCAGAAATGTCTTTGGCGCCGCAAGACTCCAACAAGCTCTCAAGCCGTTCTGTCGCCTTAGCAAGTTTTTCTTCCGCACCTTGAACATCTGGGGTGTCGATCAAAAGCTCAAGGTCCTGATAATTGAGCTTCGTTTTCCCCGAGAGCCTAACAGAGCCCGTATCGCCGATCGCCTCGCCGTCTAGTAGAACGGGTGCGTTCGATTTTTCCACTGTCAGCTCAGGCCTCGCCACGCGCGCCTGTGCTTCAAATGTGAGAATGTCCTGGTTGGCGTCTTCAAGGTCGGACAGATCGGGTAGCGAAACGCCAGCCTCTTTTTCAGCAGCCTTCAATTGCGAAGCGAGATCTTTGGCGCGCTCTAATGCTTTCGTTAGCGAGCGTCGCTGCGCAATCTCGCGGCGACGCTTGTCCCGCGACAGGGCGTCTTGGTGGTCTTTTCTGGCTTGCTTAAGGGCTGTCTCAGCTGACGCAGCTTGTTGCCGAAGATCGTCCAGGGGCGCTTCCCCCTCCTCGATCGTCTCCGTGATGCTTTCGATCGCGGATTGTTTGTCCTGAATCGATGCCCGCAGTTTCTCTGCGGACGCCAAATCCGAGCTATACCGCTCTAGTGCATTTTCCGCAGCTTTCAACGTCGTTTCGCAGGCGCCGACTTCAGACTGAAGACCGCGAATTTTCTCTGAAGCGCCTTCTGCGGCTTCCAGCTCTTTTCGGGCCTCGGCAAGGTCTTTAGCAAACTTTTCATCGTCTTCGCTTGTGAGGGCGTCGCGTTCTTTCAAGACACTGAGCAATCTCTCTCGATCAGCCTCGGATTGCTGGACGGCGACCGCAAAATCGGACCTCTCTCCTTCTAGTTCATCCAGACGGCCAATAGCGTCCTTGAAAGCGCCCTTTGGATTCATCTGTTTTGTACTGACGATTTCGGCGAGACGTTTTTCAGCACGCTCCAGAACCCTCGCGGCGCGCTGGCCGCCCATAACCGTATCGACTTGGCCTTCGAGCACAGAAAACAGGGCCTCGCCTGCGCTGCCTTCCGGTTTTGGCTGCAAGTAGGGATCGCCTTGCCGTATCCAGAGCATGCCTGAGGGGCCGTCATCTGGTTTGTCGCCTCCGATCAGCTGAGCGATCCAGTCTTCAGCATCCCGTTTTTCCGACAAGCGTTCATTTGTCAGAGCGTCAGTCACCACAGCTGACGCTGCAGAAAGGTACTGCTTTGAGATGCGATAGGTTCTGGTGTCGACTTCGAGGTCAATTTCTATGAACGGAGCGCCGCTGCCCCGGTCATGTCTAAATTCTTTGAGCGCCGATTTTGTGCTTGAGTGCTTTTCGAACAGCACAATCTGCAACGCGGTGAAGAGCGTGGATTTGCCCGCTTCATTTCGTTCGCGAATGACGTTCAGGCCGTCTGAGAGGCCTTCCAGCGCGCAGCCTTGCTCTCCGAAGGGGCCGACATTCCGAACACGAAGCGCGCGAAGTTTCATGGTTCACGCTGACCCGGCTGCGAATGCTGCGAGATAATCCAGCGCACGGCGTGCGGTTGCCCTTTCGTCTTCGGGCCGATCCTCGTCATTCATCACTGCGACGATGTTTGTCGCTGTATCTCTCAGCGTGCCTTCTCTATCGATTTCATCGAGCGCGTCGGGGTCGGCCAAGCTGAGAAGACCCGAACTCTTCAGTCGGAGATGGGCGAGGCTCTGCCGCTCTTGTTCTAAAAAGTTCAGGAAGCGCATTCTCGTATCGAGGCGCAACGCGCCATGCAGCTCAAGCCGGCTCAGGCGGCGATGTCGAGGACCATGCGCATCAAAGAGCTCTGTCGCCTCCGCGCATGGATCAACGCCGTCTTGGCAATCCAGACGATCCCGCGTCCAAGTATAGAGGGCAGTTTTAACCGGCTTCACGATCGGCAGTTCGCATTTGGCAAGCTCCACCACAAGTACCGATCCGGGCTCGTTGTTAGGAAAGCGATCCGGTTCAGGGGTTCCGGCATACCAAGTCCGCTCATCGACTTGTTGTACGCCGTGCCAATCACCCAAAGCGAGGTAGTCAAGCCCCGCAGTGGCTGCTCGGTTTTCTGCGATGGCTGCTGACTGCGGCGACTGATCGAAAAAGCTGCAGGTCCCGCCATGGGCGAGGCCGATTCTCAGCGTGTCCGGCGGCGTACTGACAGAACCGAATTCAGCTGTCAGATCTCTTCCGGGCGCTTTTGACATCCAGGGTGCTGGCAGAAGGGTGACATTGTCCGACAGCGAGACAGGCGTCGCCTGCGTTAGCGGGCGAACATTATCCGGCAGACCAATGGCATGTAGTCGATCCCAAAGACCATGCGGTTCTGCGGGGTCATGGTTTCCCGGCAGGAGCCACCAGTTCGCAACATCTGTGGTGCGCATCCGGTCCAGAGGCTGGCGCAGGAGCTTGTCGGACGGCGAGGCTGTGTCCCAAACATCACCGGCGACCAAGACATGTTTGACATCCTCATCTTGGGCGACCTTTGCAATCCGTTCTATGACGCCCAGCCTGGCGTCAGCCAGCTGTGCGGCCAATTCAGATTCGAATTGAGCGAACGGTCGACCCAACTGCCAGTCAGCAGTATGAATGAAACGAAAATTCATTGCGCTACTTTAGCTGGTTTCGACGTTTGGCGAAACAACAAGTTATAAAGTCGCCTTAACCGTTGCGATGGTTTGGGCGCTCAAATGTTTTTCATCTGTCAGCAAACAATTCGGCGCAAATTTCCGCGAGTTCCGGTTCTCGGCCTTCGACTAGTGGGGCGCTTAACGCTCGAGCTACTTCGGCGGTAGTAACTAGTTGAATAGCTGCCAGTGCACGTTCAGGTTTTGGGCCATTACGCGGCGCCTCATCGGGGTAATAATCCTCAATTGCTCCTTTAGATAACACGCAAATGCCTTGCGCACGCAACGCATCTATACAAGGAGTCAGCGCCGCCCGTGCCGCATCGTCAATCAAGCAAACTTCACCACGTGCAATGTCATCTTCCCAAACGAATAGGCTATCTATAGTTTCGAGTGCCTCAGGCGGAACATTTCCATTTTCTTGAGCTAATCGGATAGCTGCCTTGGCGTCTGCATAACGCGTTTGCCATGATTCATTTTTAACTTTCGCCTTGATTTGCCTCGCTTTTGGCTCCGCCGGAATATTCAGGGCGGCCACACGGTCGTCAATGGTTTGGATTGCCGTATTGCGAATATCTTCCACCCCATCTGCACCCAAATGCTGGAAGCCTTCAAAAAAGGCATCCAGATCCGCAACGATTTTGACTTGTATACCGAACGCTTCGAAAAAGCGGCGAAATTTTGCAAAGTTCCCTTTTCCGGATACCTGAACCATAGCGATATTTTGTGAGTCAAAATCCCATTCCTCATCGATTGTCTTTGAAACGTGCTTGAAGAATGCATCATCGGATTCCCCCTCGAACAGCACAACGCGGCGGCTGAAAAAGGCAGCATCAGCATTTTCGAATTTAGCAAGCCTGAAGGCTTCTGCACTTGCTGGATCGAGATCAAAATTTACTTCATGAATTACACCAATTGGTTTGGGGTCCGCGCGCTCCTTCGAGATACGAACAAATGAAGCTGTGATGCCAGGAGCGAAGAAAAGCGGAGAATGTGTAGTCACCACAACCTGAAAACGGCGAGAAATTTTTTCCAAAGTTGCGAAGAGAATACGTTGCGATTTGGGATGGAGGTAGAGCTCTGGTTCTTCAAACAAGAATAAATTTGGACGCGGCGCCACACCGTCACCTGCTGCCTCTGGCCCGCCAAACAAGCGATTTACATAGCATTGAAGTAGCGCGAACGTCAGTGAGCGTTTAATCCCATCACCCTTATTCTCTATAGAGTCTTTTGAACCGTCATCGACGAATATCTGCGCTGAGTTTAGAATAGCTTTGAGCTCTGGCGGCGGCACTTCGAGTTCGACTTTGACTGCTGGAAAATTCTCCGCAAGCCGAGCTTCAATATCAGATTCAAGGTCCTTTACCTTCTGATGGCGATTGTCCTCAATCTCACCCTCCACCTCAACGCGATTAAAAAACGCCCTCAAATCACTTAACGCGTTATTGATGTTATCTAGATCCGGAGCCATGTCTTCCAGCAACAGACCAAGTAGACGCCCAAAAGAAGTCGATTGCGATGTCTTAAGGTCGTCATTGATGTTCTTTACGGCAGGAATATATATCGGATCAGGCAGTAATTTGGTGATGGACGAAGCTATACCCGTTGGCAAAGGTCCTTCTCGCATTTCGAACAAATCGGCTGGGAGTTCCGTGATGCGCTCAGCGATATACTCCTTTGCCTGAGTTATGTTTGGCGATTCTGGTGAACCATCGGCAAATTCAGGAAAGTGCTCATCGATTGCGGCTGACCTGAGCCCTTTGGCTCCCTCATTCAT
>NZ_AWFA01000006.1 GCF_000682675.1 Hyphomonas pacifica | reverse complement strand
TATATCCCGGCACGGAGGGGTGTCGGAAAACTATTTTGAATCTTCAGAAATTACGACAGATCGCAACCCGAAAATGTGGGATAAGCAGCTCAATCCCGCCGTGGGCGATGCCCCGCGGGCGGCGTTGTTTCATGTTTTAGAAGATCACCCGCCACATCCCGAAAAACCAGCCCCATGGACTGGATCGCTTCGCCCAGCGGGGAGCCCTTTCGCCAGATCAGGCTGACATCCCGACTGGCCAATTTGTGCTTTAGCGGGCGAACAACCTGACCGGGATCACGCTGCGCTTCCACAACGGCGTAGAGGTTTGGCAATATAGCCACCCCTGCCCCCATGGCAGACATCTGCCGCACCGCATCCAGCGATGTGCCCTCATATTCCGTGCTCACATGAGCGCCCGCCGCATCAGCCAGCATTTGAATAATGACGCTGAGGCGGTGGCCGAAACCGAGGCTGAGCAATTCCCGGCCTTTCAGGGCCTCAATCCCAATCGGCCCCTTCGCCTGCGACAGGACATCTTCCTGCGCGGCGCAGACATAGAGGGTCTCTTGATAAAGCGGCATACTGGCCGCACCAACATGGTCTTCCGCTGTGGAGATGATCATGTCCAGGCGGCCATCATTCAGCTTTTCCTCAAGATCAATCGTGCGCTCTTCCCGTACGCTCATGCGCAGATCGGGGAACAGGCGGTGCAGTTCCTTGACCGCGCTGGGCAGAAGATAGGGCCCAATGGTGGGTACTGTGCCAAGGCGATAGCGACCGGCCACGGGTCCACCGGACTGACGGGCAATGGTTTTCAGGTCTTCCAGTTGGGTGAGAATGGCGCGGGCATGCTGGACCACTTCCTCCCCGATCGGTGTGAGGAAAGCGCCATGACGCCCCCGTTCGATCAAGATGGTGCCGAGATGATCCTCCGCAGCCTGAATTTGTGCCGACAGGCTGGGCTGGGAGACATTCAACTTGCGGGCCGCTTCATGGAACTTTCCCGTTTCGGCCACAGCGACGATATATTGCAACTGACGAAGGGTGGGCCGCATAAGAGATATCCTGAAATTTTAATAGGGAAAAACTATTGAAGTGTGAGCATCTTTTTATTGGAACTATCTAATCCAAGCGTCAAGTATGAGACCCAATGAACGGAACCTCGTTGTGACAGCCCTGTCTATTCCCTGCAGAAGTGCTTGCCGCTGTTACAGCGAGGTGACTCGTTCTGCCGTCGATCCACCGTAGACGGATCTCCTGCCCCTCCTTCACATCATACCGTTTCAGTTCACCTCACACGCATCGAAAGGGCTTTCGTATGCCACGCTTTGCTGCGGGCGTTATCCGCTTCCAGACCAATATCTTTCCCGACAAACAGGACCTCTTTGAAGAGTTGAGCCAGGGCCAGTCACCCGAGGCCCTGTTCATCACCTGCGCCGATTCTCGCATCGAGACCGGCCTGATCACACAGAGCGAACCCGGCCAGTTGTTCAGCTGCCGTAATGCCGGTAACATCGTTCCGCCCCACACCGAACATACAGGCGGAATGACAGCCTCCATCGAATATGCCGTGGCCGTTCTGAATGTGCCGCATATCGTGATCTGCGGGCATACCGAGTGCGGTGCCATGAAAGGCGCAATGGACATGGACGGCCTGACCGGCCTGCCCCATGTGCGCAAATGGCTCGGCTATTCCCAGGCCGCCGTGGACATTGTGAACGAGATTGCCCCTGATGCCTCCGATGACGAGCGCATGCGCATGCTGATCGAACAGAATGTGCTGATCCAGCTGCAGCATTTGAAAACGCACCCAAGCGTCGCCAAGCGCCTCGCCAAGGGCGATCTGGAACTTCATGGCTGGGTCTATGACATCAAAACCGGCGCAGTGGATGCCTATGACGACGCTGAGAATACATTCGTACACGTCGATGCACGCTATGCCGAGCAGATTGCCAAGCTGGCCAGCGAGCATGAGTGCGCAGCCTGACACATTCACACTGATCATGGGGGGTTACCATGTCTTCAGCCACTAAAGGGGCGTCGCAATCCCGCGACGCCTACTTCGATTTTTCAAACCTCAAAGGCGATCTGTTTGGCGGTCTGACAGCAGGCATCGTCGCCTTGCCCTTGGCGCTGGCCTTTGGTGAGGCTTCCGGTGCGGGTCCCATTGCAGGCCTTTGGGGCGCCATCTTCGTCGGTTTCTTTGCCGCCCTGTTCGGGGGAACAGGCTCTCAGGTTTCCGGCCCGACCGGCCCGATGGTGGTGGTCTTTGCCGGACTTTACGCCGCGCTTGGCGGCAATCCGGGCCTTGTATTCGCGGCTGCGGTGCTGGCCGGCCTGATGCAGATAGCCTTCGGATTGCTGCGCTTTGGCCAATATGTGAAACTTGTGCCGTACCCGGTAATTTCAGGTTTCATGAGCGGTATCGGTGTGATCATCATCGCGCTGCAGCTGGCCCGGCTGTTCGGGCATGAGCCGGATGGTGGCGGCACAATCCCAGCCTTTACGGCCGTGCCGCACGCGCTGGCCAATCCGAACCTCGTCGCCCTTGGCATTGCCACGCTGACCCTGGCCATCGTGTTCACCTGGCCAAAGAGGCTGGCCAGCATCGTGCCAGGTCCGCTGGTGGCATTGGTGGTTGGCACGCTGGTCAGCCTATTCATTCCGGGCGCGCCTATTCTGGGGGAGATCCCGACCGGCTTTCCGGACTTTGTGGTCCCGACCTTTGATACCAGCACCTTGCTGATCGTTTTGGAAGCGGCCTTTATCCTGGCCGTGCTAGGCTCAATCGACAGCCTGCTGACATCTTTGGTAGCAGACAACATGACCCGCACACGCCACAAATCCGACAAGGAACTGGTTGGCCAGGGCATTGGTAATGCGCTGGGCGGTTTCTTCGGCGCAATTCCGGGCGCAGGCGCAACCATGCGGACCGTGATCAATATCCGTTCCGGTGGCCGGACACGGATTTCCGGCATGACGCATGCGGCTGTGCTGTTGGCCATCGTGATCAGCCTGGGGCCGCTTGCCTCAAAGATCCCGCACGCTGTGCTGGCGGGTATCCTGGTGAAGGTGGGAATCGACACGATCGACTTTTCTTACCTGAAGCGCGCCCATAAAGGTCCGCGCTGGGATCTGGCCCTAATGGTGCTGGTGCTGGGCCTGACCGTGTTCGTGGACCTGATCACCGCTGTGGCTGTTGGCGTTGTTCTAGCCGCTCTGGCCTTCATCAAGAAGCTGGCCGACGATCAGATTGCCGCTGTGGGAGAGGCGGCTCCGCGTCAGTCCAGCGAGGAAGAAGTCAACATGCTGAGCCGCGCCGGTGGCCGCGTGATGCTGTTCGACTTTGGCGGCCCGCTGAGCTTCGGGGCCGCCGCCGACCTTGGCCATCATGTGCGCAGCCGCGCAGGCAACAAGGTCGAGATCATCATCCTGGACTTTGCCCGCGTGCCATTCCTGGACGTGTCTGCCGTCACCGCAGTGGAGACGATCATTGAAGACGCCGAGGACAATGGCCGTGAAGTCTATTTCAGCGGCATGAGTACCCATGTAGCGCAGCTGCTGGAAAAATTCGCCGCGCCGAACGTGCCGGGCCAAGAAGAGACACGCTTCTCCTCACGTCTGGAAGCTCTCGACACAGCGCTGGACCGGCTGCGCGCAAAGGGAGCGCCTGTGCCGGCCGAGTAACCCGCTCCAAAACGAGAAACGACCTCGTAAACTTGCCCCCGCATGGCCTTCTTTCTCTCGGCCATGTGGGGGCTTTTTTAAGGCAGGCCTATCCCTTCGGCACACCGGCGACCGTGGCGGAAATTTCTTCCGGGGCGACATCCTTGTCGGAGCGCGCGATCACGCTGAACGAGGCGTCGGCCTCAAGGATGACGGATTCGGCCTCTTCCACATTGGTGATGCCGTTTTCGCGCAGGGCCGAGAGCACTTCCGGCTTTGTGAGGCGCTCCTGCCGGATATTGTCGTCCAGAAATTTTCCCTTGTAGACGAGCAGGCGCGGCTGGGCCTTCACGATTCCGGCAAATGCCTGACTGCGTGCCAGGATGAAGGTGAGGATCCACTGGATCAGCAATAACAGGCCGATGGCGAACAGGGCCTCAAGAATGGTGAGAGACGAACTCGTCACGCCAGCCGCAGCGATAGAGCCGAGCGCCACACTGACCACCCAGTCGAAATTGTTCATCTGGGAGGTGGAACGCTTTCCCGCGAGGCGGATGAAGGCGATAATGCTGAGATAGATGATCGGCGCTGCCATGGCGATGCGAGCCATATCCTGCCAGCCATCATAGAAGACGCTTGAGACATCCATTTTGGCCCTCCCCCGTCGCATAGCGACGCAATTGTTGTGCAGACATGCAGAGTCGCCTGTCTGCCCGTTCCTCTTCCTGATCAACAAGTCGTGAGCGTGCAGGTTCCACGTTCTGGGAATCGGAATGTTCCCAGCCCTCCCCAAAGACGCGAGACCATTCATGAAACCTGGTTAATCAATGTCTTGAAACTGCCCAGAGATCTTCCATATCCCGGTCGTAATTCTTACTTATGTTATTCCGTGATGACATTCATGCGGATTACCGGGGGCGACGTCGCCGCAAAGCGGGACTAAACGTCTCCAGGAAACCTGACAGCCGGAACGACTGCCGCATAGCGGGGTTGGTCTGCAAAGGAGGATACAGAATATGGCGAACAAGATTTCCGCCAGCGCAAACATCACGCTCAGCCCCGAACAGGGCCTGAGCCGGTATCTCACCGAAATTCGCAAGTTCCCGATGCTTGAGAAGAATGAGGAATTCATGCTCGCACGGCGCTGGCGCGAGGATGAAGATACGCAAGCGGCCGAAAAGATGGTGACCTCTCACCTGCGTCTCGTTGCGAAAATCGCAATGGGCTATCGCGGTTATGGCCTGCCTATGGCCGAAGTGATCTCAGAAGGCAATGTCGGTCTTATGCAGGCCGTGAAGAAATTCGACCCGGACAAGGGCTTCCGCCTGGCGACCTATGCCATGTGGTGGATCCGCGCCGCGATCCAGGAATATATCCTGCGCAGCTGGAGTCTTGTGAAACTCGGCACGACGGCCGCACAGAAAAAGCTGTTCTTCAATCTGCGCCGCCTGAAGGGCGAAATGCAGGCCCTTGATGAAGGGGATTTGAAGCCGGAACAGGCCCGGCTGATCGCTGAAAAGTTGAACGTCACCGAGGATGAAGTGTATTCAATGAACGGACGCATGTCCGGCTCCGATGCCTCCCTCAATGTGCCGATGGGCACAGATGGCGATATGGAGTGGCAGGACTGGTTGGCCGATGATGAGCCGAACCAGGCCAGCGAATTTGCCGACCAGCAGGAATTCGATGCCCGCATGGAATTGCTAACGGCGGCAATGGAAGACTTGAATGAGCGTGAGCGTCATATCCTGACCGAACGCCGCTTGTCGGAAGAGCCAAAGACGCTGGAAGAACTCTCTGAGGTCTACAATGTCTCGCGCGAGCGTATCCGCCAGATTGAAGTACGCGCGTTCGAGAAACTGCAAAAGGCCATGAAGCGCATGGCCAAGGATCAGGGCCTGCCGGTCAACCCCGGTGCGGCAATGAACTGATCAGGAAAGATTCAGAGGCACGGGACCGGGAAGGTTCCGTGCCGGTTTTGCCACTCTGGCCCAGACTGCCGGGACCTTTAATCTGCGGCGCCCTGACCATTGGCCTTCCCGATCACAACATCCTTGATATTCCAAAGACGTTTCTTGTCTGACCAAAGGGTCAGCAGGCACCCTTCTACTTTGTCACGGCTTGCAGATGGGATATCTGCCCGCTCCACTTCAAATTTCGAAAAGCATAGAATATCTCCCGAGCTGGCCGCTGGCGGAATACTCTCACAGATGCCCACGTCGTCTTGGCGCTCAGCAAAACTGGGTGTGCGCACATAAGTGCAGAGAGGATCGCTGAGCGATTGGCCCTCCTTCGGGCTGATGCCGTTATGAAAAATTCTGGCCTTTTCCAGGCTGGCCGGGTGGAGTGGAAGGTCACGCCTCTCCGCTGCATTGTGCTCTCCGAGGGCCACGTTCAGCTCAGCCTGCAGCACGGCGACCTTTTGCAAGGCGCGAGCATGATAGTTGGAGCGCCAAAGCCCCAGAGCCAGAACTGCCACGACAAGACCAACAGCAACGATCGCTGCCGGATGCTCTCGCAATTGATTAGCTATGTATTTCATGGGCCCCCATAGCCCCCTTCAATATCCGCCATGCAGGCTTCTACGCGATACTATCTATCTTTGATAGATAGTGAATTTACTTAAATTGAATTTTTCGTGTTGTGGACGAATAGTCATCATTTATGACTGTAACGTCTGGGAACTGGTCAGTCGGAATTTCGTTTATGGGGCAGGACTGAAAGGAGGCCCCCAAATGGCACTCAAGACGTATATAACTCTCATGCTCGCAGGCGCTGTGGGCACCGGCCTTGTCGCCTTTGCTGACCCACCACGCCATGCGAAAGGCGAGACCCTGCCACCGGGACTGGCGAAACAGGGCAAAGTTCCGCCCGGCCATGCCAAGAAAATGTGGAAGCGCGGCGAATATCTGCCGGCCGACTATCGAGACCATTATTTCGAGGACTGGCGGCGCTATGACCTGCGCGAAGCCCCGCCGGGATATCGCTGGGTGATCGTGGATGAAGATGCCTATCTGACACAGGTCGCAACCGGCCTAGTGGCAGAAGCGGTGATTGATCTGCTGAACTAAATCCGCCGTCAGAATAAGGAGACGCCCCGGAGGACCGTAAATCCTGCGGGGCGATTTTATTCTGTATGCGTCTCTTCTGGGGTGGAGGGCTCTTCCGCCTGAGTGTCGGCCTGATCTGCCTTGTCGAGCAGAACGCTCTGATCGGAGAACCGGACATATATGCCCCAGACTTTCCAATCCTCGTTATCCTTGACCCAATTGACCGTGACGACGCCCGGCGACTGCTCTGCTTCAATGGTCAGCGCGCAATCGGCAAAGGTGCTGGGCTTCTCCTTGTTAATGTCTGCCGTACTTCGCATATTACAGCCAGGATCTCCATACTCCGTCACCTGACCAAAATGTTGAATGTAGCGTGTCGCCTTGTCGATATCTGCCTGCGCTGCCGTAACCCTGTGAGAATAGATTGGATCGCCCGCTGGGGGCAGCCCGTCCTCCATGACGCGCTCAGCTAGGTCGCGGGTGGCTTCCGAGCGTTCGCTGATAGCCTGGTAGAGAGACACCCCGCCCCGCACGCAGGTTCCAAGCAAGATAAGCGCGAGCACCACACCGCCCACAATCCACCACACCTTGTATGACTTGCGTTTTGGCGGCGCATACTGGTAATCGGCTGCGCCGGGTTTGTTATCTGTCATGATGGCCCCACCCATAATATTCCCTACAAGAGAAAGCAGGATAGAGGGATGGCGATGCATATGGCAATGGAAGTTGACCAGGCCGATGACCCGAGGTTGCAGGCCTATACATCCATCCGCGAGAAGGATCTGACCTCCGGGCATGGCGCGCGCTTCATCATTGAAGGCAAGGTGACGCTGGAAACGGCCCTGCGGCGCGGACGGTTCAAACTGGAAAGCCTGTTCCTGGCGGCAAGCCGCCTGGAGCCGCTGGCAGATCTGTTGGCTGAGGTGCCGGCAGATGTACCGGTCTATGTTGCACCGCAAGATGTGATGGACACCGTCGTCGGCTTCCCGATGCATCGCGGCGTGCTGGCCTGCGGCATAAAGGGGGAGATTCCCTTCCCTGCGAACTTTCTCGATGCGGATGCGAAGACGGGGGGGCCGTCCACCCTGTTGATGCTGTCTGGCCTCTCCAATCATGACAATGTCGGCGCGTGCTTTCGCAATGCCGCGGCCTTTGGGGCAGATGCCGTACTGATGGATGGGCAATGCTGTGACCCGCTCTATCGCAAGGCGATCCGGGTCTCTTCCGGTGCCAGCCTTTGGCTGCCCTATGCTCATGGTGGCACGGGCGCAGACATGGTGCACGCAGCGCAGGCGGCAGGCTATGAGGTGTGGGCGATGACACCGCGGGCTAAGGCGCAGACGCTCGGGACACTGAGGGTTCCGGAAAAGCTTGCCATTCTTCTGGGTGCGGAAGGCCCCGGCCTGCCGGACGATCTGATTGCCGCGGCAACGCCGGTGCGGATTCCCATGTCGTCAGGCTTTGACAGCGTGAATGTGGCAACCGCAGGCGCGATCACGCTGGCGCATGTGTTCGGGGCGCGGGAGAGCCCCTAGAACACCCGAGGGCGTTCGGTCTTTTCGACGTGGAGGCCGCACTCGGTCTTTTGCTGGCCAGCCCAGCGGCCCGCGCGCGGGTCTTCCGGATTGTCAGACGGCTTCGTGCACGGCCAGCAGCCAATGGACGGATAGCCTTGGGCGACCAGCGGGTGACGCGGCAGATTGCGCTGACGGATCAGCAGCTCGACATCTTCCGGTGTCCAGTTGGCCAGCGGGTTCACCTTGTAGCGTCCATTCGCAAACTCGAAGACCGGCAGCTGCATCCGCGCGCCGCCATGGAACCTCTTGCGGCCCGTGATCCAGGCCTCAAAGCCTTCCAGCGCGGGCTCCAGCGGACGCACCTTGCGCAGGGCACAGCAGGCATCCGGATCGGATTTCCAGAGATTGTTTTTCGGATCCAGCACCTTGCGTTCGGTCTCGCTTGGCGGGATCTCGCGCACGCCGGTCAGGCCCAGCTTCTCGATCAGTTCATCCTTGTAGTCCAGCGTCTGCGGGAAATGCATACCGGTTTCGAGGAAGATGATCGGCAGATCTGGTTTCACATCCGCGATCAGGGCCAGCATGGCGACGCTTTCCGCGCCAAAGCTGGAGACATAGGTGAGACTTTCCGGCCATTCGCGGATCATCGCTGCCCGCAGGACCGTCTGGGCAGAGGCATCGCGCAGCTCGCCATTCAGGCGCTCCAGACGGGCCGCTGTCGCTTCGCTCTTGCGGATTGCGCTATCACCATATGGCATAAAGTTCAGCCCTTGTGTCTTTTGCGGAAAACCGGCACCTGGCCAGCCGCACCGGGCTGGTAGACTTCGGTGTATTCGTTCAATGCTTCCAGTACCTGATGTAGGTCAGCACGCGCAGTCTCGTAAGCATCAAAGCCTGAACGGTTCATATAGAATATCTGATCCCTCAGAACGTGCCCTACGGCGCGCAATTCGCCCGCATAGTTGAAACGTCGACGTAGCAGCTGAGCCTGCGAATATCCACGCCCATCGGTGTATTTAGGGAAACTGATTTCTATCAGCTGAAGACGGTCCAGAAAATCTTCCAGCTCATGCGGGTCATCCTCAGGGGCCAGCCGCACGCCGATATCGGTGTTGCGGGCCAGCAAAATGTCCCGCTCGCTGCGGAATCTGGCCAGAGACACGGTGATGCAACCCCCCGGCGAGAGGTCTGCCTCATCGGGTACATAGGCCCAGATATCGTCAATCTCGGCGCCGTGTTTAATCAGCGGCATAGAGGGCCTCCTTGAAGGGCTCGTGGCCAAGGCGGGCCAGCGTCTCAATAAACAATTCGCTCTTGTCGGTGCGCAGGTCACGATATGTGTCGACAACCCGTTTCAGGGCGCCCGGCACGTCATCGGCTTTCAGGCCCGGACCGGCAATGTCACCAATCGCCGCCTTCTCGTCCGCGCGGCCGCCGAGAGTGATCTGGTAGAACTCCTCCCCTTTCCGGTCGACGCCGAGAATGCCGATATGGCCGACATGGTGATGCCCGCAGGCATTGATGCAGCCAGAAATATTGATGTGCAGACGGCCGATGTCCTCCTGATAGTCCGGATCGGCAAAAACCTGCTGCACCGCCTGCCCGACCGGAATGGAGCGGGCATTGGCCAGATTGCAGTAATCAAGACCGGGGCAGACAATCATGTCCGTGATCAGGCTTTCATTCGCCGTGGCAATGCCAGCCGCCTTCAGCTCGCGGTAGATGTCCGGTAAATCCTTCAGCGCGACATGCGGCAGGACCAGATTCTGCGCATGGCTGACGCGAATATCGTCATGGGCATAGGTTTCGGCCAGATGCGCCACCGTCATCATCTGGGCATCCGTGGCATCGCCTGCCGCGCCGCCGATCGGCTTCAGGCTGATCGTGACAGAGACATGGCCATCCACCTTGTGCGGATGCAGATTGATGCGGGCCCAGCGGGCGAACTCCTTGTCCTCTACCTTCAGCGCCTCAAAGGCCTCATTCGGCCCTGAGGCGGGGATCAGCTCGGGCGGGGCAAAATAGGCATGGATGCGCGCGATCTCTTCCTGCGGAAGGGCGATCTTCTCGTGCTCGCGCTGGGCGGCATATTCTTCTCTGACCAGACGACGAAATTCATCCGCGCCGAGTTCGCTGACGAGGATCTTGATGCGGGCCTTGTACTTGTTATCACGGCGCCCGAAGCGATTGTAAACACGCATGATGGCTTCGAGATAATCGAGCAGTTCCGTCTCCGGAACAAATTCACTGACGAGGGCTGCAAGGTGCGGAGTACGCCCCTGCCCGCCACCAACATGGACTTCGAAGCCAACCACATCGCCCCGCTGGCGCATATGCAGACCAATGTCATGCACGCGGATGGCAGCACGGTCATGATCTGCACCCGTGACGGCAATCTTGAACTTGCGGGGCAGGAAGGCGAATTCCGGATGGAAGGTGCTCCACTGGCGGATGATCTCGCACCAGGGGCGCGGGTCCATGATCTCGTCTTTCGCCGCGCCGGCAAAATGATCCGACGTCGTATTGCGGATACAGTTACCTGACGTCTGGATCGCGTGCATCTCCACCTCGGCCAAGCTTTCCAGCACATCGGGGATGTCCTTCAGTGCCACCCAGTTGAACTGGATGTTCTGGCGCGTGGTGAAGTGGCCATAGCCCCGGTCATAATCGCGCGCAATGACGGCCAGACGGCGCAGCTGGCGGCCATTCAGCTGGCCATAGGGAATGGCCACGCGCAGCATGTAGGCGTGCAGCTGAAGATAGACTCCATTCTGCAGGCGCAGGGGCTTGAACTCATCTTCCAGCAATTCGCCGGACAGGCGGCGGTTCACCTGCCCGCGGAATTGCGCAACGCGCTCGGATACGATCCGGGCATCAAACTCATCATATCTATACATTACGCAGCCTCTCTTGCGTGCGGGATGCCGAGCGCCGCTTCGGTGCGGCTGACCCAGCGCTCGACCGCCGGGAACTCGGAAAGGTCAAAGCCGCCTTCATGCGCCCAGCGCGTATAGGCAACCAATGCGATATCGGCGAGCGTGACGCGGTCTCCTGCGAACCAGTCTGCCTGTGACAGGTGGGTCTGCATTCGCTGCAGCGCCCTCTTCCCTTTCGGCAGCAATTCCGGGTCAATATCGGAATCGGCTTTTCCCAGCAGATGCTTGTGGTAACGGCGCACGGCGATAGCGGTTTCATGGGAATATTGTTCCCAGAACAACCAGCTCATCATCTGTGCCTTCACGAACGGATCAGACGGAATAAATTTATTCCCACCCGGATGGGTTTCGGCCAGATATAGCATGATGGCATTTGATTCTGGCAGGGTACGCCCATCCGGCCAACGCGCCAGCGGGACTTTCCCAAACGGATAGACCGCCAGATAGGAAGCGGACTGCGCCTCCCCTTTCACGACATCGATTTCCACCCAGTCATAGTCCAGACCAAGCGCATCCGCGACCCAGCGGGTTTTGAGGCAATTCCCGGAGACCAGATTGCCATAAAGGGTCAGGCGGGTGATTTCGCGATGTGGCATCAGGCGGATTCTCCATAGGCGACGGTCGGTCCATTGGCGCGGATCGTCTCGCGCAGGGTTTCCCGGCCGGTGATGCCGCCGCTCTCAGTTACTTCCATGAAGTAAGGGTCTGTGACGACACCTTCCTGTTTGAGCGCATCGGCCAGACGGGCCTCGGCCTCATCGCCTGTGAAGGCAGCGATCTGGCCGGCTTCCTTTGTCCAGGACCCATCCGCCGCCATCCAGACCGTCTGGCCGGTGGCGGTTTCCCAGGCGGTGACAGCCTTCGGGGTTTCAGGTTTCAGCTTTGGACGGACGGATGTCATGCATAAATCTCCTGCGTGTAACCGCCTGACAGGCCCACTGCCCCACTGGCGAAAGGCAGGCCTGCCACTTCCCCAATAATCAGCAGGGCCGGTCCCTTGATTGCGTTTTTCTCGATCAGGTCCGGCAGCTCGGCCAGAATGCCGAAGACCTGGATTTCCGTGGACAGAGTGCCATTCTCGATGACGGCGACGGGCGTGTCCGGCGCGCGGCCCGCTTCAATAAGCTTGTCGGCAATGGTCGGTGCGGTGCCGACACCCATGAAAACAGTCACGGTCTGGCGAGGCTTGGCGAGGCTTTCCCAATCGAGATCCGGGACGCCGCCCTTTTTCGCATGACCTGTCACGAAGGTGAGGCTTTGCGCATGATCGCGGTGCGTCAGCGGCACGCCCGCGCTGGCGGCACAGCCAAGCGCAGAGGAAATGCCCGGAACGACAAAGGCTTCGATGCCAGCCGCCTGAATGGCTTCCAGCTCTTCCCCGCCCCGGCCAAAAATGAAAGGGTCACCGCCCTTCAGGCGCACGACGCGCTTGCCTTCGCGGGCAGCGCGGATCAGCAATTCATGGATCTCTTCCTGCGGGACGGAATGATTGCCCTTGCTCTTGCCGACCGGAACGCGGTCTGCGTCGCGGCGGATCATGTCGAGAATTTCCGGACTGACCAGGCGGTCATAGAACACGATGTCGGCCTGTTGCAGCAGGCGCAGGGCTTTGAGCGTCAGCAGTTCCGGATCGCCGGGGCCTGCGCCAACCAGATGCACGATGCCGGTCCTGCGGCTGCCTTTCATGGCGTCGCGCATGGCCTGCTCGGCCGCGTCCAGATCTCCAGCATAGGCGAGTTCCGCCGGTTTGCCGTTCAGGGCGTATTCCCAGAATTCGCGGCGGGCCTTGGCATCCGGGATAGCTTCTTTTACCTCTGGCCGCAGACGCCCGGCCAGTTCGGCCAGCTCTCCGGTCCGCGCGGGCAGCAGGCGCTCCAGCTTGCTGCGCACGGATTTGGCCAGAACCGGCGCCGAACCATTGGAGCCGATGGCGGCGACAATCTCTCCGCGGTCCAGAATTGACGGGATTGTGAAATCGCACAGATCCGGCCGGTCAACGACATTCAGCGGCACACCATACTGCCGGGCCCACTCAATGGCGCGCTCTGTATTGGCGCACAGACGGCAGGCGACGATGGCAAAGCGGGCAACATCCAGCGCCGGGCCAGCCTCGACTTGCGGCGCAATCGTAATGCGGCCGGCAAATTCCTCGGCAAAGCCGGGCTCGAGGTCCTTGCCGATGATCACGGTGATCTGGGCGGACGTCTTGGCAAGCAGGCGCACCTTGCGGCGGGCTTCTTCGCCACCGCCGAACACGACGACACGGGCGTCGTCCATGTTGAAGAAAGCCGGGAACTGGCGCATGGGTGCAACCTCTTTTTAGGCTAGCTGATCAATCAGGTGCCAAAATGGCTCTTGACGCGGCAGACGCAACAGTGAACCCCTACAGCGATCCTTTAGAGAAACTATTCATGTCCGATCCTACTGACCGTCTACCGCCCCTGAACGCCCTGAGAGCCTTTGAAGCGGCTGCCCGGCGCCTGTCGTTTACACAGGCTGCCGAGGAGCTGAATGTCACGCCCGGCGCGATTTCACAACAGATAAGACAGCTGGAAGAATATGCCGGCACGCCCCTGTTCAAGCGTACAGGCCGTTCAGTTTTGCTGACAGATGCCGCGCAGGCCAGCCTGCCGCTGGTGCGTGAGGCATTTGAGAGAATTTCTGAAGCTGGCCGCATCATGCAGGCCCCTGCCCGCAAGGGCCGGGTGATGGTCTCCTGCGCGCCGTCTTTTGCCGCGAAATGGCTGGCCCCGCGGCTTGATGGCTTCCATCGCCAACATGAGGATACCGAGGCCTGGATCTCTGCTGATATGGGCCTGACGGATTTCACCACCGCCGATGCCGACTTTGCCATCCGCTATGGCCGCGGCAATTATGAAGGCCTGAAATCAGAGAAACTGATGGACGAAACCGTTCTGCCGGTCTGCTCCCCCGCCCTGCTGGAGGGGCCGGACGCCATCCGCAAGCCGAGCGATCTGCGTCATCACACGCTGATCCATGATGAGAGCAATGAGAACGATCCGTCCTGTCCGGACTGGGCGAGCTGGCTGCGCGCACGGAATGTGAAGGATGTAGACGGCACGCGGGGCCCGCGCTTCAACCAGGCGATCCTGGTCATCGAAGCGGCTGCAGCAGGCCGCGGTGTCGCACTGGCCAAACGCGCCATTGCCGCCGCAGACCTTGCCTCCGGCCGGCTGGTCGCGCCCTTTGCAGATGGCTCTCACCTGATTGATTTCGGCTACTGGATCGTGCACCCCAAAGGCCGTCACCTGACGCCGGATGTGCGTGATTTCATCAAATGGCTGAAAACCGAAGCGACCAATAGCGAAGTGGTTGGCGTCTAGGGCTCGTTGCCTTCCCAGTCGACAATCCAGTCTTCGGTGTCTTCCTCAAACACCGTGTCTTCGGACACTGTGCGGCCGCGTATGGAATGACCTTCCTCATGGATGCGCTCCCGATCCCCACAGACAAGATAGTGCCAGGACGGCAGATCCTTGCCCTCATGGATCAGGCGATAGGCACAGGTCTTCGGCATCCAGCGGATTTCCTCCACCTTTTGCGGGGTGAGGATGACACAGTCTTCGACAATCTTCTTGCGGTTTTCATAGTCGGCGCACTGGCAGGTGCCGCTGTCGAACAGGCGGCAATGCAGACGCGTATAGGCAATCTCGCCTGTGTCCTCGTCTTCCAGTTTCAGCAGGCAGCACTTGCCGCAGCCATCGCAGAGCGACTCCCATTCCTGCCGGTTCATCTGGTCGAGCGTCTTGGTTTTCCAGAACGGCTCGGTCATGCTTGGACGGCGGCCCATTCGGGGGTCTTCTCGATCAATGCACTGGCAAACCAGCAGGACGAGGAAACTGTCTCCCCTGCCGCGATGATGTCTTCCATCGCACGCTTGACCAAGCGCTTGCCGATGCCGCGTCCGCCAAGCTCGCCCGGCACGATGGTGTGTGTGATGTGCTTATGGCCCGCCTGCGGTCGCTCATAGGTCAGATAGGCCTCAACGCCATCCTGATAGAGGCTATAGCGCTGATGGGTTTCGTCATGCGTGATGTCTCCGGTGCTCATGCCAGAATGTCCTGCCATTCGGTGTGTTTCTCGATTTGCGCCTTGGCGAAGGGGCATAGCGGAATGATCTTGATGCCATCACGGCGAGCGTCTTCCACGGCGCGCTTGACGAGGGCGGTTCCGACGCCCAGGCCGCCCAGCTCTTTGGGCACGCCGGTATGATCTATGATAATACGGCTGGTGCCGGCTTTCGACCAAGTCATCTCGGCTTTATGGCCATTTACGACGGTGACATAGCGTCCACCGGCATCACCTTCCTCGCGTTTGATATTGATGTCGGTCATCCTGCACCTCATCGCCTGTCTTGCGCCTTATGTGGCCCCGCCCTGAATTCCGCGCAAGGAAAAGCCGCCCCCCGAGGGAGCGGCTTTCGCAGTCTGGCCAAAAAAGGCCTAGTCTTTGAGGGCGTCTTTGACGTCACCGGCCTTGTCGCGAACTTCGCCTTCGGCCTTGTCCATCTTGCCTTCTGCCTGAAGCTTTTTGTTGTCGGTCATTTCACCGGCCGTTTCCTTGACTTCACCTTCAACCTTCTTGGCAGCGCCTTTGATATGTTCCTTATCCATCTTTCATCTCCTTCTTGTTCGCCGCTTTTTAGCGCGGTCATACAATCAACGCGTGGAAACACCGAGCGATCCGATTAAATCCCGGAGAGTTTTCAGTTCTGCCATGAGACCTGTTCAAACCGGGCCTTCACGGCTAACCCATCGCGCATGACCCGCCTGCTGAAACACCCCACTATCGACTGGAAGGATGATGGCACCCCCGTCGCCCGGGAGGCTGGCGACGTATATTTCACAGCAGGCGACGGCCTGGCCGAAACCCGCGCGGTGTTCCTGAAAGGCTGCGGCCTGCCGGAAGCCTGGGCCGGACGGGACCAGTTCACCATTGCCGAAACCGGCTTTGGCACGGGGCTGAATTTTCTGGCGCTCGCAGAATTGTGGACGACTTACCGCCCTTCCCCTGCAGCGTGGCTGCACTTTGTCAGCTTCGAAGCCTATCCGATGACGCAGGATGATGCGGCCCGGGCGCTGAGCGAATGGCCGGAACTATCTGCCTTTTCAGACCGCCTGCTGGAGACCTGGCCCGCCCCGGTCCTGGGCGTGCGCCACCATGTCTGGGAAGATCTCGGCATCACGCTGACGCTTCATATGGGCGACATTCACGAGATGCTGCCCGCCAGCCGGCTCAAGGCTGATGCCTGGTTCCTGGACGGGTTCAGCCCCGCCAAGAATGAGGACATGTGGGCAGAGGGCCTGTATGGCCTGATCGCGCAGCGGTCTGCCCCCGGTGCCTGCATCGGGACATTTACCGTGGCCGGATCAGTTCGGCGCGGACTGGCCAGCGCAGGCTTTGACGTGGCCAAGGCCCCCGGCCATGGTCGCAAGCGGGAGAGGTTGGAAGCGCGGCTGACCACGCCGCCTACTGCGCAGCCGGATGCTTATGGGCTGCGTGCCCCTCCCTCTGCTTCCCCGCGCATTGCCGTTCTGGGCGCAGGGATTGCCGGAGCCTCAGCTGCGTGGGCCCTGACCGCACGCGGCGCAGAGGTGACGGTGTTTGACCCGGCTGGCCCCGCCAGCGGCGCAAGCGGCAACCCGATCGGTCTGATGATGCCGCGGCTGGATGCGGGCGACACCGTGCAGGCCCGGCTTCTGATAGATGCCTATCTGGCCGCACGCGAGGCCTATCGCGCTCTGGATGGCGCACACGAAACCGATGTGCGGCAGATACCGAAGGATGAGACCGAACGCGTGCGGTTTGAAAAGCTACTGGCCGACCCGCCCCTGCCGCTGGAGGATCTGGAAGCGATTTCCGGCGGCGGCCTGCTGCACAAGCGCGCCCTGATTGTGGAGCCGCGCAAGGTCGTAACGGGCCTGCTGAAAGGCATCGCGCTGAAAGCCGGACCGGTGGAGGTTTCGCTGGCAGAGTGCAGCGTAAATGGCCGCAGCTATGACGCGATTGTTCTGGCGAATGCGATGGGCATTCTGGAACAGATCGACTGGCTGGGACTTCAAGGCCGCCTTGGCCAGGTGGAGCATCTGACTGGGGCAGCAGATGTGGCACCGGATGCAATGGCAAGTGGCCATTATGCGCTGGCCTTGCGGGACGAGAGATTGTGGGGCGCGACCTTTGAGAAGATTTCAGCTGGCACCCTGCCGGAGGTTTCGGATGGCGCGCGCAAGGCCAATGCCGAGGCGCTACAGCAGCTTTCCCCTTGGTGGAAGGGCGATGCGAAGAGGTATCCCCTCACCTCCCGCGCGGCCATCCGGGCGACAACATCGGACCGCCTGCCCCTGATCGGCGCTGTGCCTGACCGGGACGCAGCGATTGAAACATTTGAGGGCATACGAAAAGGACGCCCTGCTGATGCGGACGCCCCATTACTACCGGGTATTGTGATGGTGAACGGCTTTGGTGCGCGCGGCTTTACCTGGGGGCCATGGGCCGGACAGATCATTGCTGCCCAGCTTCTCGGTGGACCATCACCGGCCAGCGTTCAGGCCCTGGAGGCCGTCAGCCCCATGCGCCTGATCCTGAGAGCCTTACGGCGCAGTGAAATCTGAGGTGCCAAAGCTGCGGGCAATGCTGAGACGCACGCCCCCGTCTTCATGAGGAGAGAAGGTCATCTGGAGCCCGCCGAACTCCAGAGCCATGCTTCCCTGCGTGGCAGCGCCAACTGCGATCATCGTCAGAATGATCAGAGAGACACCTCCCAGCAGCCAGTTATTTGTCAGTAGCGTCCCCTTACGCATTTTTCCGGTCCTTCTCGTCGGATATTGAGGGTTATGTGTGGAAGCTGCGGCTGCCTCTAATTACCGCGCTCCAGATCCCGGAACTCCTTGCGCAGGCGCCACTCGTCAGATGTGACCTTGCGTTCGATATCCCGGAGACGTTCGTCGAGATCCATGAACGTGTATTTCAAGTTCCCGAAGGTGACACGCGGGCGGTCATTCACATTCCGCCAGAAAGCATCTTCTTCAGGAGACATGGGCCGGCCGCCGAGCGGTGTGCGCGGCGTGATCATCCACAGAACGATGTAGAGGATGATCGCGAGCGGCCCCATGACGAAGAAAAATCCGAGTACGGCCAGGATACGAACCAGAACAGGCTCCCATCCGAAACGTTCGGCCAGACCGCCACAGACACCGGCAATCACCTTGTCCTGGCGGGAGCGGTAAAACCGCTTGGGGTTGGGGGAACCGTACCTGTCTTCATAGGCAGGATCACGGCTTGGGCGGGAATGGCGGGACATAAGCTAAGGTCCTTAGTCGTCAAAAGTGGGTCTGGAAGAGCGGGGCGGACGGCGTGGGCCGTCCTGCTCACTCTGCTCAAGGAGGGCTTCGAGGGTCTCGATCCGGCGCTCCATGGCGCGGGCCGATCTCCAGAGATCCTCCATCATTCGTTCATCGTCTGGCATCAGGGTTTTTTGCTGCCGCCACTTCGTAATGTAGTGGAAGATCATTCCCGGCAGGACAATGAAGAGCGAAACGATCGCAATGATTGGTAGAAACTCGTCCATTACGCGGCCTCTTCAACCGAAGAGCCCTGCTTGGCGCGGGCCTGGGCAATCAGCCCGGGGGCACACACCAGCGTCATGAAGCCAGTCAGGCAGGCGAGGGAAAACAGCATCTATCAGTCCTCCGATTTCTTCGTGGACGCCTTCGCAGAAGACTTCGCACGTTTGGCTTTCAGGGCTTCGAGCTCTTTCTCGACACTCTCGTCGCGCTCCAGGGCAGCGAACTCGGCGGCCAGATTTGGCTCATGACCCTTGATGGTGTCGGCATAGGCTTCCATCTCGTCAACCTTGCGCTCGATATTGTTATAGCGCGCGAGGGCTTCGTCGACCTTGCCGTCATAGGTTTGCGACCGCATGCGGATACGCTGCTCTGCAGCTTCGCGGCGCATCATCAGGGCACGATGCTTTGCCTTTGCCTCGTCGAGCTTGGCCTGAAGCTTGGACAGATCGTCCTGGCGCTTCTCGAAGGCTTCTTCAGCCGCAGCCATCGCAGCCTTGCGGCGTTCGATTTCGCCTTCAGCTTTCTGCTTGGCGGTCAGTGCGCCGCGCGCCAGATCTTCACGGCCCTTGTCGATAGCCAGCTCTGCCTTGGCAGCCCAGTCATCACGGGTTTTCGTGAAGTGAACAATCTCGCGCTCCATTTCTTTCTTGTCCGCCATGGCGCGGGCCGCTGCGGTGCGGACCTCAACCAGTGTATCTTCCATTTCCTGGATGATCAGGCGGGCGATTTTTTCAGGGTTTTCGGCACTGTCGAGCATCGCATTGATGTTCGAGTTGATGATGTCGCCGAGACGGGAAAACAGACCCATTTTAAAAGTCCTTTCGTAACTGGGGGGAGGATTAGAAGAACAAGCCGCCGAGGAGCACACCGGCCCCGAAAAACATCCAGCTTTCGGCCGGGCGTGTGGACAGCCAGCGGCCGAAACGGCCAGCATCCGAGCGGGTTTCTGAAGTGTTGTAACGGTCGTCCATTTCAGTTCTGTCCTTCTGGGTTGAGCAACGCCCTGTCGCTCTGAGCCCTTCTTTCATTTCAAGGACCGTGCCAGTTTCGAATTAATTTTATAAGACATTGATTTTAAAAGAAATAAAACTTTTTCATTAGGAACTTACAGGAGTCATTTCGTCAATACCACTAAAATTAAATATGGATTTATTCATAGTATTTAGTTATTTTGACGAAATGATTAGCGATAATACCCAACTCATTGGTGAAGCGCCGGCCTGGCTGAGTGCGCAGGAGCATGTTTCTCGCGTAGCGCCGCTGGACCGCCCCATCCTCGTCATCGGAGAACGCGGAACCGGCAAGGAACTGATCGGGGAGCGTCTGCACTTCCTTTCAAAACGCTGGGACGGCCCGTTCATCAAGGTGAACTGCGCGGCCCTCTCCGAGACGCTGCTGGACTCAGAACTGTTCGGCCATGAGCGCGGCGCGTTCACAGGCGCGACAGAGATGCGTCGCGGCCGGTTTGAGCTGGCCGATGGCGGCACGATCTTTCTGGACGAGATCGCCACGGCGAGCGCACAGGTGCAGGAAAAGCTGCTGCGCGTCATCGAATATGGCGAATTCCAGCGCGTGGGCGGGTCAAAAGTCCTCACCACAAATGTGCGTATCATTGCCGCTACGAATGCTGACTTGCCCTCCATGGTCGAACGCGGCGAATTTCGCGCCGACCTGCTGGACCGGCTGGCCTTTGACGTGATCACCCTGCCGCCGCTGCGCGCGCGCCCCGGAGATGCGAGCCTGTTGGCCGATCATTTTGCTCGGCGCATGGCGATAGAGATGGCGCAGGACTTTCCAGGCTTTGCCCCTTCTGCCGTCGCCGCCATGGAAGCACATGACTGGCCGGGAAATGTCCGTGAACTGCGCAATTTTGCCCAGCGGCTGGCGCACCGCTCAATGATGCTGTCGCCAGATGAACCGGTGCTGTTTGACCAAAGCGCGCTGGACCCATTTGACTCGCCTTGGCGGCCAAAATCCCGACGCACCCCCAAGGCCCCGCCTGCCCTGAAAGCAGACCCGGCGCGCATTCGGCAGGATGAGACCATTCCGGCAGACTTCCCGTCGCAAGTGGCAGCCTTCGAAATGCAATTGATTGATGAGGCCCTCAGCCTGTCAGAGGGCCATCAGGGCAAGGCCGCAGATTTCCTTGGCCTGACCTATCATCAGTTCAGAGGCCTGCTGAAAAAGCATGACTACGGAAAAAACCCCGGAAAGGCAGGGCCACAGAGCGGGGAAACACCCCTCAAGGGCCCCATTCGCGGCCTGTAAGCAAGATTAGCAGCAGTCTGGCGTGCACAAATCATTCAGCTCACCAATCAGCCTCATTACACTGACCGGCTTGGGGTGAACGAGGGAATCCGATAGCTCAGGTGGCAATTCCCAAGAATAATTCCCAGACAGGAACAGGAACGGAATACCCTTCTCCCTAAGCACTTCCGCCACCGGGAAAGAAGGTTTCCCGTGCAGGTCAATGTCCAGAATGGCCGAACAGATGTCATGTTTCTCCAGGGCCGCAAGCGCATCTTCCACACTACCGGCCGGGCCTGTAACAATATATCCCCGCTCCTCCAGCTGAATCTTCAAATCATAGGCGATGAGAAAGTCGTCCTCGACGACCAGCACCGAACGCTTCATGCCACCCCCTCGGCCGGAAACTGAAAACGGGCAGTCAGCCCCTCTGGCGCGTAATCAATGTGAGCTTGCCCCCCCAGAGAGTGTGACAGGCTCTGCTCTATCAGCACACTGCCAAAGCCCTTCCGATTAGGTGGCGAGACTTCCGGGCCGCCAACCTCCCGCCACTCAACGATCACCCCTTTCCTGCCATCCTCGCGACGGCCCCCGCTCCAGCTGACGATTACACTGCCGGACTCATTCGACCAAGCACCATACTTCACGGCATTCGTCGCCAATTCATGCAGGATCAGACCGAATGCATAAGCAGCCTCAGGCCCGAGAATAAGTGGCGGACCTGACATACTGACACGCTCAGCCTGTGGGGATGTGTACGGAGAGACCTGCTCCTTGACCAGTTGCGAGATATTCGCGGAGGCACGTGTCGTCGCTATCAAAAGGTCATGGCAGGCCGCGATGGCTCGCAAACGCCCAGAAAAGGATTCTCGAAAGGCTTCAATGGAGCTTTCCACGCGCATGGTTTGGGACGCAATGGCCTGGACCATGGCAAGAGAATTTTTCACGCGGTGGCTAAGTTCCCGCACCAACATCTCGCGATGCGCTTCGGCAAGCTTGCGCTCAGTAATGTCGACGCCAGAGGAAATGATTTGCTTCACACACCCCGTCTCGTCAAAACAAGGGGCCAATTGGAAATCAATAGGCATTCGCCTGTCATCGGTACCATTCAATTCCACATCGAAGCGGACCTGTTCGCCTAATGCAGCGCGCGAAACAGCATCACGCATTCGCGCCTGCACCTGCGGGTCATAGTCCCACCACGCACAATCCCAGAAAGGCTTGCCGATCACTTCGTGGCGCTGCAGTCCGGCCGCCACAAGGGAGGGCGTGTTTGCCTCAAGAATATTGCCATCTGGAGTCAGCAGGCTAACAAAGGCCACAACATTGTCCAGAATACTGCGCTGACGATCCTCGCTTTCCAGCAGGCGCATTTCAGCATCCTTGCGGTCGGTGATGTCCTGCAATGCAGCCGCGAAGCCATCATCAACCCTGGCCGCCGTAATCCGCAGCCAGATTGTTTCACCGCTTTTCCTTGGGTAGTTGACTTCGCCCTGCCAGGTCTCGCCGGTCTCAACGACTTTCTTGTAAGCATCAAACAGGCCAAGCCTGCGATGTGTCGGCATATTTTCCAGCATGCGCGCACCGATCAGGTCCGCTCTCGAACGCTGCGATATCACCTCACCTGCCGGATTCACGAAATCCCATACAAAATCGATGATCTCCCCTTCTCCATCGCGCAGGCTATGGAAAATCATGAAGCCATCAGGACTAGTCTGTTGATAGGCGCGAAAGCGGGCCTCACTCTCGTCCAGCGCCTGGCGGATCTGCTTTTGCTCCGTAATGTCATCCAGAACAGAAATGAAATAGCGCACTCTGCCCTGTGCATCACGTATGCAGCTGACACTGAGATTTACCCAGACGATATGGCCTGCCTTGTGAAGATAGCGCTTCTCCAGTTTGTAGCCCTCGCGACGTCCGGAATTTACCTCTCTGAGGTAGTCGAGATTGATATCCAGATCATCCGGATGGGTGATATCCTGAAAGCACAACGTCTCGAGCTCAGTCAGCGTATAGCCGAACATCTCGGCAACCCGCTGATTCATGCGCAACCATTTGCCTTCGGGTGAAACATAAGCAATGCCGACTGCCGCATTTTCAAAGGCGATACGGTAAAGAATATCATCTCCGTCCATCATGGGCGAGGCGCTCATATCGGGGGCGGCACGAGAAGGCATAGGCAGGGGCAATCAGCTTTCACTGTTTTAAACAGCTATTTTCAGGTCTAATCCAGCATGTCGGCAAGTCATTACCGCTATCCTAAGCCTTGCTCTGCATGGCTGCTGTTGCCGCGTTCCTTCATGTAAAAAGATGAAAGCGCAGGAGGAATGCTGTGAGGGATGTCCCGTATTTCCCGTACAAAATTTAAGGTTCAGGACAGCTGATATTCGCCGGTAAAGGCTTGAGACAGGCCCGCCCCAGCCCCAACTCAAATATAAGGCCGATTAGATTCGCTTCCGGCCAAATTCTGGGTCATAATCAGACCCTTAAAACAAAAAAAGGAGACCGCCCGTGCAGATACAGATTACTGGCAAGCATATGGATCTCGGAGAGGCTCTACGGAGCCGTATTGAAACCGGACTGGAGGCGGCCGTCAGTAAATACTTCAACCGAACAGGAGACGCCCGCGTTTTTGTTTCCCAGCAGGGCCCGTTTGTTGAAGTTGACTGTAATGTACACCTGCCCTCCGGCATTATTCTGCAATCCACAGGCAAGGCGGAAGACCCCTATGCCGCGCTGGAAGACAGCCTGAACAAGATGGAAAAGCGCGTGCGCCGCTACAAGCGCCGCCTGAAAGACCATCATTCTGGCACGTCCGCGCCCATGCCATCTGAGCTGGCCTCGGAGTCCGTGTTCAAGGTAAATGGCCATGACAGCGATGAAGACGACGTGATCGAAGTGACCGATGATACGCCTCTGACCGTTGCCGAAACCTCGGTTTCGATCCGGACGATGAGCGTTTCAGAGGCAGTTATGCAGCTTGAACTGCAGGAAGTTCCGGCAATCATGTTCAGAAATGCTGGCCATGAGGGCCTGAATATGGTCTACCGCCGCCCAGATGGGCATATTGGGTGGGTAGACCCGGAGAATGCCCGAAAGACCTAAGCCGGAAGACGGAAAGCAACTTCATGGCCACTGATCTGACGTCCCTGCTCGAAGGCGGGGTAATCATACCATCGTTCGAGGCGACAAGCCGGAAACAGGCCATTCATGCCTTGGCAGAAGCCCTGGCTGAAAAAGTGGGTCTCAGCCCGCGGCTGATTGAAGATGCCGTTATGGAGCGTGAACGCCTGGGATCAACCGGCGTGGGAGAGGGCGTTGCCATTCCCCATGCACGCCTTGATGGCATTGAAACCCCTATAGGCGGCTATATGCGGCTGGTTCACGGGGTGGATTTTGAAGCCATTGATGAGCGCCCGTGCGATCTTGTCTTCATGCTTCTGGCCCCAAAAACAGCTGGGGCAGACCATTTGCGGGCTCTCGCTCAGGTCAGCCGCGCTTATCGCCAGAGCGCTGTACGGGATGCGCTGAGAGAGGCTACGACGGAAGAGCAGGTCCGCGCGATTGTCTGCCGCGAATCCGCTGACACGCCAGCCTGACCCCGACCAAACAGTTGAGGCATAATAAAGCCCGCCGGATCAAACCGGCGGGCTTTCCTTTTAGGCTGATCAAGCCGCAACCTTAGCCTTCACTCGGCTTTTCTTCGCCAAAACCACGGATCTGTAGCAGCGGTTCAATGGTCGGATCAGAGCCGCGGAAATTGCGGTACAGCTCGTCAGCCTCACGCAGGCCACCAGCCTCATAAACCCATTTCTTGAGCTGCGCCGCCAGCTCCGGGTCGAAGATGTCGCCGCTCTCGCGGAAGGCCGTGAAGCCGTCAGCATCCAGGATTTCAGACCAGAGATAGGCGTAATAGCCAGCCGAATAGCCACCTGCGAAGACGTGGCTAAAATACTGAGTGCGATAACGCGGCTCGATCTCCGGGATCAGACCGTACTCTTCCAGCACTTTCTTTTCAAACTCACGTGCATTGGTGATCTGAGCTGCTTCTTCGGACGTCAGCATGTGCCAGCGCAGGTCCAGCAGAGCCGCCGCGATGTATTCCGTGGTCTTGAAGCCCTGATTGAAGGTCGCCGCCGCATTCATTTTGTCGATCAGTTCCAGCGGGATCGGCTCACCGGTCTCATAATGCGTTGCAAAGGTCGACAGCACTTCCGGGGCCCCCGCCCAATGCTCCAGAATCTGGGCAGGGAATTCGGTATAGTCCCGCGGGCCATTCACGCCGGAGAAGGTCTTGTAGCGGATCTGCGTCAGCATGCCGTGCATACCGTGACCGAATTCGTGGAACAGCGTCTCCACTTCGTCAAACCTCATCAGGGTTGGCTCGCCTTCGACCGGCTGGATGAGGTTCAAATTATTGGTAACGATCGGGCGGACATTATCGCCATCCACATCCGAAGCACCGCGATAGGAACTCATCCAGGCACCCCCGCGCTTGGAGTCGCGAGCATACATGTCGGCCATGAACAGGCCAAGATATTCACCGGTTTCATTGTCTGTCACGGTCCAGGATTTAACGATCGGGTTCCAAGCCTCGACCTCGACAGGCTCAAACGAGATGTTGAACAGCTTGGAGGTGACGTCGAAAACACCCTGACGCACAGCGCCAAGCTCGAAATAGGGCTTCAGCGCATTGTCATCGAACGCATATTTCGCCTGACGCACCTTCTCGGAATAGTACCACCAGTCATGACCGGCGATCTGGAACTCGCCTCCGACCATTTCCTGCATGTCGGCGCGCTCTTGCTTGGCGCGCTTCAGACCCGGCTCCCAGACGCGGAGCAGAAATTCTTCTGCCGCTTCAGGCGTTTTCGCCATACGCGTTTCAAGCTGATAATGAGCGTGGGACTTGTAACCCATCAGCTCCGCCTTCTTTGCGCGCAGCTGGGCGATCTTGATGGCCAACGGGCCATTATCATATTCGCCTTCAGAGGCACGCAGACGGTAGCCGTCGAACATCTTCGCCCGCAGGTCACGATTTTCGCTCTGCGTCATGAAGGTTTCATAGACAGAACGGTCGACCGTCAGCACCCATTTGTCTTCGCCCTTCACCTTCAAGGCTCCCTTGAAGTCTTCCGACAGACCAACCAGCTCGGCTTCGTCGGTGATCTCGATCTTGAAATCCTTGGTCGACAGCAGAAGATTGCGGCCGAACTCTGTGGTCAAACCGGACATTTCCTCATTGATCTTGGCCACTTGTGTCTTCACGCCCGGCGCGAGGTCTGCGCCATTGCGCACGAAATCACGATGGGTCAGCTCCAGCAAGCGAGCGTCTTGCTCATCCAGACCTAGCCGGTCGCGCTGCTCGTAGACTGCCTTGACGCGCTCAAAGAGCTCGGGATTGAAACTGATCGCCGTCTGCTCGCGCGTCAGCATCGGCCAAATTTCCGCTTCCAACTCTCTCAGCGTGTCATTCGTATCCGTGCTGGTTATATTGCTGAACACGCGGATTACCTTGTCGAGCGAGGCCCCGGCACCATCCAGGGCGACAATCGTGTTCTCAAACGTTGGCGCATCCGGATTGCTGACGATTGCGTCGATGTCTGCGCGTAATTCCAGAACAGCTTTCCTGGTCGCAGGCAGATAATGTGCATCCTGGATCTCGGCGAAAGGCGGCACGCCGTAGGGTGTATCCCATTCCTGTCGGAAAGGGTTTCCTTCAAGTTCTGCGTCTGTCACAATGATCTCAGGCAGGCCTTCGCTTTCTTCTTCAGACACTTCAGCCCCAGCTATGACGGCATCCTCTTCCGAGGTTTCCGCCTTCTGTCCACATGCCGCAAGACTAAGGGCCAACGCCGCCGCGCCGCCAAGCAGGTATGTTTTCATCGAGTCCTGATCCTTTTTAGTGATTTTACCCCTGTTTAGAGGTCAAAGCCCGCAAGAACCAGTCTCAAGAAGACTTATCTCGGCAAACGCGACACTACGTCATGATATTCAGCCAGAGTTTCCTCGAAAATCTGCGCGACAGGCTTCACGTCCGTGATCCGGCCTGCAACCTGGCCAGTCAACGCGATACCTGCTTCGAGGTCTCCGCCGAAATAGACATCTTGCGTATTGGCGAACTCTCCGAAGATGTTTTCCACGCCTTCCTTTTGAATCCGGTCCGTGCGCTCCGTCCGCAAAGCGCGCAGCGCCGGCCCGGGTCCAGAGCGATTGAGGAAGACCGTATCGGTGGCCTCCGCCTTGATGATCGCCTCCTTCCAATTGGAATGAACCGGACTTTCCGCCGAGGACAGGATACGCGTGCCCATCAGCACGGCCTCTGCACCCAGCGCGAAGGCCGCGGCCATACTGCGACCATCCGTGATACCGCCAGCCGCCACAACCGGCACATCCACATGTTCACAGACCAGCGGGATCAACACCATTGAGGCAACATCCTTCGGATTCTTGAAGCCGCCCCCTTCTCCGCCTTCCACGATCAGACCGTCCACTCCGGCCTCAATCGCGCGCAGGGCGCCCTGGAGCGAAGGAACAACGTGGAACACAGTCAGCCCGGCTTCCTTTAACATGCAGGTATATTTCATCGGGTCGCCTGCAGACGTGGTGACGAATTTGATCCCCTGATCAATCACGAACTGCACGATATCCGGATCGCGCACAAAGGCTTGGGCGACGTTCACGCCAAATGGCTTATCCGTCAGCGTCTTCATCTTTTTGATCTCTTCCCGCACGGCGTCCAGCTCACCGGAAGACGTTTCAATAATGCCCATGCCCCCCGCATTCGAGACTGCAGAAGACAGTTGAGAACGAGCGATCCAGCCCATGGCTGCCTGAATAATGGGTTTCTCGATGCCAAGCATCTCTGTGATGCGGGTCTTTACCGGGGCTGGTGACATGTGAACTCTCTCTTTTTGTGGGCTTAAAGGAAGGCCGATTGGCTGGCGCTGCAAGCCCTCGCCTTGCGTCAGTCCGGCCGGGTCGTCAGAAAATCATTGAGGTCTGGCACGCGGCCAAAGGCAATCTTGGCCCCGGCATAGCCGCCCGGCGGTTCCTTGCGTGGGCCCAGTGAAACCACACAGGCGCCATTGCGCGCATTCAGGGCGTCCATCGCATCCGTCACCCGTTCCCAACGCGAGCGGCTGGAGACCTGATCGGCATGCTCGAACAGATCAGCGCTGACCTCCCCCGGTCGGCTGATCGTGTGCAGCACAACAGACAGCTTCTTCAGGCGCCCGCCGCCCAGCGCCTCTACGCCCACATCAAATATCTCACACGCCTTGTGCAGGAAGGTGTGATCATCCCGCGCAGGAAAAAAGGACATGTCCCCGCGCCAGCGCGGGCCCGCCTGAGCCCGTAGAGAGACATGAATACCCGCCGCCAAATAGCCCTCCCGACGGAGTCGCCGCGCTGCCTTGGCCGTCAACAGGCGCAGGCAGTCCCGCGCCTTTACCGGGTCGCGCCATTCCATCGACAGGACGCGGCCATGACCAAACATGCGCCGCTCCGTCTCCGGCCGCGACACGGCATAGCCATGCAGCTGCGCCCAGAGACGCTCGCCCTCAACACTGTTCCAGATGGCGCGTGCCTGTTTTGGAGACAGATTCCAGAATTGCTCCACCGTGTGCACGCCAGCCTGAACCAGCCGCAGATGCATGCGGCTGGAAATACCCGGCAGGTCCGTCAGGTCGAGATCAAACAATGGCCCCGGCAAGTCTTCCGGACGCAGCATGACAAAACCATTCGGCTTGTCCATCTCTGCGGCCACCTTGGCCAGGAACTGGTTCGGCGCGAGACCGATGGAGGCTGTCAGGCATGCCCCAACATTCTCGCTAAGCCCACGGCGGATGGCCATCGCGATATCTGGCCCCCGGGTCCGCTCCGTTCCCAGCAGGCTGCACTCCATCTCATCCACAGACCAGACCTTGCGCACCGGCACATGGCGGTCGAGTTCCTCAAGTATCTTGTGGTGCAGGCGAACATATTCATCATGCCGGGCCAGGGGCAGGGCAATTTCCGGACATAATTGGCGTGCCTCACGCACCGAGGTCCCGCGCTTCAGTCCATAAGCCTTCGCCTGGTAGCATCGCGCGATAAGGGAGGTATGCTCAGAGGCCAGCGGCACAACACCAACAGGACGATCGCGGAGCTCTGGCCGCAGCAATTTTTCAGCATTGGCAAAGAAAGCATCAAAATCGATGTATAGAGATTCAATCTCGGTCGGTTGGCGCATGCTGGTAACCAGAAAACATAACTAGAACACAATGAGAACATTTTAGCACTATGAGTCAAGCATCCACCTCCGCCCTGAAAGGACACTGAACATGATCCTGAGAGCCCCCACACCGGAAGAGTTGCCCGGCCTGTCAGACATGTGCCTCAGATCCCAAGCCAGTTGGGGCTATGACGGCAAGATGCTGAACACCTTCCGGCAAGACCTGACCCTGAAGCCAGAGGAACTGGAAACCGACGCTCTGATGGTGGCCGAGGACAAGCGCGGTGTGGCAGGCATGGTGCAGCTCTCCATGAACACAGACACGCTCGCCCAGGTGAAGAAACTCTATGTGGCACCGAACCGGCTGGGAGAAGGCACAGGCAAGATGATGTATGTCTGGGCCTGTCGCACGGCGCAGGAGAATGGCGCAGAAGATTTGCTGATTGTCTCTGACCCGCAGGCCGCAGGCTTTTACGAGCATATGGGCGCGGTTCTCATCGAGAAGACAGAACCGAGCCCCATTCCAGGCAGAACACTGCCCTGCCTGATCCACAAATTGCGAGCCCAAGCATGACGGATATCCGCATCCTGGTTGATGCCGATGCCTGCCCGGTCAAGGATGAGATCTATAAGGTGGCCTTGCGTCACAAGGCGCCGGTTGTGATCGTCGCCAATTCCTATATGCGCATTCCCGGGCACGCGCTGATTTCGCGCAAAATGGTAACCGACAGTTTCGATGCTGCAGATGACTGGATCGCCGAAGAGGCCAATACGTCCAGCATCGTGATCACGGCGGACATCCTGCTCGCCGACCGCTGTCTGAAGGCGGGCGCGCGAGTTCTATCGCCAACTGGCAAACCCTTTACGGACGCCTCAATCGGACCGGCCATTGCAGTTCGCGCGATCCATGCCGATCTGCGTGCAGGCCTAGGCGACGGCATTAGCCGCGGACCGGCCCCCTTCTCCAAGACAGACCGCTCGCGCTTCCTCTCGGCACTCGACACCGCGCTTCAGACTGCACATCGCGAACAGGGACCAGCCTGAAGTCACTCCGGACACTTGCCCTTAACGCCTGTCATGCTACAGCCTCGCCATGAACGGCATCAAATTACACAAGGGTGATCTGCCCGCAGGGCTGGACTTTGGTCCGGTCGTGGCAGTCGACACCGAGGCGATGGGGCTGAACCTTCGCCGTGATCATCTCACGCTCGTGCAGATCTCCTCCGGAGACGGCAGCGCGCATCTCGTGCAGCTGAATCGGGACTATGACTGCCCGAATCTGAAGAAGCTGCTGAGCGACCCGAATGTGCTCAAGATCTTCCACTTTGCCCGGTTTGACGTGGCCATGATGAAGCGTTGGATGGATGTCGATTGCGGCCCGATCTGGTGCACCAAAATTGCCTCCAAACTGGCACGAACCTATACAGACCGTCACGGCCTGAAGGATGTGGCGCGCGAAATCGCCGGCGTGGACATGTCCAAGGCGCAGCAAAGCTCTGACTGGGGTGCAGACGAACTGACCGATGCACAGCTGCAATATGCAGCCTCTGACGTGTTGCACCTGCACCGGATCAAGGCAGGGCTGGAAGAGATGCTGAAGCGTGAGGGCCGACTGGAACTGGCCGAAGCCTGTTTCGCCTTCCTGCCCATTCGCGCACGGCTCGACATTGCCGGCTGGGACGAAACAGACATTTTCGCCCATAGCTGACGGCATTGTCATGCCTTCGCCGCTTTCGTTAGTGAGTGTAGGGCGCTAAACAGGTTCAGACTAATTCACAGCAGGCACTCCCCGCAGGCATGGACGCCGTAAAGCATCACGACCCGGCATCATTATGGGCTCCACGCCGCCAGCTGACCCTGGCGCAGGCGCGCCAACGGTCGCAGCGCGTCCGCTATCTGCGTCTGGCTTTCACCGCCTGTGCCGCCATCGCGATCGGCCTGTTCCTCGGCTACATCATCCGCAGCGCCATTGCGAAGGATACCTCCCCTGTGCAGGTGTCTGAGGATGAAACCATCACCATGCTGAACCCACGCTTCTCTGGGCGGGATTCAACCGGACAAAGCTTTCAGATCACGGCAGATGCCGCCCGCCGCCGCCGCGCCACCGGCACATTGGTGGATCTGGTCAATCCCGTTCTGATCGATGAAACCGGCAGTGAGATCAGCGCCCCCTCAGGCATGTATGATCGCGATGCCGGCATTCTGGAACTTTACGAGGATGTGCGAATCTCTGACGCAAACGGATATACGTTCATGACCTCCGGCGCCCGTGTCTTTGTCGGCGAAGGCCGTGTCGAGGGCCTCTCCCCTCTGCAAGGCAGAGGGCCTCTTGGCGATATCAGTTGCGACACGTATGAAGTTCTTGAAGATGGCAACCGCGTCGTCTGCAAGGGAAATGTCAAAACGGTGATCTATCCTGCAACTAAGGAGACGCCCGTAACAGGTGAAGGTGAAGCTGATGGCTCTCAATAAGGTTCTCGTTGCCCTTTCGGCCCTGACGGCCCTGACCATGCCGGCTGCGGCGCAGATCTCCTCCCAAGGCGGCCCGATCTACCTGAACTCCGAACGCACCGAAAGCCTGGAGCGGGAACGCAAGGTTCTGCTGATCGGCAATGTGGACATTCAGCAGGGCGATGCCCGTCTGCGCGCTGATACTGTCACGCTGATTTTCGCCGAACGTGCCGCAGGACAAGAAACCTCTGCAGGCGGCCTGGGTGGGGGCTTTGGCCAAATTCAGACCATGCTGGCGGAAGGCAATGTCTTCTATATCACACCGGAAATGAAAGCGAAGGGCGACCGCGGCAGTTATGATGCCTCCAGAGATACCATCACCATGACCGGCAATATTGCCCTGATGCGCGAACGTGATGTGGCCGAGGGCGAAGTGCTGACAGTAGAGGTCGGCAAGCGCCGCACCACGCTGGATGGGGGCAATGGGCGCACACGTATGGTGATTGATCCTGAGAACAAATCCAGCGGGAACTGAACAAATTTAAGCAGGATCGTGAAGCCGATCTTAAGTATGTAAGATTAAGCCCTTCTTCGGGTGGCAAAAATCCCGGCATATGAAGGAAGTAGTGTAGAGATGACCGAGTCGGCCGAAGGTCTTGTCGTGCAGAATATTGCCAAGTCTTTTGGCAAGCGACAGGTCGTGCGCGATGTCTCTCTCAGCCTTCAGCGCGGGGAAGTTGTCGGCCTGCTCGGACCCAACGGGGCCGGCAAGACGACCTGCTTTTACATGATCATGGGCCTGATAGGCGCCGATTCGGGGACGATCTCGATTGATGGTGAAGACGTGACCCGTCTGCCCATGTACCAGCGCGCACGCCTTGGCGTGGGCTATCTTCCGCAGGAAGCTTCGATCTTTCGGGGCATGAGCGTGGAAGAGAATGTATTGGCCGTTGCGGAACTGGTCGAAAAGGACCGCGCAGCGCGAATGGCACAGGTCGATAGCCTGCTCAGCGAATTGCATGTGGAACATCTACGTGGCCAGGCGGCCACGTCCCTCTCCGGGGGCGAACGCCGCCGGGTGGAAATTGCCCGCGCGCTCGCATCCCGTCCGAGCTTCATGCTACTGGATGAACCGTTCACCGGTATCGACCCGCTCGCCATTTCCGACATTTCCGAACTTGTCCGCTATCTGAAGCAGCGCGGCCTGGGTGTTCTGATCACAGACCACCAGGTGCGTGAGACGCTGCAGATCGTGGACCGGGCCTATGTGATGTATGAAGGCGAAGTCCTGTTCAACGGCACACCGCAAGATGTGTTGACGAATGAGGAAGTGCGCAGGGTCTATCTGGGTGAACAGTTCGCCGCTTGAGGAAAGGCGCGGGCTTATAGAATGAAACAGTCACTCGACATGCGCCAGGGCCAGTCTCTGGTAATGACGCCGCAGCTTCAGCAGGCGATAAAGCTGTTGCAACTCTCAAACCAGGAACTGACAGAGTTCGTGGAAGCCGAAATCGAGCGCAACCCCCTGCTGAACAAGGCAGAGGAAACTGATGGCGGCAATAATGAGACAGATAGCTCCAGCAAAAACGAGCAGCTGTCCCTTGACGATTCCTCCGGCCTCGGAGAAGCGCGCGAACAACTGGATGCGCCTGGCGAGGATGTCTACGAGCCTGGCACCGGATCTGATGCGGCCATGCCCGCCGGCAATAGCGGCCCATCCGCCAAGGCGGACTGGTCCGGCGTTGGCGGCAACGGCTCGGGCGAGGATTTCGACTACACGGCCAATCTCAGCTCCGAAGTATCCCTGCACGAACATCTCCACACGCAATTGAATCTCGCCGGCCTGTCTGCCGCAGATCGCCTGATCGCCGCTCGCCTGATTGATGAGACAGATGATAGCGGCTATATGCGCGGCGACCTTGAAGACATAGCCGAAGCGCTCGGTGCAGATGTTGCGAACATAGAAGCGGTGCTGGACGTTTGCCAAGGCTTTGACCCCACAGGCGTAATGGCACGCTCCATTCCCGAATGCCTCGGCCTGCAACTGAAGGAGCGCGGCCGGTATGACCCGGCCATGGAGGCCATGGTCGAGAATTTGCAAATGGTCGCCAAGCACGACCTCAAAGGCCTCGCAGAGGTCTGCGGCGTCGGCAAGGAAGACCTACTCGACATGATGTCGGAGCTGCGCCAGCTGTCGCCCAAGCCTGGATCAGGCTTCTCCAGCGATGCGTCTGTCGCGGTGACGCCGGACGTGTTCGTCCGGGAACTGCCGAATGGCATGTTCGCCGTCGAACTGAATTCCGACAATCTTCCCCGTGTCCTGATGGACAAGGCCTATTATGCCGAAGTCACGGCGCTCCCGATGCGGGACAAGGAGAAGGAATTTATTTCCGAATGCGCGGCGTCTGCCACATGGCTGATTAAATCCCTAGACCAGCGCGCGCGCACCATTCTGAAAGTGGCGAGCGAGATTGTCCGCCAGCAGGACGCGTTCTTTGCGCATGGCGTCGCCCATTTGCGGCCGCTCAACCTGAAACAGGTGGCGGATGCCATCGAGATGCACGAGTCGACCGTCAGCCGCGTGACGACCAACAAATACATGTCCACACCGCGCGGACTCTTTGAGCTGAAATACTTCTTCTCTGCCGCCATCCCGGCAACCGGAGGCGGCGAAGCGCATTCCGCCGAGGCTGTACGTTACCGGATCAAGCAATTGATCGATGGTGAAGATGCCGACGATGTACTCTCCGACGACCAGATCGTGGAAATCCTGACCGGCTACGGCGTCGAAATCGCCCGACGTACGGTCGCCAAATATCGTGAAAGCCTCAACATCCCCTCCAGCGTCCAACGCCGCCGGATTAATCGGGCGAGTTAAGAGCAAAAGGCCGGCCCGTTCATCCCTTAACTTCGCTCAGGATGAGTTCGCACGGTGCTGAAAATCCGAAGTGCTCATGCTGAGCGAAGTCGAAGCATGACAAGCGTGGGCTACTCGGTCGCGCCTTCCGCAAACATCTCGTTCAGATACGCCGCGAGGCGGACGCCGCCTTTGGAGAGCTGCTGACGCAGGATCGGGCGAGTCTGGTAGACATATTCCCACTTCAGGATCTGGTGGTCCGGATAGATCTGGTCACGGATGGCTGCGCTCTCGTCTGCCCACTCGGCGGGCGTTGCGGCGGACCAGACGAGGATGTTTTCGGCCGTGATCTTGGAGGTCAGCCAGTCGGTCCACTCTGTGTAGGACAGCTCCTCATAATTGATCAGCAATTCGTCCCAGACTTCGTGCAGATTGGTCAGGTCTTCGAAGAAGTAGCAGGTGAAGAGGTTTGCGCCCCGGTCGGTGCCGTTGCCGGCGTGCAGGGGCTGCTGGAGGTCGCCGACCAGGTGGATGATGAAGCGGAGCGCCAACTGGCGCTGTTCCAGCGGCTGGGTCTCGTCCACGGCAATGGCACGGAAATGCTCCAGCGCTGTAATCGCATTGCCCTCTGGCGGCGGCGTGATGTCCGCGTAGGTCTCGCCTTCCGGGATGGTGACATAGTGCCAGGGATTGGCTTCGCGGCGCCAGAAGTCTGAGGAGTCCGAGCGCATGAAGTCGGCCCAGTCAGCGGCCTCTGCCATGCTCTCCGGACCAAGAATGTCTTCCACCGCCGCGGCGGCCTCGTCACTCAGATATTCGTCCGCGATGGCGGCGACGACACGGTGGCCGGTCTTGCCCCAGGCGGCCGCCGGCAAGGCGAGGGCTACCCCAAGGATTGCACTGCAGATCAAACGGAGCATAGCGCCACCTCCAAACATCATACCTATGGCCAGAAAGGCTTATCTGGCGGTCACGTCAATTCCCTGACATGTGAAACCCTTGCGACTAAAGCCAGGCATCAAGGTCCAGCCGCTTTGGCAGGCTGGGTTGCGCGCCGGGTCTGGTGCAGGCAACCGCGCCCGCCACGACTGCAAAATGCAGGGCATCCTCGGGTGACTTGCCCTCAATCAGGGCAACGGTCAGCGCTGCAGTGAAGGTATCCCCTGCCCCGACAGAATCCACGACGGTCACCTTGGGTGGCTCGGCCCGCGCGACTTCCCTGCCGCCGCGCCACAGCGTTGCGCCTTCCGAACCGAGCGAGATGGCGATCCAGGCATCCAGCCTATGCAGGGCGCCACCATAGAAGGCCGCCTCTGTTTCATTCACGCTGATCAGGTCCGCGGCCGCCAGCAGTTCGTCCGGCACATCCATGGCAGGCGCCAGGTTGAGGCTGACAAAGCCTGTTGCCTTGCGGGCAGCGGCCAGCAGGGTTTCCGGGCTGACTTCCAGCACGCCCATCATGTGCTCGATGTCCAGGAATTCTATGTCCGACGGGCGCAGCACGGTGTTCGCGCCGGGGCACACGACAATCTGGTTTTCGCCATCCGCCGAGACGGCGATCAGGGCCACGCCGGTGGTTTCGCCATTCACATGTTGTACGCCGGACAAGTCCACGCCGCCCGCCTGAAGCAGTTTGAGCGCTTCTTCCGCCATGTCGTCTGCGCCGACAGCTCCGGCAAGCCGGACCTGTGCGCCGAGCCGTCGGGCCGCAAGTGCCTGATTGGCCCCCTTCCCGCCCGGATGGCGGGCGAGCTTTGCGCCAGTCACTGTTTCTCCCGGTCGCGGCAGCTTCGGGCCAGTCGCGACGATGTCCAGATTAATCGATCCGACGACGGTAATCATGCAGCCTCCACCAGGCTTTTCAGAAGCTCAAAGAAACCGTCCGCATCGGCCTGCGTCACCCATGTGTGCGGACCATCCTGTGTGCGCGACACCTCGGTCTGCCCGAAGCGGACGCCGGCATTGGTTTCCACGGAAACTGCGGCAGGCCTGCTGTCAAACAGCTCCCGCGCGAGCAGCCACGCAATGGTGGAGGGATCATGCATCGGCGTGCTCTTGCCCTTCCATTTCTGCTCCAGCCTATTCGCCGCTTCGAGCAGCTTTACCAGAATGGCCGCCCGCTCCCCGGGTATTGCGCGGAATGCGTCGAGCCTTTCCGGCACGGCCCGCACCTGATGTGTCACATCCAGTGACAACAGCGTGGCTGACGCGCCAGAGCTGAGCACAATTTGGGCGGCGTGCGGGTCTGCGAACACGTTGAATTCGGAGAAAGGCGTGATGTTTCCGCCTTCAGTGTCCGCCCCAGCCATCAGGATGAGCTGGTCAATATTCTCGACAATATCGGGCGCCATGACGATGGCCGCAGCGATATTTGTCATTGGCCCGGTCACGACCAGGGAAAGCCCCTTTGGCCCGGCGGCACGCAATTGATCGATCAGCACGGTAACAGCATGGTCCGGCGCGAGCGGCGTTTCGGGGCTGAACGGGTCGAGCCCTGCAATGCCGCTCTCGCCATGGAACTCCTCCGCTGTGACAGGCGTGCGCACCATCGGACGCGGACAGCCAGCATAAACGGGGATATCCGTGCGTCCCATCAGATCGCACATCATGCGCGCATTCCGGCTGGTCAGGGGCAACGGCACATTGCCGGCAACGGCGGTGATGGCCCGCACATCCAGCACAGGACTGGCCAGCGCCATCATCAGCATGACGGCGTCATCCACACCGGGATCACAATCTATGATGAGGGGTAATTTCGTCATATGGGTCGCCAGATCTTAAGTCTTTCAAACTATACACAAGGCTATCCTGCCTAATGTTTAAGCAGGTGCTTGACCAGAGGATATCGCTTTTGCGCCAGATCGATGACGCCCTGATGGACCGGCTGACAAAGGCAGCCATGGCTGCGCGAGAAAACGCCCATGCGCCCTATTCCGGCTTCAAGGTCGGGGCCGCGGTGCTGGATGAGCAGGGCCGTATCTTTGCGGGCTGTAATGTCGAGAATGCGTCCTATCCTATGGGCACCTGCGCCGAGCCGTCTGCACTGGGCGCCATGATCACCGCCGGGGGCAAACGCTGCTCGGTGGTCCTCGTTATCGGTGGTGAGGGCGGCCTCACGCCGTGTGGGGGCTGCCGCCAGAAGATTGCGGAACTTGGCGGACCGGACTGCCAAGTGCTCAGCCTCGCAGCAGATGGCAGCGGCCTTGAAAGCTGGACACTGGCCGAGCTATTGCCGAGCGCCTTTGAGCTGAAACCCTAGGCCTTCTCGGCCGCACGTTCAGCGGCCTTTGCCTTAAGGTCTGCAATCGCATCCAGATAGCGCTGGCCCAGTTGCGGGCTTTCGACGGAAAGCCCGAGCGCTTCCAGCGCCATCTCTGCCGTCACCCTGGATTTCCGGCGGCCTGTCAGACGGGCAACCATGCGGCTTTCGGCAATCAGCTTACCCTTGCTATGAAACTCGTGCCGAAAGCAGATATAGCAATCCTCCCAGCCCACCATCTGTGTACGCAGTTCAAACTTTTGCGGGAATTTCATCATCCTGTAGAAGGTAAGGGATTCATGCTGGATCACCGGCATCCAGCCTCGCTTTCGGAAGGCTTTCAGCGTGCCGGTACGGCCCATGAAATTCATGATGCCGAGGTCTGTGAAAGAGGAATATCGTGAGTTCGTCATGTGCCCCATCGGGTCCTGGTCTCCCAGCCAGACGGCGGATTTGACGATGTGCACATCCAGCAGATTGGTTCGCTGGCGGGAGAAAAACGCTGGCAGGAAAACGCGCAGAAAACGGAAGAACAAATTCATGCCGGGCGTCCATCCCGTTTACCGTACCTCTTCACAGACTGGCATGCTGTCTCTGTTCTCAGGATCATGTTCCTGTCCTCTCGGCCCCGTTTGGCAATCTCCCGCACATATTGCAAAGAATAGTGCAGTTCAGGCCTCACTCCGCAAGAAGCACGCCATGATTCCATAAGGATTGCTACGCAGCAAAGAAAAAGCCGGTACATTCTGTACCGGCTTGTAAGTTGGATGGAGAAGCACCAGAGCGTTGCTTCACAGATTCTATGCCTCGGGCCCGAAAAGGTTCATTTTTTGAGGGTTTTCAAGCGTTAACGCTGCCAGTCGGCGGGTTAACTGTACGTCGACCATACAGGATCAGCAGCGCGACAAGGCCGATGGATGTGCCCTGACTGGAAAACAGTTCCAGCATGCCCGCAAAGAACCATCCCGGAATGGAGGTGCGCGTTTGTGCCTGAACGAGAATCTCGCCCTGGCCTGTGCCCAGCAGCTCTGCATTGGCCGTCTCGATCTTGGCCTGCAGTTCGTCCCGGCGTTTTGCAAGCCCCAATTCGTTTTGTGCATCGCGATATGGCTTTTGATGCGTGCGCCCGACCCGCTCAACCTCTGCGAGATAGGTCTCAAGCCCCTCTACGGTGCGCGTATCAGCCGGAATGCCCTCAAGCTGGCGGCGCCAGTCTGCGATCTGGCTTTCAAGGATTTCACGATTGGAGCTGGCCTGCACCTGCTCCATCTCTGCGGCCTTGTTGTTGGCGGCGATATACATCTGCGTGCCGACAATGGATGTCCCCGCCCCGGCCAACGCGAAAAATAGCGCCCGAACACCCTCTTTCATGCGCCTGTTGGCCGTATGCCAATAGAAGAAGGTAAAGCCACCAAAGGAGACGACCGCCGCAATTACGCCCGTCCAGCCCCAGACGCCCGCCTGCAGCGGATCGGCAACGGAACTGGAAAAAGCCTGATAATTGGCGAAGCCGCTGAGCGCGGCTGCCGACAGTCCGGCGCCAAGAAAGACAAGCGCCAGAAGGGTGATGATGATCTTCTCACCCGTATGACGCCCTTCACGCGCAGCCTGTTTGGCGCGCTTATGCTCCATCCTGATCTCTTCAGGTGTGCGAATGCGCTGGGCGTCCTTCAGTTGCAGCACTTTAGGCTCAGCCTTCTTCGCGACCGCCTGAACAGGCTTTACCTCAACCGGCGTATAATCGGCGTCAACAATGCGGGTAACTTCCAGCGGTTTTGGCTCGGCGGGGCTAACCGGCACAAGAGCGCCGCCTTCCAGGGCGCGGACCAGCTCACGCAAGCTACCAGACTGATTGCAATTTACGCAGTGGAATGTCTCGGTCTCAAGATTCAGCGTGAGGCTGTTCTCACCGGACTCACGGCAATCCTCTGTCAGCAGGCAGGGGCTTTTCAGCTCGGCCTCGTCCTGACTGGACTCCAGATCCAGCCCCAAAGTGTGGAGCCGTTGCAAATCGTACAGGCGACGGTCATCCGCCATTCAGCCCCTCCCGCCCGGTTGGCCTCAACTATTCACAGACTTGTACACGTTTTGTACCTCACTCGTCACCCCTGCGCCACACTTGTCTTCACGACTGCGTCAGAGACGCATCTGCATCCTTTACGCGCCCCCTCCTCCGGCTTTAAAGATTATAGGTCCGCTCAGCGGAAATTTATGAAAACAAGATCCGCGCGGGGGCGCGGACATTGAGGAGACACCTGAATGACTCTGCCTCGCTCGCTTGCCATTCCGAAGACGTGGAAAACGTTCAATTTTCCCAGCTTCTTCTCTGCCTTTGGCTATCCGGCGCTGGGCGCAGCCCTGTTCATCACCATGGTTCTACTAGGCGCACTCTTGTCCTCGCTGACCTTCCATTGGTGGTATGTGCCCGTCGCGATCGCCACGGTTGCAGCGTCCATCTTTGTCTGCAATGCCGGAATTGGACCTCTGCACCGCATCCTACAGCACCGCGCAGGCGAACTGGCCGTGCCGGGCCAAGTGCTGACCATGATCAATCTTGTTATCGCCATGCAGGGTAATGTGAAGGATTGGGTCAATTACCACTCCCAGCACCACCGCTTCTCCGACAAGCCCGGTGACCCACACAATCCGTTTGAGTCCAAACGTTGGGCCTGGGTTGGCTGGATCCTGTTCCGCGACAAGAAAGATATGGATCGCCCGCTCGCCATGTGGCTGAAGAACCAGCCGGTCATTGTCTGGATGGACCGCTTCTACAATGAGATCAGCCTGGTGGTGCATCTGGTCATCCCGGCCGTGATCTATCTGATCGTATGGCTGGCAGGCGGCTCGCTGCTGCTGACTGCGCTGATCCATGCCAGCGTCGTGATCGGTCGGGCCATTCAATTCCACGCCACGGTCTATGGCATCAATGTGCTGGGCCATCTGAAAACGCCGCTCTGGGCGGATCACCTGATTGGCCTGCTGACCGGTGGCGAAGCGTTTCACGATCACCATCATGACCAGCCGATCAGCGCCCTGCACCGTCCGCGCCATGGCATCTGGAACCGGATCGTCGATTATAATGGCACCATCCTGTTGGCCATGGAAAAGATTGGCTGGGTTCGCAACCTGAAGATCGCTCCGCAATTTGCCTGAGGTAGGCGGCATTTAAGTTCCCCGCCCAAGCCCCACACATCAGCCCGGAAGACACGCCTGTCTTCCGGGCTGATTGCGTTAAAATGAACAGCCATTCAGTTTCGCCGGGTACGGATGGTCTCGAACGCGCGATTACCATCCTAACAACTACTTAATGCCACATGTGCGCCCCAATCCCAGGGGACATTACTCTACATCAAGGCAGGGGGCCTGACAGATGCAAGATACTACCGGGAAGGGACGCACCCATGAAATCTCTCATCGCCACACTCGCCGCAGGCGCCGCATCCATCGCCATGATGGGGCCGGCCGCCGCAAAGATTCCAGCACCGGAACCTGATAAAGATCCGGGGGCGGTACATTCCTACATCCTGCTGGACCGTACAGGTTCCATGAGCACTATCTGGGACGAGGCCCTGAACTCCGTCAACGCTTATGCTGCAAGCGTCGGCGAGGCCGATGAAGGCGAGACAGAAGGCAGTGATATCAAGACAGATGTGACACTCGCTATCTTTGATTATCAGGACGGCATGCAATTCGACGTGTTGCGCAAGCAGGTCAAAGCCGAGGACTGGACAAATGTCACCAATGACGAGGCAAGTCCGCGCGGCATGACCCCGTTGTTTGACGCCATTGGCCGCATGGTCTCCCTCGCTGAAGCCGACAAGCCGGAAAAGGCCGTGATTGTTATCATGACAGACGGGCTAGAAAACTCATCACGGGAACTTACCAAAGACGGTGCCAAGGCCGCACTGGAACGCGCAGAGTCCAAAGGCTGGGAAGTTGTTTTCCTGGGCGCCGAATTTGCCCGCTTTGACGATGCCGAAGCTGTCGGCGTGTCAGCAGCCAAGCGCATGGCTGTGGGCCAAGGATCCATGCAGGACAGCATGTCCGCGCTGGCCAAGAAGTCCCGCGCCTATGGAAAGGGCGAGGAATCAGAAATCATCTTCAATGAAGAAGATCGCGCAATTGCTGACGAGGAAGGCGTTAAACAACGCAAGGGACAGTAAAGGGGACGACCGGGGGCTGGGTTCCCTGCCATTCTCGTGTCCCACCCCCATTTAAAGGTCCGCCCTCCCCTGGGGCGGGCCTTTCTTTCATGCGGCAAAATCCCTAGTCGGCCTCGCCATGAAATACGGCCTCAATATTGTTCCCATCCGGATCAAGTAGGAAGGCCGCATAATATCCAGGGTGGTGATCCCTCAGACCTGGTACGCCATTGTCATAGCCGCCAGCCTCCAGTCCTGCCTCATACCAGCGGTCAACCATGTCGCGCCCCTTGGCCTTGAAGGCAATATGAATACAGGACTGGCTTTCACCCTGGTCGATCCAAAGCTCGTCAGCAGAAAAATGCGCTTCATCAGAAATATATTCGATACCGAGCGCACCCAGAACAGCCTTGTAAAAATGCTGGCTGACTTCAAGGTCCGAAACACGAATGTGAATGTGATCAATCAGTCTGCTTTCGCGCTTTTCCATGGATAACTCCCTTTGTTTTTCGAACTTACGCCTTGCAGCAGGTCAGGTTCCAGACAGGGATGGTCCGTACACATAACATGGATTAAAAAAGCCCGCTCGAATGAACGGGCTTTTCTACATTCGTAACAGCTGGTGCCCAATCAGCGCGGTGCCATACGGATTGCGCCGTCGAGACGGACATCCTCACCATTGAAGTAGCCGTTGCGGATCATCTCTGTCGCGAGAGATGCATACTCTTCCGGATTGCCAAGACGGGCCGGGTTCGGCACAGAGGCCGCCAACGCCTGTTTCACATTGTCCGGAGCGCCCTGCATCAGCGGAGTATTAAAGATGCCCGGCAAAATTGTGTTGACGCGGATCAGCTCACGCGAGAGGTCGCGGGCGATCGGCAGGGTCATGCCGACAACACCGCCCTTGGATGCGGAATAGGCCGCTTGGCCCATCTGACCATCTTCAGCGGCAACGGAAGCCGTGTTGACGATAGCGCCGCGCTCACCCTCGATCGGGTCCAGTGTCATCATGCCTGCAGCAGATTTCGCGATGCAGCGGAAGGTGCCGACCAGATTGATCTGGATAATCATGTTGAACTTATCGAGCGGGAAGTGCTTGATCTCACCGCTCTGCTTGTCGCGGCTGGCCGTCTTGATGGCGTTACCCGTACCGGCGCAATTCACAAGGATACGCTCTTGGCCAATGGCTGCGCGGGCCTTTTCAAAGCCGGCGTCAACAGAGGCTTCGTCAGTGACGTTGACGTTGCAGAAGACACCGCCGAGTTCCTTGGCGAGTGCTTCACCCTTCTCCTCGTTCAGGTCAAACAGGGCGACCTTGACGCCATATTCCTTGGCCAGTTTTGTTGCCGTTGCGGCACCGAGACCAGAGGCACCGCCCGTGATCACGGCGGAGATATTCGAATTGAGTTCCATGGGCCGCTGCCCTCCCTAGTTTTCGTTGATACACACTTGGTCTATAGTGCTGGGAGGAGGACGCAATGTCTGACGCAGCGGAAATTATCAACACAATCAAGGGCGCTGATGGGCGTTTCACGCCGCAATCCATTGAGCGCAATGAGCGCACAGCGCAAGGACTGGTCCCGAAGCTTCTGAAAGTTGCGGGAAAAATCCCTTTCGCCGATGATCTGGCAGCGGCCTATTTCGCCGCGCGCGATCCTGAAACACCGATGAAGGCAAAAGGCGTACTTTTCGCAGCCGCAGCCTATTTCGTGATGCCTGTGGATTTGCTGCCGGATTTTATCGCAGGCCTCGGGTTCACCGATGACGCGACGGTTCTTGCGACCGCGCTTGGCATTGTCGGCATGCATGTGAAAGATACGCATCGCGGTATGGCCAGGCGCCTGCTGCGTCTGCCGGAACCCGTAAAGCAGAGCGACTAAGCGGCGTGACGCCCGTCACCTATATCGTGCTGGGCTCGCTCGCGCTGGCTACGTTGTTTGGCGCAGCCTTCAGTTGGCGCAGGCACAGCCTGCTCAAACTGATCATCAAGACAGCCTCTACAGCTCTGCTGGCAGTATGGGCCTTTATGGTGGGCGGACCGTTGCCGGTTGTGGCTGGCCTTGCACTCAGCTCGCTCGGCGATTTCTTTCTGGAAGCAGATGAAGACGACAGATTCCTGCTGCCGGGAATGGGCGCGTTTTTTGCGGCGCATGTTGCCTATATCGCCCTGTTCTGGACCTTACCTCAAGCTGACCAGAGCTGGCTGATCCTGGCCGCACTATCCGGCCTCATATTATCAGGCGTGCTGTTTATTCGCTGGCTGGCTCCGTGGCTGCCGCCGAAGATGCGCTGGCCGGTCTTTCTCTATGGCGGTGTCATTCTGATGATGGGCGCAGCAGCATTGCGTCTGGACTCTGCCTTCCTGCCGATCATGATAGGCGCCCTGATGTTCATCGCCTCGGATGTCATCCTGTCGACTGAGCTGTTCAAGCACCCTGACGGCGCACCCAAACGGCCCCTGCCCTCGATTGCTCTCTGGTTTCTCTATTTCGGCGGTCAGGCCCTGATCGCCTGGGGTGCCAGCCCGATAACGGACTGAGGCGGCTTGCTAGCGGGGCTTGTCCCCATTGATCGTGGCCCGGCGCATATGGCGGCGGTGACCGTGATAGTCGTTCAAGGCATAGTGCCAGACACAGCGATTATCCCACATCGTCACATCTCCCGCCTGCCAGCGGATGCGGCATGTGTTACGCTCTTCCCTTGAGAGATCGAATAGATAGGTTAGTAGCGGTCGGCTCTCTTTCCGGCTCCAGCCAGCAAAGCGCAGCGTGAAGGCCGGATTGATGAACAAGCCCTTACGGCCCGTTTCCGGATGGGTGCGGATCACGGGGTGCTCGTATTCCGGTGCGTCGGGCGCAGACTTGGCATCCATGGACTGGCGCACAGCGGCGGAATAGCCGTCGGCGCCATATTCCTTGCTGGCAGTGTGAATGGCGCTCATGCCCTCCAGCGTCTTCTTGAGACCCGGGGACAGGCGCTCATATGCGGCCTGCTGGTCGGCGAAGAGCGTGTCCCCGCCATAGGGCGGCACTTCGATGGCGTGCAGGATGGAGCCGAGGGCGGGCTCTTCCAGAAAGCTCATGTCGGAATGCCAACCGCCGCCGAAATTGGTCTTCTCGTCCGGCTCCTTGATGATCTCAAGAAGTTCCGGATGCCTGCCCATGCCCTTTACGTAAGGGTGAATGTTCAGCGTGCCGAACCGCCGAGCGAAATCCTTCTGCTGGTCCGGCGTCAGGCCTTGCTGGCCGCGCAAGACGATCACCTTGTAATCCAAAAAGGCCTGATGGACCGCGTCGAAAGCCTCATTCGACAGGCCCGCCTTCAGGTCTGCGCCACGAATTTCTGCGCCAAGCGTACCGGTAAGAGGCTGAATGGTCAGGGTCATCTGTCAAATGAACCATTCGGGCAGGACTTATGCAATAATGTCATTTGCAAGCGCCCCGGATTTGTGAGACAGACGCGGCGGGCCAGGCGCCCCCAACGGCGCTCAGCCTATCTGTGAGGATAGGAGTAAAACAGATGACGAATACCGTCCCCAAGCCGGATGTGCTGCCAGCATGCCCGCATTTTTCTTCCGGACCGACCGCTAAGCGTCCCGGATTCTCTCTCGAAAAACTCAACACTGCAGCCCTTGGCCGTTCGCACCGTTCCGGTGATGCGAAGAAGAAGCTGAAGGATGCGATCGAGCGCACAAAGACCATTCTTGGTTTGCCGGAAGGCTATCGTGTTGCCATCGTTCCAGCCTCTGACACGGGCGCTGTTGAGATGTGCATGTGGTCCATGCTAGGTGCGAAGCCGGTAGATGTCTTTGCCTGGGAAAGCTTTGGCCAGGACTGGGTCACCGACGCGACGAAGCAGCTGAAACTGGCAGACTGCAATACCTATGTCGGCGAGTATGGCGAACTGCCGCCTTTCGAAAAGGCTCGCGATGATGCCGACATCATCTTCACCTGGAACGGCACCACATCCGGCGTGCGCGTCCGGAATGCCGATTGGATAAAGCCTAACCCGGACCGGGTCGTAATCTGCGACGCGACCTCTGCCGCATTTGCCCAGGATATCGAGTGGGAGAAACTCGATGTGGTTACCTATTCCTGGCAGAAAATCCTTGGCGGGGAAGCTGCTCACGGCATGCTGATCCTCAGCCCGAACGCCGTGAAACGCCTGGAAACCTACACGCCGGATCGCGCTCTGCCGAAACTGTTCCGCATGACCAAAGGCGGCAAGCTGAATGAGGATCTTTTCGAAGGCTCCACGATCAACACGCCCTCCATGCTGTGCGTCGAAGACTATCTGCAAGCCCTCGACTGGTGCGAAGAACTTGGTGGCTGGAAAGCCCTCAAAGCTCGTTCCGACGAAAGCCTCGGCATTTTGACAGACTGGGTTGCCAATACCGACTGGGTCGACTTCCTCTGTCCGGATGCGGATGTTCGCTCGAATACCGGCGTGACGTTCAAGATCGTTGATCCGCGTGTTGCGGGCCTTGACGAAGCGGGACAGCGCGCTTTCGTGAAAGCGATGATGAAGCGCCTCGAAAAGGAAAACGCCTGCTTTGACGCGGCCGGATACGCAAAGGCTCCTCCGGGACTACGCATCTGGTGCGGGGGTACAGTGGAACCATCCGATGTCGCGAAACTGACGCCTTGGCTCGACTGGGCCTTCGCTGAAGAAGCGGCCATGCTTTAATGTCTATCATCCCGGACAGCCCGTCGGGCTGATCCGGGACCTTTCCCCCGAGTACGTAAAAGATCCCGGATCGCCTGCGGCATCCGGCATGACACCCCGAGGAAACTCAAATGCCCAAAGTCCTTATCGGAGACAAACTCTCCCCCGCCGCCGTGGAAATCTTCCACGCCCGCGGCATTGAAACCGTCACCAAGACCGGTCTGAATACGGAAGAACTCATTGCCGAGATTCCGGAATATGACGGCCTCGTCGTTCGCTCCGCCTGCAAACCGAATGCGGACGTCATGGCCGCCGCGACGAATTTGAAAGTCATTGGCCGCGCCGGTATCGGTGTCGACAATATCGACATCAAGGCGGCAACCGCCAAAGGCGTGGTGGTGATGAACACGCCCTTTGGCAACGCAATCACAACGGCAGAACACGCCATCGCGCTGATGTTTGCTGCCGCCCGCCAGATCCCGGCCGCCAATGCCGAGACGCAAGAAGGCAAATGGCCGAAATCCGGCTACATGGGAACCGAGGTTTCCTACAAGACGCTCGGCCTGATCGGGTGCGGCAATATTGGTAGCCGTGTCGCAGAGCGCGCAATCGGCCTGAAGATGAAGGTCGCTGCATATGACCCATTCTTGACAGAGGAACGCGCCGTGGAACTTGGCGTGGAGAAAGTCGAACTCGACGAACTGCTGAAGCGCGCCGACATCATCACGCTGCATGTTCCGCTGACAGATCAAACCAAAAACGTGCTGAGCCGCGAAAACCTTCAGAAGACGAAGGAAGGCCTGATCCTGGTCAACTGCGCCCGCGGTGGCCTGGTTGATGAGGAGGCCGTGAAGGACTTGCTGGAGAGCGGACACATCAAGGCAGCTGCCTTCGACGTGTTCGCCGTGGAACCGGCAAAGGAAAACGTTCTGTTCGGCACAAAGAACTTCATCGCGACGCCGCACCTGGGCGCAGCAACGACCGAGGCGCAGGAAAATGTTGCGCTTCAGGTAGCTGAACAGATGGCGGACTATCTGCTGTCAGGCGCCGTCACCAACGCGCTGAACATGCCGTCCATCACGGCAGAGGAAGCGCCGCGCATCAAACCATTCGCAACGCTGGCCGAAAAGTTGGGTAGTTTTGCCGGCCAGATCTCCGATTTCGGTTATGATGAAGTGGTGATCGAGTATGAAGGCGAAGTCGCTGACCTGAACCGCAAACCGCTGACGGCCGCCCTTCTGGCTGGCCTGCTGCGCGCCTCACGCGGCGATGTGAATATGGTCTCTGCTCCGGCAATCCTGGCCGATAGCGGCGTCAAGTTGACCGAGACCAAGACAGAGGACAGCCCTGTCTATGACAGCCTGATCCGTATCAAGGTGAAAACCAAGGCGACCCAGAATGCCCCGGAAGGCGGCTGGCGTACCCTGGCTGGCACGATCATCGCTGGCCAGCCGCGCATCGTCGAAGTCAAGGGCATGGCGCTGGAAGGCGATTTCGCGCCGACCGTGCTCTATGTGAACAACCTAGACAAACCAGGTTTTATTGGCGCCCTGGGTCAGATGCTGGGCGAAGCCGGCATCAATATCGCAACCTTCCACCTCGGCCGCACCGAGGCCGGGGGCGAGGCGATTGCCCTAGTCGGCATTGATGCCGTACCGCCAGCAGATTTCATCGAAAAGCTCGATGCTCTGCCCCAGGTTCGCTACGCAAAAGTGCTGACCTTCTAAGACCCAAACGCCTTTCATTCGAAAGACGCATAGATCCTATGCCAAAGGGGCGGATTTATTCACACATAAATCCGCCCCATCTGACCCTTGCAAACATGAAAAGGGGTTTCCCATGACAAAGATCGCAATTGTTTATCATTCCGGCTACGGCCACACGGCCAAGGTTGCAGAACACGTCTTTAAGGGCGCCGCGGACACAGGCGCAGACGTTACCCTCTACAAGGCGGAAGACCTCGCCTCTCCCGATACGGGACCATGGGATGAACTGGCCACCGCAGATGCCATTATCTTTGGCTCGCCAACCTATATGGGCTCGGCCTCTGCTCCAATGAAGCAATTCATGGACGCAAGCTCCAAATCCTGGTTCGCAGACGCCTGGAAAGACAAGATTGCCGCTGGCTTCACCAATTCCGGTGCTCTGGCAGGGGACAAATCCTCCACCCTCGCCCAATTTGCCACTTTGGCCGGGCAACACGGCATGATCTGGGTGAATTTCGGCATGAAGCCGGGCTTCAATGCCTCTGCCCATGAATTCGAAGGTGCCCTGAACCGCGCGGGCCATGCAACAGGTCTCGCCACGCAGGCCCTAACAGACTTGTCTGCTGAAGACGGCCCTGATGCAGCTGATCTGAAGACTGCCGAACTGTTCGGCAAGCGTGTCGCTGAAGTCACGGAACGGTGGGTTCGCGGCAAAGCCTGATGGAACTTTCTTGACGGCGCGATGTTTCGCTCCCTTGTGAAGGGAAATCTTACAAAGGGGAAAGATTATGATTCGCGCCGTCACCCTGACTCTGAGTGCAGCCCTGCTGGCTGCCACTGCCTCAGCAGACATTTTCAGCGAAGCCCGTTTCGGCGTGATGCAGGAAAACATCTGCGTGCTGGACTGCGACAATGCCGACAAGGAGCCTGGCCAGAACATCAGTGGCGAATTGCTGTTCACCTCTCCTGACTTTCTCGATGTGATCTGGAGTCCTAAGCCCTACGCTATGGCCAGCCTGAACACGCAAGGCGATACCAGCTTTGGCGGCGTCGGCCTGCACTGGTCTTTTCCCTTTACAGAAAAATGGGCGTTTGAGCCGAGTGTCGGTTACGTGGTGCATGATGGAGAACTGTCGAGCCCCTTCCCTCAAGGTGACCCGCGCGGTGATGCCTTCACCGAAGAACATGTTCTTCTAGGCTCTCGAGACCTGTTCCGTACCACATTTGGCCTGCACTATGACTTCAACGAAACTTGGGGCGCAGAGGTGATGTACGAACACCTCAGCCACGGCCAGATTCTTGGCAATGGGCGCAATCAGGGCCTCGATAATATTGGCGTGCGCCTGTCCTATAAATTCGACAATTAAGGCTCGCCTTGCGGCACCCCTTGTGAAACGCTGCAGGCATGACACTCTTCTCCGAAAATATAATCGGAGGAAACATGCATGCCGGAGAAGCATATTGTCATCATTGGTGCAGGCCTCGGCGGCCTGACGGCAGCCATCAAGCTGCAGGAAGCCGGGTATAGCTACACCATTCTTGAGCAAGGTGACCGCGTCGGTGGAACCTGGGCTCAAAACACCTATCCGGGCTGCGCCTGTGATGTGCCGGTGGCGCTGTACCAGCTCTCCTTCGCGCAATCGATGAACTGGAGTCGGATCTATCCACAGCAGCCGGAAATTCAGGCCTATGCGGAAGAGATCACGGATCGCTTCCAGCTGCGCCCGAGTCTGCACCTGAATGAAGGCGCCAAAAAAGCCGTCTGGAATGAAGACTCACGCAAATGGACCGTTACCAGTACGAAGGGCGACACATATGAAGCCGATGCCGTCATCGGCGCGTTAGGCCAACTGAACAGACCCTTCTGGCCGGATATTCCCGGCAAGGACAGTTTCAATGGCGCGATCATGCATTCCGCCGAATGGGATCATTCTGTCGACCTGAAGGGCAAGCGCATTGCCATTATTGGCTCTGCCGCAAGCGCCATTCAGATCATCCCTGAAGTCGCAAAAGTCTGCGCCAATGTTGGCGTCTTCCAGCGCTCTCCCAATTGGGTTGTGCCGCGCAATGACCGTTTCATCTCGCCCGAAGAGAAGGCGATGATGATGACCCAGCCCGAAAAGGCAATTGAATTTGCAGAGATCAATCGCCGCCTAATCTATGAAAACTCAGACTATTTCTTCTGGCAGGCCTTTGAATGGACCCCTGAGGGCCGCGCAGCCTTTACCCGCCAGGCGACCGACCACCTGCATGATCAGGTGGAGGATGAAGACCTGCGCAAGAAGCTCACGCCGGATTATCCGGTCGGTTGTCGCCGTATCCTGATCTCGGATGACTATTTCACCACGCTGACCAAACCGCATGTCGACCTGATCACGCCAGGCATCGACGCCATTGTGCCAGAAGGCATCCACACAAAAGACGGGGCGGTTCACGAATATGATGTGATCGCCTTCGCCACGGGATTTGAAACAACCGGCTGGCGCTGGTCTGTCGATGTTATCGGGCGCGACGGCGTGTCTATTACAGAAAAGTGGCAGGACGGACCTGAAGCCTATCTCGGTATCACCGTCGCAGACTATCCGAACCTGTTCATCCTCTACGGCCCGAACACAAATCTTGGCCACAACTCCATCACCTTCATGCTGGAGCGGCAGGTGGAATATACGATCCAGGCTCTGCAGAAACTCGACGAGACAGGCGCGGCCGCCATGTCTCCGCGCCAGGAGATACAGGATGCCTTCAACAAGGAGCTGCAGGAGCAATTGGGCAAGACTGTATGGGCCGATCCGGCCTGCAATAGCTGGTACAAGACCGGCTCAGGCAAGATCACCCAGAACTGGGCCAGCCATACCCGCGCCTATGCCGATATCGTAGCAGAGGTGAAGCTGGAGGATTACGACCTCGTCTGAGCCCAGGGGTGCGGCAAAGGGATTTCACGCCCCCCCTTGCATTTAGCCGCCAAATCCTGCCCATGTCGCCGCGGACTTTGCAGGAGCAGGAATCATGGCCGGAGTAGTCGTTGTCGGGGCCCAATGGGGCGATGAGGGCAAGGGCAAGATCGTTGACTGGCTGTCCAGCCGGGCTGACGTTGTTGTGCGCTTTCAAGGGGGCCACAATGCCGGCCATACGCTGGTCATCGACGGCAAGGTCTTCAAGCTGGCCCTGCTGCCATCCGGCCTCGTGCGGGGCGGCAAGCTGTCTGTCATCGGCAATGGCGTGGTCGTGGACCCCTGGCACATGCTGCAGGAAATCGAGGGCATTCAGTCGCAAGGCGTCGAAGTCAGCCCGGACACACTGGTCCTGGCCGACAATGCCTCGCTGATCCTGCCCTGGCACAAGGATATTGATGCCGCCCGCGAAGGCGCCCTTGGCGCCGGACAGATCGGCACCACCAAGCGCGGCATTGGCCCGGCCTATGAAGACCGCGTAGGCCGCCGCGCCATCCGTGTTGCAGACCTCGCTGATCCGGCGGCGCTGGACCTTAAAATCGAGCGCCTTCTGGCCCACCACAAACCATTGCGTGCGGGTGTTGGCCTGCCTGAACCGGATGGCAAGGCGCTGAAAGCAGAACTGTTGAAGATTGCCGATCAAATACTGGCCTATGCCAAGCCGGCCTGGAAGCTGCTGGACGAGCAAGTCCGCGCCGGCAAGCGCATCCTGTTTGAAGGCGCGCAAGGCGTCATGCTGGATGTTGACCACGGCACCTATCCATTTGTCACCTCCTCGAATGTGGTGGCGGGCAATGCCTCTGCAGGTGCAGGCGTGGGTCCTGGCGCGATCTCCTACGTGCTGGGTCTTGCCAAGGCCTATACGACGCGCGTCGGCTCAGGCCCCTTCCCTACCGAGCAGGACAATGAAATCGGCGAGCGTCTCGGCACTGTTGGCCGCGAAGTTGGTGTGAACACTGGCAGGGCTCGCCGCTGCGGCTGGTTTGATAGCGTCATGGTGCGTCAGGCCTGTGCCACCTCCGGCGTCAACGGCCTCGCCCTGACCAAGCTTGACGTGCTGGACGGCTTTGACGAGATCAAGGTCTGCGTGGCCTACAAGCTGAACGGTCAGGAGATCGACTATTACCCCGCCGGTCTCACCGATCAGGCGGCTGTGGAACCTGTCTATGAGACCCTGCAGGGCTGGAAAGGCTCTACCGCAGGCGCGCGCTCCTGGGCGGACCTGCCAGCCGAAGCTGTCAAATATGTCCGCCGCCTGGAAGAACTCGTCGGCAAACCCTGCGCCCTGGTCTCCACCTCTCCCGAGCGCGAAGACGTCATCCTGATGAAAGACCCCTTTGAGGGGTGATCCTGTTGAGCCAATGGCTCATACGACAACAGTTTCCCCTGTCTCTAAAGCCGACCTTGTGAAGGTCGGCTTTTTATGTTCACGCAAGCCTGTCGTCAAACCGGGGCGTAACGCGTTAATATAGGAAAATCTCTGAAGTGAATGGTGGGCGGTACAAGGTTCGAACTTGTGACCCCTACGATGTCAACGTAGTGCTCTACCACTGAGCTAACCGCCCCGATCCCGTCGGGAAGCAGGGGTAATGGATAATTCGACGCGTGTCGTCAAGACGCCTTTGTCGGTCCAACGACGCATAGAGCAATTTTCTGCAGTATTCCTTCCGGCGTTTCGGGGTCATCGGCAAAAAACCAAACCTCCCCAAACGGATTACTGGCAGAGAATGCATAGCCTTCAAACTGGAAGACAAGCCATTGGCCAATCTCAGCTGGCACCATGGAAACGATATTTACCCCCTCCAGGAACCCAAGACGGATGACACATTCGTCCATACTCAGTGCAGCCGGGGCATCGAAAAAATGCCGCCCGGCATCATTGACAACTGATTTCAACAGCTTCTGAGGCTCATGATCCGAGCCCCCGCCCATTATGCCGCCATAACCTTGTCGACTTCGTCGACGATTTCACGCAGATGGAAGGGCTTGGACAGAACTTTTGCGCCTGCAGGCGTCGGGGCACCAGAGGATAGTGCCACAGCGGCAAAGCCAGTGATGAACACAATCTTCATGGCCGGATCAAGTTCAGCCCCTCGGCGCGCCAGCTCAATGCCATCAAGCCCCGGCATGACGATATCCGTTAGCAACAAATCAAAGACTTCGCGCTCCAGCGCGGAGAGCGCCGTCTCGCCATCGGCATAGTCCTGAACTTCATGGCCCGCGCGGCGCAATGCGGCAGCCAGGAAAGTTCGCATGGAATCGTCATCTTCGGCCAGCAGGATCTTGGTCACGCTGAATGCCCCCCTCTTGGAACTCGAACCCTAACCATAAAGACGCAGTTGGGTAAATCATGGGTGAATAGCCCTTTTTCGTGAGAAGGTTTTTGCACCCCCAAGAGATGCAAGAGCGGGAAAATGCTTGACCTTCGGGCGAACTGGGAAACCATAAGCCGTATGACGGATGCCCCCCAATTTCTTGATACATCTGCGCATTTTCAATCTGCGCAGGACGCTTCGCAGCTGGCGTCCGCCCCTATTCGATATAAAGACCCGTTCACGCTGCATTTTCCGGAGAAAGTGCACGGCCCTGTCATTTTCGCCTCTCCTCACTCCGGAAATGTCTATCCTGAGAGTATGAAATCGGCGCTGTGCGTGCCTCTGGAAACGGTAAGGCGCACTGAAGATGCCTTCGTTGAACAGTTGTTTGAAGATGCCCACGCGCATGGGGCTATCCTGATGGCCGCCCGTTATGCCCGCTCCGTCACCGATCTTAATCGAGACCCGCGTGAACTGGATCCGACCATGTTCCATGATGGCGTGCCCCGTGCCTGTGGCGCCCCTACAGCCCGCGTAGAGGCTGGCCTTGGCTGCCTGCCTCGTGTCGCTTCACAAGGGGAAGAAATTTATGGTCAACGCATGTCCCGCGCTGAAGGAGCTGCACGGCTGACAGATATACATGATGCCTATCACCAGCGCCTCAGCCTGGAACTGGCTACCCTGAAAGAGATACATGGCCGCGTGATCCTGATCGATTGCCATTCCATGCCTAGCGTCCAGCCCGGCAGGCGCCATCTGGCAGATATCGTCCTGGGTGACAGGTTTGGCTCCAGCTGTGATCCGCGGCTGACTGGCCGTGTAGAACGGGCCTTCCGCGCCCAAGGGTTAACCGTGGCGCGAAATGCGCCTTATGCGGGCGGCTACACAACCCGACGCTATGGGCGCCCCAAACGCAACGTCCATGCACTGCAGATAGAAATCAATCGCGGACTTTACATGGATGAAGGCAACGTCAGCCCGTTAGGGACTTTCGATAGCATGCGCGCCGCCGTTTCGACGGTTATTCAAGAGATAGTCTCAGCCTCAGGCCACATTCCGGTCCGCTAGAAGCCGACAGCCTGATCCATTCTTTTGTGAGCGCAAAAAAAAGGCCGCGCTCAGTAAGCGCGGCCGAGGTCAAAGGGAGGAAACGCCAGAGGCGTCTGCACCGAAGTGCATGACCAGATTTATGTTGCGGCGCACAAAACGCAATAGGTTATTGCCCTTATCCCTGCATTTAGTGATATCTGCCTGAAATTTGGGCACCCGTGACCATCGGCATGCCAATTGCGAGAGAGACTCGCAGATATCCCAATTTGGGACTGCACAGACCTCATCCGCAAGGAGAAAAACATGGCTGATGAAACCGACCTCCACGTAGGCAAGCGCCTGCGTCGCCGCCGCCGGTTGCTGGGGATGACACAACAAGACCTCGCCGGTCAGGTTGGCGTACGCTTCCAACAAATCCAGAAATATGAGTGCGGCGCAAACCGCATCACGGCCTCTCGCCTCTACGAACTGGCCAAGGCCATGAATATTTCCGTTCAGTATTTCTTTGATGGTATCCCCGCCTCAGATGCCCCGGACGCAGCCAATGATGCTGATCGGATGGAAGGCGACATTCTCTCTCAAAAGGAGACGCTGGAACTGGTACGCGCCTATTACCGTCTCGGTGAGCGCCCGCGCAAACGATTGCTGGAGCTGGCAAAAGCGCTGGAAGCTGACACGACGAATAGCGGTGTCGCTTGACGCTGGGCTCCGGGCAAGGCAAGCCCTGGCCGGATGACTGCTTCTTTCTCCATTGATGAAGATCTTGCCTTTGCGGGCAAACTTGCGGACGCGGCCTGGTCAGCGATCAGGCCGCATTTTCGTGCGCTGACGGCAGTCGACAACAAGGCGCCACCTCAGTCTGCTTTCGACCCCGTAACAGTAGCTGACCAGGCTGCAGAAGAGGCCATGCGTGCCCTGATCGCAGCAGAGCGACTGGCCTATGGCATCACCGGAGAAGAATTTCCTTCAAAACCAACAGACAATGGCCTGACATGGCTGCTGGACCCGATTGATGGCACCCGCGCCTTCGTGGCCGGCCTGCCTTCCTGGACTACGCTGATCGCGCTCTGCGATAGAGATGGTGTTCCCTTGATAGGCGTCATTGATCAGCCAGTCCTAGGTGAGCGCTATCTGGGCTGGCCCGGTGGCGCCGCGATGCAGAAAGACGGACAGACCGAGATGCTAAACGTGTCGAACTGCAAGGATCTTCGCCACGCCGTTATCTCTACCACAGACCCCTTTATCCTTAATCCAGCCGAACAGGGCGCCTGGACGCATCTGCGCGCCACAGCCCGCCTGGCGCGCTATGGCCTTGATGCTTATGCTTATGCGCGCCTCGCCGCGGGTACAATTGATCTGGTGGCAGAGAGCTGTCTTAAGGCTTGGGACGTGGCGGCGCTAATTCCTGTCGTACGTGGTGCAGGTGGTCTTGCGACCGATTGGCGCGGCAACACGCCGAAGCTGGGCGGCCAGATTGTCTGCTGCGCAAGTGAGGAAATTCTGGATCAGGCGCTGCTGGCCCTGCGGCGATCCGCCGACACGGTATAAGACGCACGAAATGGAAGCCGGGCTTACGGCCCGGAGACTTCATAACCTTCCTGCTCCAGCAATTCGATGACGCTGTCCTCGCCGGCCAGGTGTCCAGCCCCGACGGCAATCAGCCGCGTGCCAGGCTCATCCAGCATTGCCTTAATCTTGCCTACCCAGTCTTCATTGCGCGACTTGAGAAGCGCGTCATATACCTCATCCGACCCGATCATGTCGGGATTGGCCATCAACAGGCCAATGCCATGCACATCCCCGTCCACCCATTCCGATACCAGCACATCAAGCACATCTGCGCCCTCTTTGATGGACTCAGTCGAGCCGATCAGGAAATCGACCTGCTCGTCATCCGGCATACCAGCCAGACGGCCAAGCTGTTCGTCGATTGTTTCCAGATAGGCAAAGGATTTTCCGTCAGCCAAAGCCTCAGCCTCAATGACTTTCTCGACGCCGGAATTCGGATCAAAGCCCTCCTGCTGGATCTGCATGACGGAGAGGTTTACCGCCGCCCACCACGGCTTCATCGGCTGGATCGCCCCCAGCGGCAGGCCGAGGTGATCCAGCGCTTTCTGCAACTCAGCCTTCTCGAGATCGCTCAACAGGCTGGTCAGCTGGCGCCCATCTGTGAACATGCCCTTGCTGGAAATGAAGCGCATCATTTCTGACTTAGCCTGCTGGCTGGTGACATCGGCCTCGAAGACCACTGTATCGGCCTCTTCCAGCGCCGTATCGATGGCATCGCTGCGCCATTCAAGATCCGGTCGCAGGAGGTGCACGGTGCCCATGATGTAGAGCGTTGTGTCTTCATCCCGCAGACTCCAGAGCGCTGGTTCGCCAGTGCCTCGGGACGCTTTCGCCTCTGCCAGCGCGGCTTCATAAGCGGCTTTCTGCGTCTCGAGCGCTTCGGCCCTCGCGGCCGCTTCCTGTGCCTCAGCCACAGAGGCGGCCTGTTTCTCAGCGGCGGGCGCATCGCCTTGCCCGCACGCCGCCAAGGCCAGGAATGTACAGGTCGCAAGCCCCGTCAGACATCTTGAAAACACGCGCATGAACAGCTCCTGAAATGATTGTCTTTGACAGACCTAGCCTACCTGCCCCGGCAAGCAAATCGCCCACTCTGTACAAACCGCACTCTGGCGTTGCACGGTCCGCCAGCTTGCCCTAAAGACGAGACACGGTTCAGCACCCATAGCTCAGCTGGATAGAGCGCTGCCCTCCGAAGGACGCAACCTTTATCTGTTTGAGCTAAAAATATAAAAGAATTACAAGGAGTTATCTAAGGCCACACTTTTCGACCCGCTTTTGAGTCAGCACCATGTCAGCACGGATTTCCGCAAGGTCTCGCAAGCTGTGTGATTACGAACTGGCCGCAAACCGGATTTGGCCTTAAACGAGAGTCAAAGGTTCCTTAGCTCAGCTGGATAGAGCGCTACCCTCCGAAGGTAGAGGTCACAGGTTCGAATCCTGTAGGGACCGCCATCTCGTTCGCTTCTTCAAAATCGTTTTTAGCCCCGTCCGCGCTCATCGCGCGGAGCACTTCGCCCGGCGGAGTCTGCCGCCTAAGAGCATCTTGGCGGTCCGGCCGGATCGCCGACCTTGCGCCCGGCGCTCTGACCGGAGCAGCAGGAACCGTCTTGCGCCGACCGGCCCGGCGAGGCTCAGTTCAGGGACGTCCCTAGTCTTACCAGACAGGTCGCTGGGACTCGCCGGCGGGGCCTACGCTGCGCTTCCCACTGGCTGGCGCCAGAGGGGTCGCAGCTTTGATCTCAGAATTTCACCAGCGAAAGACTCTTTGCGCGGGGATTCAAAGACCCAAGCGATACAATAAGCGGAAACACGTCGAGGAGTCGCCCCTCCACAAAGGCGGTGCCGCAATCGTCGCAGATCATCAGAGCATCAAACTCAACATCAGGATCGTGGGCCGGCATACGCTTCACCCGCGACCGTTCCGCATCTCTCAGCGCTCGGACGCGCGTACTCATACACACTTCATTCGGACAACACATGATCTGGCTCCTTTCCCCGGCTCCTCGACGGCTCAACTGAAGCGCGAGCAAGTTTCGGGCCACTCGCCCGATTGGATCAGTGTTCAGACCCGGCCACCCCAGCCTCCCTCCGCCTCAATATCTTTTCCCATCAGTCAGGTGGGCGGACGGTGCGTCTGCCAGAGCGCGGTCGCCGCGCAAGGGGGCGGGACTTTGTCATCTCTGATCGTCTTCAGGCGTCATACCTACAGCTTCCCCTTGCGCGGCGCCCTGATGCGCTCCGGCTGAGCACCTCCTCGCCGCCCACCCGACTGTCGGGAAAAGAACGCGGGCGGGGAAGGAGACTGACATGACTGACCAGATTTGCATTCACGCACACGCGGCAACGCCCGCACCCGCGCGAGCGGCGAGACCCCGAATCTATGTGGCCTGCCTTGCAGCCTACAATAATGGCTGCCTGCACGGGCGATGGATCGACGCGACCACCCCTGACGAGATTTGGGAACAGGTTCGCGCCATGCTGGCGGCATCGCCGGAACCGGATTCGGAAGAGCACGCGATCCACGATTACGAAGGCTTCGAGGGCGCGAACCTGTCCGAATACGCCTCATTCGAAACCGTTTGCGAGCTGGCCGATTTCATCGAGGAACATGGCGAGCTTGGCGGCAAGGTATTGAGCCATTTCGGCGACGACCTCGCCGAGGCCCGCGCCGCCTTCGACGAATACGCGGGCGAATATCGCAGCGCGGCAGACTTCGCCGAGAGCCTGCACGAGGACACCGGCACCGAGATTCCGGAGTCGCTTCGCTATTACATCGACTGGCACGCGCTTGCCCGCGACATGGCGCTGAATGGCGAGATCATGGTGTTCCAGACGGGCTTCGACGAAGTCCATGTCTTTTGGTCGCGATAAGGGAGGACGGAACCATGTTTCTCGTCACCGCCCTTTATGGCGACGGATCAGCCAAGAGCCATCTGGCGGCAAATGCCGCCGATGCGCTCAAATGGCATGCCGCCCTTTGCGCCGACGCTTGGCAGGTTTTCATCAATCCGCTGGCACAGCCGCTGGACATTGAAGACGGGGAGGATTTCGCATGACTCCCGAAACCACCCGCTATCGCTTCACCGTGGAAGAACTTGAGCAGGCCGACGACTGGCAGGAAGGCTTCTGCCTTGCCTGCCGCGCCCCGCGCGGATGCTGCGAACCCGATGCCAGCGCCTATCGCTGCGATGAATGCGGCGAACATGCTGTCTATGGTCCTCACTGGATCGCCATTGCCGGACTCTTCAAGGAGGGCGCGCAATGACGTTCACGGAACGCTTCCAGCCCTTCGTTTGCGAAGGCGACAGCATCTCTTGCGAGGTTGCAGGCTTCGAGGTCATCGCGCGGATCGTACGCGATGATTGCCCCGACGCACCGGATGAGCGCCAGGACGGATTCTGGCCTTCGCTCTACAAGGACGCGCCTGGATTCATTGGTCCCGGCCCGAACCACCGGCAACGCTTCGCCGAGGCGCAGGCCAAGGCCGAAGCCGTCATGCAGGCATGGCGCAAGGATGAATGGTTCTATTGCGGGATCGTTCTGTCCGTGACGCTCGAAGGCGTGACGCTTGAGCGAAACGCAGCGGCCTTGTTCGGGATCGAAGCCAACTATCCCGACAGCGACAACGCTTACCTCACCGAGGTCGCGCAGGAGCTTCTGCCTGAGGCGCTGGACGCAGGACGCGCCGCCGCCCGACGCTTTTGCGCGGCGCTGGAAACCAGCGGGGCGCGCGCCTGACGGCGCGCCCCCAATCTCAAAGCCAATCAATCAACAAGGAGCCAGATCATGTCCCAGCCCATTCTCAAAACCATCCCCCTGTCCGAGCTTCGGATTTCCAGACTCAACATGCGCCACAGTCGCAAGAAGCCGGACGTGTCCGACATCCTGCCATCCATCCGCGAGAGCGGAATCCGCCAGACGCTCTTGGTGCGCAAGGAAGGCGATCATTATGGCGTCGTCGCCGGACGGCGGCGCTATTTCGCCCTGAAAGAGATCGAGAAGGAGACGGGTGAAACCCCGCTTGTCCCCTGCGCGATCATGGCCGAGGAAGACGCGGCCAGCGCAATCGCCGCCTCCGTCATCGAGAATGTCGGACGCCTGCCAGCCTCGGAAATGGAGCAGTACACCGCCTTCAAGCGCTTGCACGATGAAGGCCGCAGCGTCGACGAGATCGCCGCTTTCTTTGGCGTCACCGAGCTTCTGGTGCGGCGCGTTCTGGCGCTGGCTTCGCTCAGTGAACCGATCCGCAAACTCTATGCCGAGGAGGAGATCGACCGCGAGACGATCCGCGCCCTGACGCTCGCCACCGAGGACCAGCAGGCTGAATGGCTGCGCCTCTATGAAAGCGAGGACGAACGCGCGCCACGTGGCCGGAACTGCAAGGCATGGATCACCGGCGGGACGGTCATCACCACCGACAAGGCGCTGTTCGACATCGCCGACTATGAAGGTCAGATCACCGCCGACCTGTTTGGCGAGCATGGCGTGTTCGCCGATCCCGAAACCTTCTGGAAAGCGCAGTCCGCCACCGTGGCCCAGCGCGTCGAAGCCTATATCGCCGATGGCTGGAAAGACGTCATCTGCCTTGAGCGCGGCGCGTTTTTCCATCGCTGGGACCACCAGAGCCGAACGAAGAAACAAGGCGGCAAGGTCTATGTCGAGCTTCGCCATGACGGCACCGTGACCTTCCACGAGGGCTATATCTCACAGGCCGAGGCGCGGCGGCAGGAGAAGGCAAAGTCTGGTCAGAAAGATACGCCCGCCGCGCCCGTCAAACCCGAAATGTCCGGACCGCTGGCGGAATACATCCTTCTGCACCGCCATGGCGCGGCTCAGGCGAGCCTCGCTACGCAGCCCGCCATCGCGCTGCGCCTGATGGTCGCCCATGCGATGACTGGAAGCGCCTTGTGGGACATTCGCGCGCATGAGTGCCGGACGAAGAAACCGGACACGCGGACGAGCCTTGAAGCATCGAAAGCCGCCGCCGAGATGGAAGAAAGACGCGCCTATGTCGCTTCCCTGTTCGAGGCGCTGGGTGTGCGCGGAGAGGCGCGGCGCAACACAGACGCCTACCGCCTTTGCGAACTCTTTGCCGCCTTGCTCGCCATGTCGGACGAGGAAGTTATGGAGGTTCTGGCCTTCACCATGGCGCAAACGCTCGAAGCAGGCGGTCCGATTGCGGAAGCTGTCCTGCATGTCTGCGAGACGGATTTGCCTGCCTACTGGAAACCGGACGCAGCCTTCTTCGATCTGCTTCGCGATAAGCGGGCCATCAATGCCATGGTTGCCGATATTGGATCGACCTCGCTCGCGGAAAGCTGCGCTGGCGACACCGCCAAGGTCCAGAAGCAGATTATCGGCAACCGGATAAACGGCCATGGATGCGAGCCTAATCCCGACTGGCGTCCCGCATGGATGCAGACGCCGCCAACCCGCCTTGTCGAGTGTGCAGGGTCCCCGCCCGCCGATGCCTGGGCGCGGGTTGCGGAACTGTTTGAAGGGCGCGGCGAACACATTGATGGGGCCGCGACGCAAGCCTTCGATCAGCCACACGCCGCCTGACCTTTCAGTCTCCTTGTCAGGCGGATGACGGAGCCGCCCGGTGACAGTCGCCGGGCGGCTTTCCGCGCACTGATTGATGCAGCATGGGCGCAGGCAGAGGGTTCATTGATTGAACCGCGCCGAAAAAAATCGCCCCGTCTTTGGGTCTCGCTGGGCCTTCCGAAATGTCGGCCAGACTGGCTCCATCCGTTTCCAACGATGCGCTGCGAACCCCTTGTTCCCGTCTCATGCCGTGTGACCTGGACGACGCCTGTCGGGCCTTGAAACCAGCCCTTGCGAAGAATTTTCCCCGCCGCTTTGCGGCTCCTCGCCCAGCAAAATTCTTCGCCGGGCCGGTGCTCCACTTCGTTTCGCCCGCAAGCGGTTCAGGCCCGCCCAGCGCCGCCCGAGCGGTCCGGCGTCGACGGGGACAAGGGGTCCCCGGGACACGATCAGAAACGAAAGGAACCACACCATGGCCAACGCACTCGGATATGTCAGCGAAACCAAGACCGGCTTCGAAGGCGCTCTTGCAATGATGAACCTCACCGCCGCCATCCGCATCGAGAAGAACGCGGAGAAAGCCGCCGAAGGACAGCCCGACTACCGCATCTTCGCCGGTGAAACCTCGACCGAGATCGGCGGCGGATGGCTCAGAAAAGCCAAAGCTTCAGGTCGCGAATATGTCTCGATCACCCTCGCAGACCCGCAGATCGGCCCGCGCAAGATCTACGCGAACCTCGCCCCCGTGAAAGGCAAGAAGGGCCGCCACGTGATCCTCTGGAACCCGCGGGATTAGGGATCATATCCATCGCCAATGAGCCGCTCCGGAGATCATCTCCGGGGCGGTTTTTGCGTTGGCTTTCGTGCCATTCGCGTCGCTCGCGCGACGCGTGTTGGCACGCATTTTGCTCTTGTGGATTGAAAAGGTTGGGGATTTTCAGCGTTTGAATGCAGACGACTACGCCTATCTCAAGAACGTAACGCTGGGCAGCTGGGCCTGGGAATTCGCCCGCCGCTGGCCAGACTATGCAAACGCGCATGCCGAGCATCGAGATGGTGCCCTGACGCGGACCAAACAGTCCTGCGGCATGGAAATCCTGAAACTGTCCAGGCCGGAGCCTGATGCGGCGCGGTTCGGTCTCTCCTTCTTCGTCAGCCCGCGTCGCACCTGTCTTGATGCGCCGATTTTCTGGACGGAAGAGGCCAATCACCGCGTCACCACGGTGGATGTTCGTGCGGTTGAGCGAAGCCTTACGGACCGATGTCTCGAAGGCCTGTTCAATCTCTCCCGGCTGACCTGTCGCAGGTCCCTGTTCATCGATCATGATGGCGCGCAGCACCTTCGGATCGTCTATTGCAAACGTTCGATCCAACTGCGCTGCGAGGGCGACAGCCTGCTTCTGGGCGAAGTTGATTTACGCTTCATGCTGCGGTTTTTCGGGCCGGTTGATGCAAAGATCGAGACACTACGCAGACTGAAAATGGTCTATGACGGCTTCCTTCCCGAGCAGCCTGCAGGCCCGCAATGGACCAGCACCGCGCTCGGTCTGCGTGACGCCTTGATCGCCCTGGATGTTCACCTCGAAGGCGGCTCCCATCGTGACGCGGCGATGGTCATTTACGGCAGAGAGGATGGCATCGAGCGCTACAAATCACCCGACGAGAGCGTACGAAACCGTATGCGCAGACTCCGCAAGAAAGGGCTCTCACTAATGCAGGGCGGTTATCTTGATCTGATGAATCCGGCCCGGTCTGCAGGGGGATCGTTCGTCCCTGCGGGCTAAACGATCCCCCTGAATTCTTGCGATTTGTGCTGACCTTTCCCTGGTCCTGAAGCGACCGGAAAGGACAGATTACAATGACCAACACCCATGAAAATGGCGGGCGCAAGAGCCCGTTTCTAAGAGCGCAGGAAGCTGCCGACTATCTCGGGTTGACCCGTTCAACCCTCGAGCATTATCGCTGGATCGGTGGCGGGCCGAGCTACCGCAAACATGGCGGACTCGTCTTCTATCACATCGATGATCTCATCGAATGGTCCGAGCGCAGAAAGTTCAAGGACAGCGCGACACGGGTGCGTCCGTGAAGCGCAGAACCGCCCTCATTCTGTTAGGTATTGCCATAGGTCTGATCGGCTCAGCGAGCGTGATCGCCGATCAGAAACGGCTGATTTGGAACAGGACGCAAAGCGCGCCCATCGGCCTCTACTGGCGGAGCGACGGCCCGCTCACCCTGAACGGGTGGGCTGTCGTCTCTGCCAAATCGGAGGCCGCGAGATGGACTTCCTCACACGGCTTTACCGGCGCAGACTGGCCATTGGTGAAGCGGATTGCAGGGCTTCCTGGCGATGAAATCTGCCGCGAGAACCAGACCATCCTGATCAATCAAACCGTGGTCGCCGAGGCGCTCGTCGAGGCGCCCGCCGGTCTCAAACTGCCACGCTGGCAGGGCTGTCATGTGCTCCGGAACGGCGAGGTTTTCCTCCTCAATGATCATCCGCGATCCCTCGACGGGCGCTATTTCGGGATCATGCAGGACAGCGATCTCGAGGGTGTGGCGACCCTGCTGTGGGAACAGCGATGACCGGCGATCTCGCAAGCGCTTGCAAGGATTGGCAAGGAATAGGTGTGCGGACCCGGAGGGCAAGATTAAAGGGTTGGCGCCCTCGGCCCCTTAACCCCTTGTCTGCACATCCCTTTTTTGGCGCCTCTTGCGAAACCTTGTGGCACCCTGTTTTTTGGTATCCCCAATTGATTCAGTGGTTTATGAGGGCGCCAACGGCGTTTGCACCATGAGCGGGGAGGATGAGTTCACCCCGCGCCTCGGCAAGCTTTGTGATGCTGGAGCCGCAGGCGGCAGGCGATTCAGGGCCGAGCTCAAACGTGCCGGGCGGCGGTTGTCTTCTAGTGTTGGTAAGACTGCATTCAGCGGGGCCCAGATCGCCCGTGGAACCGGCGCCGGACGGGCCAGCCTTTTTCGCCAGACACCGCACCCGAAACTCCGCATGCGGCGCGTCGTGGTGAAAGTCCATATCGCGCGTGCTGCCCGAGGCCTTGGCCCCGCCGCCTTCCGGGCGCATCTCAGATACATTCAAAGGGACGGTGTAGACCGCGATGGCGAAGGCGGCGAACTCTACGGCCGGGACGCCGACCGAATAGATGGTGCCCTCTTCGAAGAACGTAGCGCCAGTGACCGACACCAGTTCCGCTTCATCGTCTCGCCCGAGGACGCCGCAGACCTCAGAACTCAGAGAGAGACGGTGCGCGCGCTCATGGCGCAGGCCGAAAAGGATCTCGGCACGAAGCTCGACTGGGTCGCCGTCGATCACCACAATACCGGCCACCCCCACACCCATATCGTTGTGCGCGGCAAGGATCAGCTGGGACGCGATCTCATCATCGCGCGGGACTATCTGACAGAAGGTCTGCGGACGCGCGCCAGCGCGATCGTGACAGATGAACTCGGTCCCCGGCGCGACCTTGAGATTGCGCGGGCTCAGGAACGCGATGTGACAGCGGGCCGACTGACACGGCTCGATGCCAGGATCGAGCGGCTTGCACGGGATGGCGATCTGACACGCCCGTACGGGATGGAGAAACTGAGCCGGTTTGACCGTGCGCTGATCCAGAGGCGGCTGGAACACTTGCGCGGGATGGGGCTTGCGTCCGCGCGAGGCGATGGCGCCTTCGCGCTTGAAGAGGGCTGGAAGGAACGGCTTCAGGCCATTGGCCGCGAGGGCGACCGCATTCGTGAAATCGCCGCCGCCTTTAACACTGGCGATGGCCTCTCCGGCAGGGTCTATGATCCGGCCCATGAACAGGCCCGCACGATTGTCGGGCGGGTCGTGACCGACGGTCCGGAAGATGAGCTGCGCAATCGCCGCTATCTCATCCTCGAAGCCCTCGACGGTGAGCGCTGGCATGTCAGCCTTGGCGAGACCCTGCCGGGCGCGGTGCCGCCAAAGGGATCAGTGGTGGTATTGCCTTCAGTCGGCCAACCGCGCGCGTCCGACCGAACCATTGCCCGCATCGCCGCTTTGAATTGCGGGATGTTTTCTGATGCATTGCACGAAGCGTTCGATCCCGCCTCACGGCCTGACTATCGCCTTGCCCATATTCGCCGCCTCGAAGCCATGCGGCGGGCAGGCTTTGTCACCCGTGACAGCGACGGGCGCTTTGCAATCGGTGCGGACTATCTGGATAAGGCCGCGCGGTTCGAAGCGGCACGAACCGGTGGTGTGCGGGTTGAGGTCAAATCCTGGCTGTCTGTCGAGGCGCAGATCGAACGCCGCGCACCTGTCTGGCTGGACGCCGTGGATCGTGAGAGTCTGACGGGCAAAGGGTTTGGCCGGGAAACGGCATCCGCACTCAGTGCAAGGCGCGCCTTTCTGGAGCGTGAAGGCTGGCTCGGAGAGGATGGCCAGTTGAAGTCCGGCATGAGGGACCGTCTCGCCGCAGAGGAACTGAAATCCGCCGCCGATGGCATTCGGGGAAAAGGGGCGTTCCTGAAGCTCGAAGACGGCATGTCGATCAGCGGTGTCTATGAGCGTCCCGTGGACCTTGCCCAGGGCCGGTTTGCGCTGGTCACGCGTTCAAAGGAATTTACCCTCGTCCCCTGGCGACCGGAACTGGAGCGCTATCGCGGGGCAGAGATCAGCGTCAAAGCGCGTGCGGGCGGCATCGACTGGAGCGTGGGCCGTGCGAGGGGGATTGGGCGGTGAGGCGCGTCAATCTTCCAAGCATCGTTCAGCCGATAACGAAGACGTTGCTCCTGTGCCAAGCCAGTCGGACAATGTGGCTTTGAGTCAACACTATCGGCCTTGTCCACTTGAGATGCTGCCGGGCAGACGATCCCAGGACAGAAGAGTAGACAGGTTCTCCACCATCATCGAATGTCACGAGACCTTTGTCGAAGGCTGCGTCCCAAAGCGCCGAAAGCAGAAGACCGTTGTGCACATCGAGGCGCTCAGCGTCGGACTCACAGTCTTTCCATGGGATGATGTGAGAGGCGCGCAGCAAGGCAGCATCACCGATCCCAGTGAGAGGACATTTCCCATCCCAGTATTCCAGCAAGCTCTCGCGGAACACGTCCTGCCCAATGCGTTGTACAACTGTTCGCTCGGCTTCGGTCGATCTGGGAAGGCCTTCGATTTTCTTTTCGAAGACACGAAGCGGCGCATCAGGAAGACTTGACGCGAGCGCATAGATACGAGGTAGCGCGGCATAGAGTTCCCGGAGCGACTCGAACCTGAAACGCGCTTTGCCGGGGCCATTCGTGGCCGTCGTGGCAAGACCTGATTCAGCGATCACACCGGAATGATCCAGCGCCAGATACCATGGACCCGATGCCCCGGCAGCCGCGAACCAGATCGTCCCTTGCACCGTTGTTGACTGGAACGCCGCCCATCCGTCTGTTTCGCCAAGTCGACGACGAAAACCGTTCTGTTCGGCAGCCTTGCTGCACTCGGTAGAAACGACGAAGGATTGAGGATTTTCGATCATCAGAAGTCCATTGCGAAGAGCCTCGCCTCCGGCGGGGTGGACGAGAGCTCCAGACGCATGGCCTCATGACCGCGTGCTGAATCTGACGGGGCGGTCGTCGTCGTGACGATGTACTGGAATGGTGTCGGGACTGCCTGCCCCTCCAAACCCAGCACGAAATCGAAGAGGTTGGCATAAATTCCGGCGTCAAGATCCGCCTCGCGTGGGCTGTCATGGATTAGAAGTGCTGGCATCCTGGCCTTGCCATTCACCGAGAGGATCAGGGCCGCCAGATCAAAGGCGACGATCTTGAAGGACTCCACGGCTGCGGTTGATAGACCGACGCCACGCTCCAACAGAATCTCCGGATGCAGACCATTTCCGTCAAGCTGGATTCTTCCGGAACAGCCACGCGGCATCAGGCTCGAGATCAGTTGCTTGAAGACGGTCTCAAGATCACCAATGGCGGTGGACGCACGTTCACGTTCGCGCCGCATGGAATCGCGAAGAACTTCAAGCCTTGTGTCGATCGCTTCAAGTCGGCGAACAATGGCCTGCCTGCCGTTCAGCTGACGGTCGAACCAGGTTGCCTCTCGGACAAGCTCGCGCGCATTCGTGACGCGAGAGTTGGTTTCGGTCAACTGACCCTCAAGCTTGACGAACTGATCGTCGATCTGACGGATCTCACGATCCAGGCGTAGGATTTCCCCATCCAGCTTCCCAATTTCGATGGGAAGTGAAGCGCGTTGTCTTTCAAATTCCGCCACTTGCTCTTCAGCGCGGTCTAGCCGTGTTCGAACTTCATCCAAGTCGCACCGCTCAAGCGAGACACCACACCCCTTCGCCTTCACCTCATCAATGCTGACATGGCAGATCGTGCAGCGAACGATCTCTCCGGTTTCCAATCTTGCTCGCTCAAAGCCCTGTTCTGAGCGCTTCGCAGCGATCTGAGCGGGAAGGCTGTTGAGCAGCGCTTGTGCTTCCGCACGTTCGTCGCTGACCTTTGTACGCTCAGTCTGCAGGGTGCGACGCTTGCCCTGAAGCTCCGCGCTGGGCGCGCTACCCTTCGTGTGCTTATTGCCCGTGGCCTTCGCCAATTCCTCATTGGCCCGATCAATCAGTTCCCTGCGAACCGTTTCCTCGGCAGGGTCGCGGTCCGTCGGATAGGAAAGGCCTTCGCACAGCTCACCAAAGCGCTGGTTTTGGAACCAGTCGAGATGGCCAAGTTGCTGACGCAGGCCATCGCGCTCGCGTGTGAGCGTTCGTGCTTCCGCGGCTGCCGAAGTCTCTTCCGCGGAAAGGGCACCGATTGCGAGGCGAACAACGGTCAGCTTGGTTTCAAGCGATAGCTCCTGAGCAGGCGACCCGGAACCAGACCGCTTCGAGCGCCAGTCGAACACATCATCGAGGCGGCACTCCTGATCGCGGGTGAGCCAGGCGAGAAGCACATCCCAGACCTGATCTGCCCTCAAATTGTCCGGCACTTGATCACGATAGGCCTTGCAAAAGCGATCCGAAATAACGGGCGCGAGCGTCGGCGGGTCCGTCCCGACCAATAGCTGATCAAACGTCTCTTCTATCCGGTCTGCCCGAACGGCACGAGACGGCAGGTTCATGCCAATCGGTCTCGTCACGACCCAGCATTCACCGTCAATGATTATCTCTGCCCCAACGAAACCGTCAGGCAGCTTGTGCTGCATCAGCGGGCGCTGTTCGTCATTCGAGAAGTGCCGCTCGCCGAGGCAATAGCGGATCAGCCGACAGAAGGTGGACTTACCGCTGCCATGGGGTGTCGCGCCCTTGCCATTTGTGGTGAGGTCGGGAGACCAGATAATGTTCACGCCGGGGCGAAGTGGTATGTCCCGCAGAAGCGTGCCCGCGTCCTGCCAAAGCGCCACGCGGCGAACCCACAACCTTGGCCCCTCCTGGCCGTCCGGCAGGGAGAACTTGATCTCTTCAGGCTGGAAGAAATCAGGCTGCAAGCCGTCCCTCCCTGATGAATGGAATGATCTCTGCCGAGACCGCAGTCAGGCCCTGCTCCAGATCGACGGATTGTAGCCTTGACCACGCAAACAAGGCGCGGGCCACCGATGGGTCGTCAGCGCTCAAAGTGGAGTGATCGAGTCGCTCACCGGCGCTCCACCTGCTGCCGTCTGTCGATACGTCGAGAACGGCCGATGACACCAACTCGTTGAAAGCCGCGCCCCAGGCGGCGTTGGTCGGCGGGACAAGCTGGGTGACGCCGGTAGGATGCGCCATGAGACGCTGCCATTCGCGACGATCCTGATCTGAAAGGAAGCCATCAAGCAGGCTCGGCTGAAGGCAGGACAACGCTGCGAGACGTATCCGGCGAGCGTCCGATGGCTCCGGTACGATACCAGCGACGGCGCGAAGTTGAGCGCGGACACGGTCGCGCTCCGGAACGCCCTGCTGCCAGGCCCAAATTGCATCGGGCAGTTCTTCGAGCGGTGGGAGTTGAATGGGTTGTGTGGTTGAAGGCTGTCGTGCTTCTTCGGCACCGTGACAAAGGCTGATGTCAGCGGGCGGCGGTGATAGCGGCGTCTGGTAGCTGACCCCATCCGCTTTAGCTTTTGCCATCGCGTCATAGGCTTCGAGCACGAGCCGTCTTGTGCGAAATTCGTCGTGGTCTCGCTCCTCGTATTTGCGGAGAACGGTGAAAGAATCGAGAAGCCACTCTGCTTGTTCGCGGTTCAAGGAATAGAGGTGCAGAACAGCGGCATCTATTTCAGCCTGCAATACCGAACGACGGGAGGCATCCCACCGATAAGGCGATGTTGCTGAACCAATGCTCTCCGCTAGTCCGCTGAGTTCCCTGTTCGTGTAGAAGAGCTCAATCGCCCGCTGGTTAATCCAAGCACCGGCACTTTCTCCGAGCCAAATCGGAGCATGCTCCAGTTTCTCACGGTCGAGCATAGGAAGCTGTTCTACCACGAAGAAAGTCATTCGGCTTGTTTTCTGCCGAACCGCGTAGTCGACCACCAGAGATGATAGGATCGCGCTCAATGAAAGCACTTCAGGCGGTGGCAACTCGGCTGAAATATAAGGCGACGCGTGACCCATTGCGGCTCTCGGCACGATGGTCCCAACGAAGCTACGCTCCGACGGTCCAACATCCCTCCAGGCGAAAAACCATTCTGTGTCCGCATCGTCGGCCAACGCGTCGTGCGTTGCCCGTCTATCAACCCAGTAACGGGGCTGAATTCTATAGTCTGGCCGGGAATGCTGCGCATCCGTCACCCTAGGGAGAACGCCTTTGTTGGCCTGCTTCTCGGTTTGGTTCTCGTAGGTCCCGTACCGGTGGTCGAAATGCCAGAACATCTTCCCCTCATAAAGGGGATAGACTTGTCGACCATCTGTGAGGACAGCGAGCGCGCCTCGGCGTTCGAGAATCAGCGGCGCAATGTCCTCATGGTCCATGAATTGCCCTGAGTCAGTCGCCATATTAAAAAGCGTTTTGAACGTGACACGCCAGTCATTCCGAACAACCGTGTTTCCGTCCTTCTCGATCAAGATCGGTGCCACGGTGTGGATGACAGCAGTAACTTTGGCGTCTCTGGCCCAGCGAAACGCTGGCAGATTGAGCGTGTTCGGATTGATCGCCCGGATTTCATCGACGGTAAGCGAATAACGCTTCTCGGGATCAGCGATTTCGGCAGGCTGGCGAATGTGCGCCGTGAACCAAGGTCGTTCGATTTCAACACTGCGCCCGGCAACCGTCAGTAGGCCAAACTTTACCTTATTGGTGATGTGAGGAAAGATAAGGTCTTCATTCTCGAAACCGTAGAATGCTACTAGCGACCTCGCGCGCAATAGCTCGCCGAGAAACTCACGATACGTATAGCCGCCGACCAGACCAGTCGGAATAATCAACCCAGAATAGCCTTGTGGATGTGCTAGCTGCCAAAACAGGTCCGAGAATACGGCGTAGGTATTTACCTTTCCCGGGCTACCGAGCGGAAACCTTCCGCTTTCCTTATAAAAATTCACCTCGAAAGCCGCTGTCCGGAGCGCATCCTGCCATCGCGCGAAGTTCTTTGGATCGCTAGTCCTCAGCGCGTCGATCATCCTTTTGCGATGGGAAGCATTCTTTGCAGTCGCGATCTCGGGATGTGACGTTGCGAAAATTTCCTGTTCTTGAACTTCGACACGCTCCCAAGGCGGATTGCCCAGCACCACATCGAACCCACCGTGTTGCATGACGTCTGGGAATTCCAGCGGCCAGTGGAAAGCGCGTGCTTTGCGGGCAGCGTCGATGCTGTTTGCGAAGAGTGGGCCGAAGAGTTGCACGCCGCGCAGCCATTCCCAGAGCGCGCCAGAGGTCGGTACGGTCTCAGCGCCCCGGCGCGGCAGGCCGTCCGGACCGGCATGCGGATCGTCTTTCGTCTTGGGCAGGAGGAAGGCTGAGACATAGAGATCGCAGGCGGTCTCCAGCGTCCAGGCGATTGCGCCCTCCGCCGTCAGGGCACGAAGCTTCTCAGCCTTGGCCTCGATCTGCCGCACCGTGTTTTCCGGCATGGCGCGCAGGCGCGCAAATTCGCGCATGAAATCCTGCTGGCGGGCAAACCCGAAGCCGCTGGCGATGGTCTCCCGCTCTTTGACCTCGCGCTTGTTCTTGTCGCGATAGTATTTGGCGACATCCTTGTCGTCGCCCGTTAGCGGCTTGTAGGCCGCATCCGGAATACCTTCTTCCAGAACAGCCAGATCGAACACACCGAGCAGCGCATCGCCGCAGCGGATTTGCGCATCGAAAAACCCGAGCGGCAGGCCGGGATCGACCGTCTCGATCCAGAGCGCCACCTTGGTCAGCTCCACCGCCATCGGATTGCGGTCCACGCCGTGAATGCAGGAGCGCGCGACATCGCGCAGCGCGTGGCGGAAATCCTCCTGCGCCGGTGTGCCGTCGGCACGAATACGGGCGACGCGCGTGGCAATCCGTCTTGCCGCAGCGAGCAGAAAGTGACCCGACCCGCAGGCGGGATCGATGACAGACAGGTTTAGTAGCGCGGCTTCCGGATCATCCGCTTCGGTCTCGGTCTTTTCGAGGACCGGATCGAGCGCGGTATCGAGCAGGGCCTGCACGAGGCTGTCGGGCGTGTAGTAGGAACCGGTGGTTTTGCGCTGATTGCCCTTCTGTTCCGCCGCTTCGGACGCAAAGACCAGCGACTTGCCGTCATCGCCAAGCTGGGGCTGGAGTTCGAGGAGGGATTCATAGACGGAGCCTAGTTCCTCGGTCTCCATGGCGCGCCAGTTGACCGGCGCCATGCCTGTTTTGCCCTGCAGCCATGAAAGGCGGTAGAGCGCCTCCATGAAGGCGCGGTTGCGCAACTTCGCGGTCTCCAGGCTCGGCAGCATGTTCGGCGCAAAGAGCCCGCCAAGCGCGGGCAGCGCCAGGGCCTCCTGACCACCAGCCAGTGCGCGGAAGACGATCTTGATCCCCTCAAATCGGTCATGGTGGCGGTCCCAGGTCGCCCCGCGAAAACACTGGGCGCGAAGATGGGCGAGGCTGTAACCATCCGCATAAAGCTTGCGCGCCTCCGCCCTGGAAACCTTCGGGTGCAGAAGGTTTCGGTCCTCGGCAACCATCAGGAAGATCAGCCGGTAGACTAGACGCAGCAGTTCGTTGAACCACTCGGTCAGGTTTTGCTCGCCAGACTGAAGCTTGGCCGCGAGCGCCGGATTGGCTTCAAGGAAGCCCGATCCGAGAATATTGAGGGCAAGTTTGACCTGTGCTGCGAGCCGGTCGCGTGCAACTTCGCCTTCCTTCGTTCCCGTTTCCCGCCAGCGTTCCAGCGCACAGTCGGTGGCCGACGCGCCAGCATTGCCGAAACGGCTTCGGTGAATGAGGAGCCAGAGCAGACCGAAAGATGCGGCGTCCTCATTGGAGAAGATTTGTGCAAGGTCAGCCTCGATGAACGCGGGGCGCGTCAGGGAGGCGTTGTCCCGCATCAGGCGAATAACGGTGCCATTTGTGGCAAGGCCCCACAGGGCGTCATCTTCTTCGTTGAGGTAGTCCTGAAGCGCAAAGGCGGGCGAGCGCGAGCGCTCGACCGACAACGTGGCGCTGCGTCGGTCGAGCCGTTCCTCATCAGGCGGTACGACAATGACGGGAATACGCTTGTCGCCCGCAAAGAGTGCTATCAGCCCTTCACCATCTTCGACATCATCGAACCCAAACGTCTCCTTCAGGAAGGCCTTAATGAAGCGCCGCGTGGCGTCGGCCGAAGGATTACTCTGTTTGCTGAACGCATCAAAATGCGACTGGCCAACCCGGAACGCCGTGGAGATGTCTTCGCGAAGTGTAAGGCCTTTGCGCACGCCATACTCTTCTGGGCTTTGTTCGGGCGCAGCACGTTCATCAATCCGCGCCAGCATGGCGGGCGCAATCAGATTGCCTTCGAGACTAATCGAAGGCCAGGCGGAAAGGTCGGTGACGGGGCGACGCGCCATGCTTAGGCTCCGTCCGGTATGAGAACGAAGAGCCCGATAACATCCGGCGGCAGCACTGGTTCGACGCTAACCCTGGAGGCGGCCCCAGCGGCGGCGCGCAAGCGGGCATGATCTTCGACGAGTTCCTCCGCACGCTGCCGGATGAAGTCTGCCAGCGGACCCGCAAGCATCATCGGCAGATCGGCTTTGGCTGCATCGGTCAGTCTCTTGCGTGCAATGTCGGCGAGGTCCGCTGTCGCCGGTGTGCTGAGCCAGTCCCGGACGGCGTTTCCAGACGCAACGATCTTATCGCCCTGCAGGGCAACAAGCGCGGCTTCCTCAGCGAGGAGCAGTCTTTCTTTTCTGGCGTGAATGGTCAGCTTGTATCGCAGACGCAGTAGGGCAATCCGCGTCACGACGGTGACCGCTGGAGTTGGCCAGGCACCAACACGGCCAATACCTAGATCTGGCAATGATTCAGGTTCGAGAGAGGCTTCGAGCAGGCTTTCCGCCAAAGCGGATGTCAAGGGATGGGTCCGCGTCAGAAGACTGGTTCCCGAAGGCGCAGGTTCGGCGGTGGCAAGCCTCACTGACCCCGTGAGCCCGCGCTGATCCAGTTTTTCTTTCAGGCTTGGCTCCAGGGCGTGCACATGCGCGAGATGGACCGGGCCCTTCTTCTCGAGCGGTACGCCAAATTTCGACATGGCCCGGTCAACGAACTGCCGAGCGTCATCAGGCGAGCCGAGCAGGTCTTTCACCTTGTTCCATTCCGGTGCGACTTCACCCGGCTTCATGGCATTCTGGGCAAATCGCGCGCGTGATTTCTTTTCATTCTCGCTGGCATCGCGCCAACGCGTCTCAATGGCCCGTGTGCCGTCTTCAAGACGTAGGTCGAGCGCGAGTTGTTGCTGCCCGCCGCGACGCAGCATCATCGACGCCATCAATGCGTCTGTGACCGCTCCACGTTCTTCCGGCAGCGGAACGGTGACGCCGGTTGCTTTTCTGATCTCTTCTGCCTTTCGCAAGATGACGTCCAGAACTGCGCCGTCGATCGCGCTGTCGGGGGAGAACATCATGATGGACCGAACCAGTTCAGCAGGCTGACCAAAGCGGTCAACGCGGCCCTCCCGCTGCTGGTGGCGCGTGGGATTCCACGAAAGATCGTAGTGAACCACGGTGTCGAAGAGTTGCTGAAGATTGATGCCTTCCGACAGGCAGTCGGTGGCCACAAGAATGCGCTGCGTGTCCTTCTGCGAATCCTCAGAGGCCATTTCGGCGACACGGTCGCGCCGCTCATCCGGCGTCAGCTCGCCGGTCACAACCTCCACCGTGAGTTTGCCAAAAGCTTTGCGAAGCCGTTCCTTCACATATTCCGCAGTTGCCAGATAACGGCAAAACACGACCGGGTTTGCCCCGTCTTTGATCAGAGGTTTCAAAGTACTGACGAGCGCGTCAATTTTCGGGTCTGTCTCGGTTGTGAGCCCTGATGCTCGATCGAGTAGTGCAAGAAGTTCAGGATCCGATGTGAAGACCGTGCCCGGCTCGAGGTCAACGGCATCTTCGTCATCGCCGTCTTCGTCGTATATCCGGGGTTCGAGGCGCTCAGTCTCATTGCTGGCGCGGTTCCTCAGGGCACTGAGCGCCGCAGCCGGTGACGACCCAACGCAGCGCATCAGCGCAAGCGTTCCCCAGAACGCTAATCTTTGATCCCGTCTTTGGTTGCCGGCGCGCGAAACGACTCCCAGACAATAGTCGATAACCGACTCCTGGAAATCGAGATGCGGTCCCGTCAACCGATAGGAGAATTCCGTGGTCTCATGTTTTGGAAAGGACCGCGTCTCGTCCCAGTCTCCTTCAATCAGGTCCACACGTCTGCGCTGGACAAAATGCCGTGCAAGGCGCTCTCGATAGCGCGTATTGTCAAAGTCTGCGCTCGCGAATTCCTCATCAATTAGTGACAGAAGCCGCGCAAATGCCTCTTCATCACCTGAATGCGGTGTGGCGGTCAGCATTATCAGTCGGCGATTGGCGTCTTTTGCCAGCCCCTGAAGAAGGTCGAAACGCTGCTGCTTGCCCTTGTGGGTCCCGACGCAGGCGTGAGCTTCATCAACTATGACAAAGTCAGGACACGCCCTTGCAAACCCGTCCCGCCGCTTCTCCGCTTTGATGTAGTCGAGACTGACAACCGTAAACGGAAACGCGTCAAAGAGTGTTTGCGCGAGAGGCAGATTACGTTCGAGCCGGGTCGCTGTCCCCGAGGTTACCGGGACCGCATCAATCCCGAACCGGTCTTTGAGTTCAATGAGCCATTGATCCACCAGATGCGGCGGACAAAGCACTGAGAACGAATCTACCTCGCCCCGATCCATGAGCTCGCGGAGGATCAATCCTGCTTCGATGGTTTTTCCGATCCCCACATCATCAGCGATGAGCAGCCGTGGCACCTGGAGCCTCAAGGCCATAAGAAGCGGAACCAACTGGTAGGTGCGAGGCTCGAAAGATAGATGGGCCGCCGATCTGAAAGGACCTGCACCGCGTCGCAGTGTAAGCCTCAATGCATCGCTCAAAAGGGCGGCCTTGGCTTGAACGGTGCGCGCGGCGTCTGCAGGCAAGTCGAAGCGGGCCGGTTCGACCGCCGTCAGCTCAAGGTCGGGGTTCAGCAACACCACGTCGTTTTCGTTGCCGGACAAAGGCCGAAGCGCCAACACATCACCATCTGGTGGCGGCAGTGCGACCCACTCCCGTCCTCGCGCACGCACGATATCGCCTGGCGAGACGTTGACCCTCATGCGTTGCCCCCCAGCAATTCAACCAGCTCTGGCGGAAGTCCCTCACCCGGACTTGAGGGCAGAAATACCAGCTCCCACCCCTGGGCTTGAGCCTGTTCGGCCAGCGGATCCGTGAGAGGCTTCAAAGTCGCCGCGACGCGATGTGTTTTCCAGCCATATTCGATCGACGCTTCTCCGATTTCAAAATGCAGAGCATCGGGTTCCGGCAAGTTGGCGGCCGCAAAAGCGCTCAGCCAGAGATGAGCCGCCGCATCTGGTTTAGTTTGTTGCTGGAGCACGGTCTCGCCTCGAGCAAGATCTACAAGCAACTGCTTCACTTCATCGCTGGCCCGATCGATCTGTTCATGATCGGGCTGGTTGAAGTATGAGAGCAGGCACCGATAACAGCCTCTGACGCACGCTTCATCGTCAGCGTCCGTGAGCAATGTCGCATCGCCATCGCTAATCGCCTTCTCAATGTTCTCAAAGTGCATCAGCTCCAATGCTGTCCTCGCCACCTCAGCTATCGCTTTGGGATCATCGATCAGACGGGTCAGGACGCCCGCGCCACCCTCTGTAGCCTCATACGCCAAAATCGCCCGGCGATTATCGCGAGCCGGTAGAGGCTCGCCCAGCACTTCACCTTCCTCCAGCTGGTAGACGACTTCGATACCCCTGAGCAGGGCATGCTGGAGTGTCGTGATCGTTGCAGGTGCATAGGCTTGTGGCTCTTTGATCCGGACGAGAAGTGCATTCTTGTGATCACGGACTATCGGCACAATGCGGACTGGCTTTACAACGTCTGGTGCTGCGTCTGTTTCCGCGTCTTCATCTTCGGACTTGGCCCAGTACCCGGTTCGGGGATCAATGTAGAAGCCAAAGACGGTTTGGTCGCGACGACGTTTCAGGCCTTTGTTCAACCGACTGATTTCGGCGCTGTTCGCATACTGGAGCGCCAGCAGACTTGCTTCTCCACACCGATAGTCGGCCTCGGTGACCTGAATTTGTCCCTCCTTGCGCGGCCATGAGAAGACCGTTTGAATGTCAAAGCCCTGCCGCACACGCTCTTCGTCATTTGCCGAAATGCGCTCGGTCGGCATCGCCTCTACATTGTCGATCCGAAGAGTTCGCTTAATCGGTACTTCATTGGCCATATGTGCATTGCAGCCATGGCAACGCTCGACCTCACCTTCATGGCAAGCGCCGCACTCCTGGCAGATGAAGATATCCTTTGTCGCAAGTTCTGAACCGTCCCCGCCCCGCGCCTCAGGAGGGAGCTTCGCTTTCATCACGCGGTAGGCGCGGCCCTCATGATAAATCAGACTACGTGGGCCAAACTCGGAAATAGCGAGAAACCGGGCGCGCGATAAAAACGACCCGGTTTTGTCTTCACCCGGAATAAAGGCGTAAAGTGGCAAACGCGGAAAATTATACCCCGGCAAAAAGCCCTCGGTTGCCAAGTACCGATACGAATAGAAGTCCGAACCATTCGATGCTTTGCCTTGCTCGAGGATGGTAATCTGATCACTGGCCTGAATTTGCGCAGACTTTATCTTCCGCCGGTCAGCTCCGGAGAGTCCTGTGATCTCTGATCGCGCATTGGCCTCGGAAAGTTGACTGCGTGCCGACTTGTAGAGCTCCCGCCATCGGCCAAACGCTTGATCAAACGATCTCGGCGCCTCCATGGCCACCTTCAGAACAAAGTCATCGGCGTCGTCCATCCATGTAGGAAGCGCCCCCCCGTCCGCCGCCAGAATGGCATGCAGCACGCGTTTCATGGGCCCCACGGCTGATGAGACGAGCGATGGTTTGTTTATCGCGCTCAATATGTCGTCTTTGAGCGGGAAATTCTCCGTCTGAAGATCGAGTATTTCTGGAATGTCCGGGGACAGGGCGAGCTTTGATTCGGCAAGCCAGACCGCATGAAGATGGGAGCGAACAAGCTCTTCATTTGTGATGTCGAGCGCAGGCGGCCTCACAACGCCGGCAACCATATCGTTGCGGCGCTCGAAGAAATATTGATCGTGTGGTGACCCTGAGGCGCAATAGGCGACCACTACGGCAGCCTGACCCGAGCGCCCGGCACGTCCCGCGCGCTGCGCATAGTTTGCCGGGGTTGGCGGCACGTTGCGGAGGTAAACCGCGTTCAGTGCTGAGATATCAACACCGAGCTCCATTGTCGGAGAACAAAAGAGCGCCGGTAGGAACTGGTCCGACTCACCTGTGGCCTTTATCTCGGTTCTGTATTCAGACCCCTGCAGATTGGTCTGGTCGTCGTTCTCGAACCGGAACCGCCATTCGCGCCATTCGCGTTGCTTTTGAGATACTTGCGCGGTGTGTTCCCGACCTTCCAGCCCCCAATAGGCGCTGCTCCCCAGGGCGAGATCGTTCGCAATGGTGAGATACAGGTTATGGAAATACTCATTGCCACGCGCAGCCGCGTCCTGGAGTGCGGCACCGGGCACGAGTCGGACAGCCGACGGTGTGAGCCGCCAGCCCATGACATTGGTGTCGATCTCGACGGGAACAACGAGACCTTCATCAGACAGAAGTTCGAGAAGACGTCCTAGGAAATCCAGATAATCGTTCTTGCCAAGTTTTGTTCCAATAACGCTCTTCTTGTTTATCAGTCTGGCGATACGGGAATTGTGACCTGCACGGAGGAGCGTTTGCTCTTCGCGCAGGCTGACCACGCCCTTGCCTGGAGCGCGCTGGACCAGCGACGCCCGCCCCCTCGGCTTCTCCTTGCTGTCGATTGCCCATGGAGAACGGAGCAGCGATCGAGATTTTTGCGCCACGCCGTCGAGCACCGCCAGGTCGAGAGACTCTGTGTTCACAGCGAGACCGGCGAGCATTGCATTGAGCAGTTCTTTCAGGAGCTTCTGTCGTTGCTCGGCCGAGACCTCTCCCAACTCCGGAAGTACAGCCATCATCCGCTCGCGGTCGTGGGCGATTTCCTCGAGGCCAACAAATCGCACATCAATCAGATTGAGAACTGAGAGGCTGGGATTTGTGTACCGCCAACCGCGACGAAGATCTGTCCAGACCCGATGGGCAAGCACTTTTGCGAGCGCGCGCTGTGCATCCTCGCGAATAACCGCGCCTGCTGACGGATCCAGCATCCAATGAACCCGGGCGCCGGCATTGGAAGAGACAAAGCCAAGCGCCTTAACGACCCTGAGACCAAACTCATCCTCGCTGAGGCCGTCATCGCCATCGTCAACTATAGCCCGCAAAATCGCGCCGCGGAGGAGACTGACGAAAAGAAAGTCATTGAAATGACCAGACTGCAGCGCCGCGTCCTGACGGTTATCCGTAAAGCCGAGAAGCTTTCGTTTTGTCTCCGGAACACCACTCTCGGTCGAATTCATCCATTCAAGGGCGCTCGAGACCAACAGCGTCGTCGCCGAGCTTCGGCCTTCACCCGACAAGCCCGCAAGTTTGCTTCGCTCCCGCATGCCTTGATTGGGTTCGTCCTGACAGCACAGGCAGAACGCGAATTTGCCGGGTATAAAAAAGAACTCCCGGCCACCTGAACCGTGACGCCCGTCTGGCTCCACAAGAAATGACACCGGAGCGCGCGGCCTTCGATAAGATCGCAACCGTTCCACGCCATTGCGTTCTTCCAGCCAGCTTTCCGGATAAGTGGTGAGATCGCCATTGAATACGAAATCGGAGTCGCCGTCTGGCACGGGGCAGAGATACCCAGCCACTTCTGATCCGTCTTCAGACTCAAGTGGCGTATCGTCGATCCCTCGCGGCAGAAATTTCGTATGGCCATCATCGTCAGTCTTCGTAACGACGTGATATTCTTGACCGCAATTTCTGCAGAAACGCGTTGGATACAGGCGGTTGCCTGGTGAAGTGGGATCTTCGAGCTGCCCTTCAAACAGAACCGTTCGGGGCTGTTTCGTCAGGGTGGTAAAGACTTCACCTGCGCCCGAGATGAAGCGGTGAAGCTTGAAGGCGAGAAAGGCGCGGTCTCCGCTTCCGCCTCTTTCGAATTCTGGCAGGCTGACTTTGGTCAGAAACTCCTGCAGAACGCTCTTGCACTTTTCAGAATCCAAACCACTGTCCGCCACGAGTCGATCAACGGCATCCTGAAAAGGCATTGGCTTCTGTCGTTTGAGCTCGAGGCCGTCATCCAGACCAAGCGCAAGCTCGGCCCAAACCGCCAGCGCATGGGTTCTGAGCGTAGAGTCATCTAGTGTTTCGGGAAGGTCGTCCCCCAGCACGGCTGGCAGTGAAGCGACAGCATCTGATAGAGTGATCTTGTCATCCGTCGCGCGCTGCAGGGACTCATCGATGACGGCATCGGGGCCAATGTCAGCGCCGAACAAACGAGAGGCGACCTTTGCGACCGCAACGGCCCGACTTTCTTCTGAGCCCTCGGACGCCATAGTCGCGGAAGTACCGATGCAGACAGGGGCTTTGTCTGGCGCGCACCGGTCGCGAAGGCGTCGCACAAGAACAGCAACGTCTGCACCTTGGCGTCCCCTGTAGGTGTGAAGCTCATCAAGGATGATGAATTCCAAGCCACTCGCGTTCTCGACCACTTGCGCATCTAGCTTGTCCTGCCGTGTCAGAAGCAGTTCTGCCATCATGTAGTTGGTAAGCAGAATATCAGGAGGATTGGCTGCAATTTTCTGGCGTTCCTCCTGGCTTTCCTGACCAGTATATCGCTTGATCACTGGACGGATATTCTCCGGAAGGCCCGACTGGCTGATGAACTTGTCGATCTCCTTCAATTGACTATTCGCCAGCGCGTTCATTGGATAAACGATGATGGCTCTCGTCTTTCTTGGCTTTCCTGCCCGCAAAGCCCGAATAATTGCATCCACCACCGGCACAAAGAAGCACATGGATTTTCCTGATCCCGTGCCGGTCGTGACGACGAAACTCTTGCCTGCTTTCGCCTTGGCGATGGCTTCGGCCTGGTGCCGATAGAAGGTCATCGGAACGTCGCCAAAACGAAAGACCCTGCCAGTGGCGTCATCCAGATCACCCGTGGCTACAAGTTCATCGATGTTTTTGTCCGACCGATATCGGGGATTGAGCGACAGCAACGCCTCAGGCCAGAAGCGCCCTTCGTCATATTGCCGATCTATTTCAGCTCTCAGGTCATCTGATCGGATTGAGGTGAAGGAACGCGAGAACCGTTCGTATGCCGTGATCAAATGCTGGTCGAAGTCGAATGCTTTCATGGCATTTCACTCACGTCAGATTGGTGGTTGCGAAACCAGCGGTGTCCAGCCGGTTCTTTAAGACGATTTGCTGGTCCTTCGGTTCGCGCACTGAAGGATCCGTGTCGAGGCCAAGACGCCGCAGCGAGTAGTAGAGCATGGCGTTTCTGACGGTTAGTGTCGCGTGACCGTCGGTCATTCCATAGTCGAGAGCCACGGCGGCCTTTTGGGCATCCGAGAGGTCCGGGTGCGGGGCGATCACCAGATCGACCGTCTTGTGCCAGTTGCGATCCGTTTGCGGATCAATCTCTGATGGTTTGCGCGCGCGGTCTTTCAGGATCCGCGAAAGCACAAAGTCCTTGAAGGCAGCGTCCTTGAAACACCACGCCCGGGCATGCCAGCGGAACCCGTCAAATCCGAGCGCGTGGGGTGCGATCCAGCGCCATGCCGGTTCAGGCTGCGACATAGACTGGTAGCGAACCTCAATGGCCTCTCGGTTCTCGATAGCCCTCAGGACCGAACGGAGGATCGGGGCCTCGACGCCGCGCGCTGGGGTAGGCGAGGCTTCGAATTCCGGGAGACTGCCGAGCCAGGCGTCGGACCGCTCCACAATCCCCTGATCCAGCAAATGAAGCTGTGATAGATATCGCCCCGCATCGGGCTGCAGAAACTTCGGCGCAAAGTGATCGCCGCGCACATAAGTGCGTTCGCTCTTGTCGTAGAGCATGTTGCCCGGCGCGAGCTCGAGATAGCGGTTGAGATCGGTCGAAGCCTGGTTCACCGAAACGCCGAAAACTTCCATCACATCGCCGCGGTTCACATGCCCCTCCCAATATAGCCGGAACTCGATGAATTCGAGACGCCGCTCGACGCCCCAGCGAAGCTCCGACTTGTTCATTCCGACCATGTCCTCCTGCCGACATGATTGATCCAGTAACTTTGCTCACACAGAAACTGGTTGCACACGCACGTTAGGCGGGATTAACGATTCTCGCAATCGGGAAAATGACGCTTCACAGTTGAAAGCCGCCTAGTCCTTGCCTTGCGAATTCTTGCGCCTTTCCCGTCTGGGCGATGGCTTCGCTTTGGCTGATGCTTGAGCGCTCCCCTTGTCTGTTCGGAGCGCACCATGACCGGCACAAAAGTTCTTATCGGCACCTTCTGTCTGGTTTGCCTGATCATCCTGTTCTCGATCTGGGGCGCGACCCAGTGGACCGCAGGGGCGCTTGGCTACCAGCCGGGGCTTGGACGACCCTGGTTCATGCTTGGCGATACGCCCATCTATCGCCCCTGGCGTCTGTTCCAGTGGTGGTACGCCTACGAAGCCTATGCGCCGGGCGTGTTTGCGCGCGGCGGATTGATGGCGGCGGGTGGCGGGTTTCTGGGCGCGGTGGTCGCCGTGATCGGCTCGCTGCTGCGGGCGCGATCAAAGAAGCACCTGACCACCTATGGCTCCGCCCGATGGGCAAGCGCGCGCGATGTGAGCAAAGCAGGCCTGCTGGTCGAGGACGGTGTGTTTCTCGGGCGCTGGAAATCCGCCTATCTGCGCCATGACGGCCCCGAACACGTCATGGCCTTCGCGCCGACCCGCTCCGGCAAGGGTGTGGGGCTGGTTGTACCAACCCTTCTCGGCTGGACCGGCAGCGCGGTCATACACGACATCAAGGGTGAGAACTGGGATCTGACCTCAGGCTGGCGGTCGCGCTTTTCCCATTGCCTGCGCTTTGAGCCGACGGATGCAGGCTCGGTTCGGTTCAATCCGCTCATGGAGGTGCGACAGGGCGACAATGAAGTGCGCGATGTTCAGAACATCGCCGATATCCTGGTCGACCCGGAAGGCTCGCTGGAGCGCCGCAATCACTGGGAGAAGACCGGGCATGCGCTCCTGGTCGGTGTCATCCTGCACGTGCTCTATGCCGAAGAAGACAAGACGCTGGCTGGTTGCGCGCGGTTCCTGTCCGATCCGGAGCGCAGCTTCGAGGCGACCCTGTCAGCCATGATGAATACCCCGCATCTGGGCGACGCTGTGCACCCGATTGTGGCGCAGGCGGCCCGCGAACTCCTGAACAAGTCCGAGAATGAGCGATCCGGCGTTCTCTCCACCGCCATGAGTTTTCTGGGGCTTTATCGCGACCCGGTCATCGCCCGCGCCACCAGCGCCAGTGACTGGCGCATTGCTGACCTTATCGATGGGAAACACCCATGCTCGCTCTATCTCGTCATCCCGCCCTCCGACATATCCCGCACCAAGCCGCTCGTGCGGCTGATCCTGAATCAGATCGGACGCAGGCTGACAGAGGAGCTGCCCAGAAAGGGTGAGCGCCGCCACAAGGTGTTGATGATGCTGGATGAGTTTCCGGCGCTCGGACGGCTTGACTTCTTCGAAAGCGCGCTCGCCTTCATGGCGGGCTATGGCATGCGGGCCTATCTCATCGCCCAGTCGCTGAACCAGATCGAAAAGGCCTATGGGCCGAACAATGCCATTCTCGACAATTGCCATGTACGCATCGCCTTTGCGACCAATGACGAGCGCACCGCCAAGCGCATATCTGATGCCCTCGGAACAACCACGCAGCAACGCGCGCAGCGCAACTATGCCGGCCATCGCCTCGCGCCCTGGCTCTCCCATGTCATGGTCTCGGCCCAGGAAACCCAAAGGCCGCTCCTCACACCCGGCGAGGTGATGCAGCTGCCCCCTGACGAAGAACTCGTCATGGTCTCCGGCGCGCGGCCATTGAAGGCGAAGAAGCTTCGCTATTTCGAAGACAGGAACTTCACCTCGCGGGTTCAGCCGCCGCCCGTCGATCCGGTCCTGCCTGAGCAACGCAAACATGACTGGGATGGCGTGCTGGCAAAAGCAGAAGTCGCGTCGTTTGCGGACAAAGATACTGGCTCTGACGAGGGAGGACTGCAACACAGCCAGACGCCCAGCCTCGATCCGCCGGAGCGCGACACTCCTGAGCCAGCACAAGAGCCTGAACAGGAAGCAAGAGACAGCGATCTGGATGATCTGGCCGTCAAGACGCTGAAACCCGCAGAGCGCGCCCTTGGCATGGACCGCGCAGACGGCGACTTCTTTCCGAAATTCTGACCATGAAGCCACGCGTCAACATTCGCCTCTCCCACGAGATGCATCGTATACTTGAAGAGATGGTACTTGCGCCCGGCGCGACGAAATCCGCGATCATGGAAGATGCGCTGAGAGCCTATCTCGATCCTCAGCGCAATGCAGCTCGGGACGATCTCCTTCTGCAGCGCGTCGGCCGGATTGAGAAACGTCAGAACGCCATGGAGCGGGACCTAGCGCTCTGCCTCGAAACCCTCGGCCAGTTCGTCCTTTACTGGCTGACCCGAACAGACCCGATACCCGAAGCCGAGCGCGACGCGGCCCAGATCCTCGGCCAGCGGAGGTTCGAGTTTTTTATCGATCAGGTCGCGAGGCGCGTTGCGTCCGATGAACCGTTGTCAAAGCGGGTTTTTCCGCCTTCAACACATGATTCTCAGTAGGAAGATCATGGTCGCCGTCGGTGCCAATTAGACGGGCTGCTCAGGCCGAGAAAAATTCTCGAGAACTAATTATTTCATCGTGGGCGATGATCGTGAGCAACCCCGTTGTCTGTGCACTTTATCCGAATCGTCGGGCACTTCGCATGATACATTGAAAGCAACCTGAGTTATCTTCGCGATTTCAAAAATAAGAAAGGTCTGTCGTTGAAACGCCGCAAGAGAAAAAAAGCGCGCCGGGCAAGGCCTGACGAGGTCTTTGGAAACGAAGCGCTGACTGTTGCACGGTTCGGAAAGGACGTTGTCTGGCAATCACACCTCACGGCCGAACAACTTGCGGAACTGCAGGCAAAACAAGCTGAAGCATTTGATGCTGTCGTAGCCGAAATCGATTCGCTTGTGATCGGCATAGCAACACAAGTCAGCCAACTACCCGCGAGCCAATTACTGCACCGCGCTTGGTGGGAACTTGCTGCGCGTCATATGGGCGTCAACGCTGAAGCGGACGTTGGGCCAGAGGACGCTTTAGCGATGCGGATGGTAGACTACATTCAAAGTATCATTGCGTCCGTACCGCCAGCGCCAGTCGTCAAACCTGAAGTTACCGAAGAAGACTGGAATCAGCTTCGCGAGAGTGTCGATGCGCTCTTCATGAAGTTGAACACCTCCTACCAGATTTGCCGTACGGCAAAAGCGCTGAAAGAGGACCCAGCGTTAGACCTGAAGTTCGAGGAGTTCTTCTTCAAGGCCCAAATGTACTGGTGTAACGTTCGTGGAGAACGGTATCAGGTTCTGGAGGAGGCACATTTGCGTGATCTCTTCGCGCCCCACTCGGACGTCATGGAAGAAATGTTCGGGATCAGCGCTGACACGTTCGTTGACGAAATCATGAAGATCGTCGCCTCATTGACGAAAGGCATCCAGATCGCATTCGAAGAAATGGAATCATTTCGACAAGATTCGCTGAATGCAGTGACTACGAAAGTTCAGACTGGCCAATATGGCAACAAAACCTTTGAGGAAATATTCGAAAATGTGATTGCTGAGAACAACTGGGGGGACCGACGAGAACGAGTTGGCTCGCTATGGATCGGGCTTGACCTATACGATGTCAGAAAGCTGACAATTCTGTCCAATGATCTGGTTGACGAACTTACATGGGGTCCGGGCGAGGATACCGACTTCTTTGCAAATGGCCCGTTCCCGGGTTGGCCGTTGCGCGTTTGGCCGACATTCAAGCGGCCCTTCATTTGTATTGACGGAAGAGCGTGTTGCTTTGACCTCCACAGTCTGTGTGACAACATTTATCGTATCATGAGCCGGGTCATACGGCGTAAGAAGCCCGACTATCAGGAGACTTGGAATGTGCGGCAGCAAGCGGTTGCTGAAGAACTACCATTAGCACAGCTAGCTGCACTTCTTCCCGGATCGACTGTCTTTAAGTCGGCGTACTACAAGTGGATTCCCAAACCTGGTCACACAAAAAAAGAATGGTGCGAGACGGACGGACTGGTCGTATACGATGATCATCTTTTCATTGTCGAAAGCAAAGGCGGAGCGTTCACACACACGCCTCCGGCAACGGACTTTGAAGCCTACATCAGCTCTCTGAAAACGCTACTTCTGCGACCCGCAACGCAAGGACAACGTTTCCTCGAGTACCTGAATTCGGCTGAAAGCGTTGAGCTTTACGACGCTGACCATAATGCAATTGGCTTGCTATGCAGGACCGATTTCCGTCAAGTCACTATTTGCACCGTAACACTGGATCCCTTCACGGAAATGGCGGCGCAAGCTCAGCATCTAGGACGGCTGGGTATCAACGTAGGTAGCCGGGCTATCTGGCCAATCTCTGTGGATGATCTACGCGTCTATAGCAACGTATTTTCAAGCCCACTGGAGTTTCTTCATTACGTCGAGCAACGTAACGCAGCTTTCGCTTCGGAACTTCTGGAACTTGACGACGAGCTTGATCACCTTGGTCTTTATCTAAAACACAATCGCTATGCTGATTATGCCCAAGAGCGCTTTGCCGACGCAGGTGCGACCATAAATTTCTCCGGATATCACTCGGCAATCGATAAATTTTTTTCGGAACGGTTACATGATCCAACGTTTCCGTGTCCCCTGCGTCAAGACGCTCCAGAGCGTTTCATCGAAATTTTGGAAATTTTGGCCGGCTCAGATCGCAAAGGCAGGTCTAGGCTTGCCAGCTATTTGCTTGATCTTAGCGGAGATGGACGCAAGGACATTTCTGAATGCATAGATCGCGAACTTCGTGAACAACTGGGCCGCGGTCGGCCACTCGCGTTTTCAACAGTTGGCGGACTGGATATTGGGAATACAACTCTAGTCTATGTCGGGGATGACGCAATCAGAAACGCCAAAGTTTCTGTACGGCTGGCACGTGAACATATGCTAATCGCTGGCGAAAGAGAACGCTTACTCCTTGAGCTAACGTATGCTGACAATCAGCTTCGAGATGTCGATTGGCAATGGGTGAGAATGGAAGATATCTCTTCAGAAGAGTTGCCAGAATTGCAGGCCGGTGCAGAGAAGCTGCGCCAAATTCGCCTCACAACCGACAAAAAGACCCGCCGCAAGATCGGGCGCAATGATCTCTGCCCATGTGGTAGCGGCAAAAAGTACAAAAAGTGCTGTCTTCGTCTTTAAACTCGCGAGCCGCTGCGAGCGATTACTCGGCGTTCTAATCGCCCATTACATGCGGGAGGACTCTCTTAGCTCCGAATTCGAACCCTCTCGCGTCTCCGGTCACCCGGACTTGATAGGCCAATGGCGTCTTGCAAGTCCTCTCGATCTTTCCCGATCATTTGCGACTTTCCCAACTATCAGAAACTAGCGTTAAATCAGAGGATTGGACCTGTCAGCAACGACAGGAGCCTCTCCCCCGATGTCCGCACCCGCCCGAACGCTTGAGACCGACCAACGACGCGTATCCATGCTGCGGTCTGCCTGCGAAGGCGCGGTGCGGGCAGCGCTGGAGGCTGACGACGTCATCGAAATCCTCGCCAACCCTGACGGCTCGATCTGGATCGAACGGGCCGGGCGAGGGGTCGAGGTCAGCGCCGAAAGTATTCCTGCTACTGCGCGCGAACGGATCATCCGCCTTGTCGCCAGCAGCATAGGCGAGGCCTGTGATCGGTCCGCCCCCATCGTCTCTGCTGAGCTCCCCGGCAGCGGCGAGCGGTTTGAGGGGCTTCTCCCACCTGTCTCGACGGCGCCGTGCTTTTCGATCCGCAAGCCTGCGACGACGCCGTTTGAACTCGGCGATTATGTCGATCAGGGCGCGCTGGCGCCGGCGCTGGCACAAGCGTTACAGGACGCGATAGCGGCGCATGCGAACATCCTGATCGCGGGCGGCACGTCCTCCGGCAAGACGACCTTCACAAACGCTTTGCTCGCCGAACCCTCTCTCCATGACGACCGCATCGTCATCCTCGAAGACACGCGCGAGCTTCGATGTGCCGCGCCCAATGTAGTGCAGCTTCGCACCCATCCCGGCAGCACCAGCCTGCAGGACCTTGTCCGCTCAACCCTGCGCCTGCGTCCCGACCGGATCATTGTCGGCGAGGTGCGCGGGGCCGAAGCGCTCGATCTCCTGAAGGCCTGGAACACCGGCCATCCCGGCGGGATCACGACGCTGCATGCGAACTCCGCCCACGGCGCATTGGCCCGGCTTGAACAATTGACGCTGGAAGCGACGCCCCGCGCGCCCTTCGACCTCATCGCGGAAGCGATTGACGTGGTCGTGTTCATGAGCCGCGCGGGCGGCCAGCGCCGCGTTGAAGAAGCGCTGCGCGTCACCGGCTTTGACGGCGAGGGCTACCAGACCGCCCCGCTCGTCTCCCGCTCTTTGTCCCTCGTCCAACATGGAGAAACCCTATGACGCTCTACAACCACCTCCAGACCGTGAACCGAACGGTTCAGGTCGCAGCCTGTATCGGCCTTGGCCTCATGATCGCAGGCCCGGCCCATGCGGCAGGCTCCGGCATGCCGTGGGAAGGCCCGCTCGATCAGATCCTGACCTCGATCGAGGGTCCGGTCGCGCGCATTGTAGCGGTGATCATCATCACCATCACCGGCCTGACGCTGGCCTTTGGTGAGACAAGCGGCGGTATGCGCAAGCTGATCCAGATCGTGTTCGGCCTCTCCATCGCCTTCGCCGCGACCTCGTTCTTCCTGACCTTCTTCAGCTTCGGCGGTGGAGCGCTGATCTAGTGGCCGACGGCTATGAAATCCCTCTCCATCGCTCGCTGACCGAGCCGATCCTGATGGCGGGCGCGCCCCGCACGGCCGCCATCGCCATCGGGACGCTCGCCGCAGCGGTCGGCCTGGGCCTGCAGCTCTGGATACCGGGGCTTGTTCTCTGGGCGGTGGGGCATTCGGCGGCTGTGTTCATGGCACGGAGCGATCCGGATTTCATGGCCGTCGCGTCACGCTCCACGCGGCACAAGGAGCATCTGACATGCTGAATCTGAGAGAATACGCAGAAACCCCGGTCCTGCTGGCCGACTATCTCCCCTGGGCCTGCATGGTCGCACCGGGCGTGGTCCTCAACAAGGATGGCAGCTTCCAGACCACGTTCCGCTATCGCGGGCCGGACCTTGAAAGCAGCACGGAAGAAGAACTCGTCTCGGTCATGGCGCGGGTCAATAATGTGCTGCGCCGG